>CAMLNB010000177.1 GCA_946481205.1 uncultured Kangiella sp. | reverse complement strand
TCAGCGGCATTGGCGATGCTGGCCAGCAATAGTGCTGATAGCAATCCCTGTTTCACTAAGCTTTGTTTCATTCGTCCCTGTTTCATCTTGCCTCCGTGGCAGTTTCGGTGTGGTGCGGCGGGATCAGTTTTTCGGTTGCCGCAGCACCGACCAGGTGATCTGTTGCGGCCGGTCCAGCGCGTTGACAAAACGCAGGCAGTATTCGTCGTTACTGTCGGCAGTGAATTCGCCTTCATCGAACGGCAGCAGCTGTGGTGAGAACAGGCCATCGCCGCCGCGGCGAATATCAAACGCGACCAGATCTTCACCCTTGAATTTGTATTGGATGGTTTCACCAGCACGCAGCTCATAGCAGCGCTCGATCACGCCGTTGGCGGCAACGGTTTTGGCGCGCTCCATCTTGCTCCAGAACAAATAACCGGCGCTGCCAGCCACCGCCAGAATCAACACCCAGGGCAGCCAGCCGACTTTCTTTTTGCGTTTTGCCATCGAGGTTTTCCTTCACAGGCGTGATCAGCCACGCCACCAGCAGATGATTGCCGTCACTGAATGACCGCTTTTAGCTTGCTTGGTTCAGCGCAGCACGCGGATCAGGAAGTTGCGGATATCCTGCACTTCCGGTCCGCAGACGCTGTGCGGCATCGGATATTCCTGAAACACCGGCGCGTAATCGAGCTCGCGCAGCCGGCGTTCGGTATCGCGCGCCAATGCTGGCGGCACAATCGGATCATAACTGCCGTGTGCCATGAACAATGGCGCATCTTTCATTGCGACCGAGCGTTCCGCGGCCAAGGTTTCCGGGCACGGCAAATACGTCGACAGCGCCAGCAAGCCGGCCAAGCGTTTCGGATAGCGCAAACCGAGGAACAGCGTGATGGCGCCGCCTTGCGAGAAGCCGGCCAGGACAATCTTGTTATGCGGAATACCGCGCTCGACTTCGCGCTCGATCAACTGCGCAACCTGCTCGGCCGAGGCGCGCACACCAGCTTCATCAACCCGACGACCGAGATTGGCTTCGAGAATGTCGTACCAGGCGCGCATCGCCATGCCGCCGTTGATGGTCACCGGTTGCACCGGTGCGTGCGGAAAAATAAACCGGATCGGCAAATCGGCTGGCAACCGCAGCTCGGGCACAATCGGTTCGAAATCATGGCCATCGGCACCGAGGCCATGCAGCCAGATCACTGAAGCAATGGCCGGCTGGTTCGGTTCTTTTTCAATGCAGGGCAACATCAGAGCGCAAACTCCAGGGTTTCGCCGACCAGCCGCGAGGCTTCCCGGTTCAGGAATGTGGTCAGCGTGTCGCCGCTGGCGAGCTGCCAGCGGCCATCACGCCAATCAAAATGAAAACCGCCGCTCGGCGCTGCCAACCAGAGCTGGCGCAGCGGTGGCTGCCGGCTGAAGATCAGCTTGGCACCACTGGCAAATTGCAGCGTCAACACGCCGCCTTGCTGGTCGTAATCGATATCGGCGCCGTTGGCGTCGATGGCATCTTCGATGGCCCGCAGGGTCGCATCGACCTGACGGTTGAATTCGGTTTCGTTCATGACAGAAAGGGCTGGCTCGGTTTCGGGTTCAGCTGGGGCTTCAGCGGCGGCAACAGGCCGGCAACGGACCGCGGCATTGTGCCATAGCCGGCACTGCCCCGGCGGCAGCCCGGCAGACGCCGAAGCGGCCACGATTGCGCGCTGTGCCGGCGCCGGCGGCTCTGTATACTGCCGCCATTACCCGAGCTGGATGTGCCCCCGATGCGTCGCTTCTGTATTGCCCTCGCCGTGCTGATCGGCCTGACCGCTTGTGGCCAGAAAGGCGATTTGTACCTGCCGCGTGAACCGGTTCCCGCCCCGGCGCCTGCCGCAGCGCCGGTAGCCGAGCCCGCCGATGCGCCGGAGGCGGTCGAACCCGCGGAGCCTACCGAGCCCGCCGAACCTGCCAAGGCCAGCGAGAGCGATCGCGATGCTGCTTAATTTTGCCAAGATGCAGGGCCTCGGTAACGACTTCATGGTCGTCGATGGCATTTCGCAACCGATCGCACTGGCGCCGAGCACCCTGCAACGCTTGGCCGATCGCAAACGCGGTGTCGGCTTTGATCAGCTGTTGGTGGTCGAGCCGCCGTATTCGCCGGAAGTCGATTTTCATTACCGCATCTTCAACGCCGACGGCAGCGAAGTCGGGCAGTGCGGCAACGGTGCCCGCTGTTTCGCCCGTTTTGTCCGTCATCTTGGTCTCACCTGGAAGAATCGGATTCGGGTCAGCACCATCGCCGGTGAAATGACGTTGCAGATTGAAGACGATGGTCTGGTCACCGTTGATATTGCGGTACCAACCTTCGACACAGAAAAAGTGCCGATGCAGTTTGTCGGCCCCGGTCCGCAACACCGAATGCTGCTTGATGGCGTCGAAACCCAGTTCACCGCGCTGTCGGTCGGCAACCCGCATGCCGTGCTCGAGGTGCTCGATGTCGAGCGCGCGCTGGTAGCCAGCGTTGGTAAAGCCATTTGCGAGAATCCGGTATTTCCGCAGCAAACCAATGTCGGCTTTCTGCAGGTGATCGATCGCGGCCATATCAAACTGCGCGTTTACGAGCGCGGTGTCGGTGAAACCGAGGCGTGTGGTTCCGGCGCTTGTGCGGCAGTGGTCGCCGGCCGCCAACGCGGTTTGCTTGATGAAAAAGTGCAGGTGCAGTTGCCGGGCGGCGTGTTGACGGTACGCTGGCCGGGTGAAGGTCAAGTGGTGCAGCTGACCGGGCCGGCACAGCTGGTTTATGAAGGGCAGATTGAGGTGTAACGATGCCAGCGGCGGCATTGCCTGCAGCACTCAGCAATGCTCGTGAACAGTTCTGGAATCCGTAATGGTGGGTAGGGATAACATGGTTGAAACTCCACAACAAGAAAGTACCTTGACTGGCGCCGCCTATGTCGCCCAGTACTTGAGTGAGCACCCGGATTTTTTTCTGCAGCATCGCGATTTGCTGATGCAGCTGAATGTGCCGCATGAAACTGGCACCATCTCGCTGGTCGAGCGTCAGGTCAAATCACTGCGTGACCGCAACCGTGAGTTGCAAAGCCAGATGATCGACATGCTGCGCAACGCCCGCGAGAACGAACGCCTGCTGAGCCAGTGTCTGGCGCTGGCGCTGATCATGATCAACAGCACGTCACCGGCCCAGTTGCTGCAGCTGCTGCGCCAGCAATTGCTGGCCGATTTCCAGTGCGATGCCTTTGCCGCGCTGCTCTGTGATCACCAGCTGCCGGTTCCGGCCGGTGCCCGCGATGTCGAACATGAGATTCTGCTGGGCTCGATTGGCTGCGAGTTTCCTGATGGCGAGCCGGTTTGCGGTCTGCTGGAAAAGCCGGTGCGGGAATTTCTGTTCGGTGAACTGAAACCGGATCTGCAGTCGGTGGCCTTGCTGCCACTTGGCCCGCGCGCTGAGCGCGGTGTGATCGCCATTGCCAGCCGCAGCAGTGACCGCTTTGTCCCGCAGATGGGCACGGTGTTTCTGCAATTGATCGGCAATCTGTTTGATGCGCTGCTGCGCCGCCATGGTCGCGAAATTGAGCAACACGAAGCTGGCAACATCATCCTTTGATGCTGCGCTCGCGATCCATGCTGGCCGCTGTCAGCAGCAACACGCTGCATGCATGGTATGGTCATGGTCGCGCCATTGAACAACCCCACATCAGTAACCGCATCCGCTGAGGATGCGCTCACCGCTACGGTCAGCCGCTTCGTTCAGGCGCTGACCGGCGCCGGTGGCAAGTCACCGCATACGCTCGACAGTTACGGCCGGGCGTTGCAGGCCGCCTGTCAATTCTCCCGACAACAAAAGCTGTCCGACTTCGCGCAGTGGCAACCGTTTCATGTTCGCGCGTTTATCGGTGATCGGCACAAGCAGGGCTTGGCGGCAAAAAGCCTGCAGTTGCAATTGTCGGCGCTGCGAGCGTTCTTTCGTTTTCTGGTCAAGGAAGGCCTGGCCGCTGACAACCCGGCCGCCGGCGTCCGCGCGCCGAAAGCGCCCAAGCGTTTGCCGGCGACACTGGATGTCGATGAAGCGCAAGCATTGGTCGACGGCATTGGTGGCGACGCGCCGATTGAACAGCGTGATCGCGCGATTGCCGAATTGTTTTACGGCAGCGGTTTGCGCTTGTCGGAATTGGCTGCCATCAATGTTGCCGATTGGCCACGTCCGGATCAGCTGCTGCGCGTGCTGGGCAAGGGCAGCAAGATCCGTGAGGTACCGGTCGGCAGTAAAGCGCGCAATGCCGTTGACGCGTGGCTGCAGCAACGTACGCTGATTGTCGCGGCCGATGAGCCAGCGCTGTTTGTCAGCCAACGCGGTCATCGCTTGTCAAACGGCCAGATTGGCAAACGGCTGGCGGAGTGGGGCCGCAAACTCGGCATCCGCTCCCGGGTGCATCCGCACAAGCTGCGTCATTCCTGTGCCAGCCATTTTCTCGAAGGCTCGGGCGATCTGCGCGCAGTGCAGGAGCTGCTCGGTCACGCCAATCTGAGTACCACCCAGATTTACACGCATCTGGATTTTCAGCATCTGGCCAAAATCTACGATGGCGCCCATCCGCGCGCCAAGAAAAAATCCTGACACGCAGCGCAGGTTCACGCTCCGTCATTTCGCTGATGGCTGACCAAACTGGCTGCGCAGCAATGACAACCCACTCATCATCTGCGTCATCAAACCGAGTACGCCGCCGATGATCACTGTCAGCGTCGAGAACGTACTACCCGCGGTCCAGGCGATCCAACCGAGCAGCATTACCAGCAACAACAGGATTGGCACCCGTATGCTGTGCCAGAGCCCATGTGGCCGCAGCTCTGCCCATTGCTCGAACTGAAGCGGCGTCTCGGCGTTGCTGACAAATTCGGCGAAGCTGCGATTAGCAATCTGCAGCGACGGCTCGGCCCGGATATAACCGCGGCTGAGCAGACTTTCGCCAACCGCACGCGTCGCCGGATTCAGATCACAGCCACTCGCCAGGTGATACAGCGCCAGCCGTTCCGGTATCGAGCATTGTTCCCATTTGTGCCGGTAAATGAACTGCGCTTTCTTGGCGACGTAACGGAACACGCCATCTTCGTTGAGCAGGCTGCGCTGGTGCTGCTCCAACAGCTCCGCTTCGATCCAGCACAGCTCCGGCTCAAACAGCGCGCATTCGCGCCGGATAAGGCCCGCAACAAGATGCTTGCCCGATGCATCGGTCGGCAAGGTCAGCGCACTCGGCAGCGGCGTGCTCGGCAACTCCTCGATACGATCAATCGGCTCGCAGCTGGCCAGAATGCGCGCGCATTGCGCCCGCTGATAAGCGCTCAGCGGTTTGTCGTCCAGCAGGTTCGGGTACTGTTCCGGTTGAAACAGCCGGCTCAGCGGTTGGCAATCGGAGATCAGGCAGATGCGCCGGGCAGCGCTGTCGTCACACAACGCGGTTTCCAGTTTGTTGAGCAGTGTTGCCCGCTGCGTGTCATCGCCAAGTTCGGCCTCCAAACCAATCAACAGAATCGTGCCGCTGCCTGGCAACGTGTCGCGAATGCTGCAGCAGAGATAACCGTGGTCATCGGCATATTGTCGCCAGCTTTGCTGCGTCAAGGCGGGTTGCATCAGTACGTAGTGTTGCGGTCGCCGCGCGGGCCGTTGCGGCTGCAGGTAGCGCGCACGTGAGCGATGCAGACCGGCATACTGCACGGCAGTCAATCGAGCCAGCAGCCAGATCACCGCGCAGACCAGCAGCAGAAACAACAGACTGGCGCTGGCCCGGCTGACATCCGTCACCGCGTGAAGATAACGGTAGCGAATCGACGGCAACGCCAAGGAAACGCAATCACTGCTGCTTTCGGCGTCCTTGCAGCGGATACTCGAGTTTGTGCTGGTCGTTATCGCGTCAGGCCGGATCTGCTCACTGCTGCGTTGCCAGCCATTACCCCAATCGGCATTAATCGGTGCCAATCCGGAAGCAGCACCGAGCCAGTGATCGAGTGGGAGCAAGGATGCCAGCAACTCGAACCAATCACTGGCGGTACTGAGATCGGGAATCGGTTCGATATCAGGCTCCGCTGCCGATTCATCGCGCACGGCACTCGTTTGCCTTCCGACAGCCGTTTGGCGTTCGGCACGCAGCTGTAACGCGCTGGCTTCCGGCGTTGCCGCCAGAACATCGCGATAATGCAAGTGATGGCGAGCATGGCTCGGCGCAGCTGGCTGCAAGCAAGGCGGCAGTCCCGATGCAGACGCCGGCACCGCCGCCGGTGCCGCCACAGCTTGCACGGTCCAATGACTGGCACCGGCGATGCCGAAATCATGCGGTGCCGGCATTGCCAGCAGGTAGTTCGGATGATCGCTGCAGGTCGGTTCGAGCAACCGGGTTTTGGTGACCAACGCGCGACCGCGGCGATCTAATTGCTCGGTCAAAGTCAGCAGGTCATCATGCAGCTTGGCTTGCTGCTGCACCTGCAGACTTTTCTTCATGAACAGGTGCGCCGGCGCGACGCCAATCAGCAGCAACAACAGCAGCACACAAGACAGATAGCGGCGCTCATACTTGCTCTGGCTCAGTCGGCTGTCGCGCCACAGGCAGCGCCGTTGCAGCACCAGCGCGCGACGCGCCAGGTTCTGCATGGCTTGAATCCGTTGCTGCAGTGGTTGGCGCAGCACATCCGGCGCGCGCACGCGAATCTGCGGGCTTTCATGCAGATAAACCAAACCGACCCAGAGCAGGTGCAGCAAGGCCAGCAACAGCGCCCACCAGTGCCAGCCAACTGCGAGCAGCATCAGCAGCCAGGTCGCCGCCAACACCGCGCCGGTCAGCAGCGGTCGTTGCACAACGTCCACTGGAGTTGGCCGGCGATGATGCAGGCATTGCAGCAACAGCACGCCGCTGCCGAGCGCCAGTGCGGTCTGACCGAAGCAAAACAGCAATGCTTGCCAACCGGCCATTTCGACGCAGAACAGCGCCAGCAAACAGAACAGCAATTGCAGGCCCAGCGCGAACTGGTAATCGACATAGGCGTGGCGCAGCCGCCATTGCGGCCAAGCCCAGGTGAAACGCAGACGGTACTGACCGAGTGGCCAGCGCCACAGATCGCGGCCAGACACCAGCCGGGGCAACCAATAGATCAGCACCAGCAGCACCAAGCCGTAAATGACAAAAGCGAGTGCCGCCAGACGCAGCGCCACCATCAGCCGCTGTTGCTCCGGCGTCCGGTCGTAATGCACCAGCAAGGTCCATGGCAGGCCATGCGGCAGTGGCTGGACGTGCAACAAGCTTGGCCGATTGTGGTAGTTGCTGCTGAAGCTGTCGCTGGCGTGACGGTGTATG
>CAMLNB010000176.1 GCA_946481205.1 uncultured Kangiella sp. | reverse complement strand
TGATTGCCGTGACGTTTTAACCGCGTCTGATGCGAAGGGAAAAACAAAAGAGGCCAAATGGCCTCTTTTGTTTTCTTGGCTGCGAGAAAATTCAGTGCATCAAGACGATATCCCGCACGCCTTGCCAAGTGCCGTTGCCATCGCGTTCGAGCCGGACAATGCCATTGCCGCCGCGCTGTTTCTGCCGGGCAAGAATCCGCTCGGTCAGCAGCGCATCACCATCAAAAAGAATTTCATCGATCCAGTACTCGTCATGGCCAGGCTGGCTGATCGTCAAATGGATATGAGCCGGCTCGCGGCCATTGGGATAGACACCGGGCCGTATCGTCAGTAGTTCATAGCGGCCGCTGGCATCGGTGCGAAGCCAGCCGCGCAGATAACCTTGTCGCTTGGCGCTACCCTTTTCGTTACCGCGCAGCGGATATTCACCCGCCGCATTGGTGTGATAGGCAAACACCAGAATGTTTGCTGCGGGCGTTTTGCCATCGCGCTGGTACACCGTGCCGGTGATGCGCAGACGCTCACCCGGTTCGCTAGCGTCGGCAATGGTCATCGTGGTCAGTGGCACATTGGCCGGTGCATCTTGCGCGCCACACCATTCGCAGTTGCTGGCCTTCAGTGCTGTTGTGGGTAGTATGAGCAGCAGCAAAGCCCAGAGAATCGCCGAACCTTTGCCACTGATACGTTGTTTGGTCTGAAACATGACATCTCCTTGTTCAATTGCAGGACGACATCAGTATCGATAACAGCGCGGGGTGGCGGCATTAACCTTTGTTAAGTTCGCTGTGAATCAGCCGTGACAGCGCTACTTCGGTAATGCCGATATACGAGGCGATCTGCTTTTGCGGGATCTGTTGTTGCAGGCCGGGATAGCGGGCGTTGAAGGCGTCGTACCGGGCCTTGGCCGATGTCAACAGAAATTCCTTTTCACGCTGCTCTTTGCGAAGGGTGGTTTGCTCGGCAATGCGCCGGCCGATCCGGTCCCAACACCAATGCCGATCATAGATTGCTGGTAATAGCTGGCAGGGGATGCGCAGACTCCGGCACTCGGTCAGCGTCTGGACAAAATAGGTACAGGGTTCACCGGTGGCGAGCGCCACCAGCGGGCCGACCAATTCACCGGCACGGGCAAAGGCCTTGTTGAACTCCTTGCCGTCCTCAGTCAGATAATAAAAACGCACGACGCCACTGACCAGAAAATGCAGCGCCGCTGGCTGCTTGCCCGCTTCACACAGGTAATCACCTCGCGCCAAGACGGCTGGGCTCAACTGTGCTTGCAGCCATTGCCATTCGCTATCGGGTAACGGTGCCAGCGCGAGCAACAGCTGGTGAAAATGCTGTTGTGCGGGTGCCAACCACGTAGCGTCGGTTATCGGAGATAGTGCAGAACGCATGCCTGTGTCCTTACAAGGCCGAATGATCAATGCGAAAAACTGAAAAAAAAGGGCGCCATTTGGCGCCCTTTTTCACGGCATCAATACCGGTAGTGTTCCGGCTTGTACGGACCTTCCTGTTTGATGCCGAGGTAATCGGCCTGAGCCTTGGTCAGCGGAGTCAGCTCGGCGCCAATCTTCTTCAAATGCAGACGGGCGACTTTCTCATCCAGATGCTTCGGCAGCACATAGACCTGGTTCTTGTAATTCTCACCACGGGTCCACAGTTCGATCTGCGCCAGCACCTGATTGGTGAAGCTGTTCGACATCACAAAGCTCGGATGGCCGGTGGCGCAGCCCAGGTTCACCAAGCGACCTTCGGCGAGCAGAATCACCCGATTGCCGTTCGGCAGAATGATGTGATCGACTTGCGGCTTGATATTTTCCCACTGGTATTTCTTCATCGCCGCGACTTGGATTTCGCTGTCGAAGTGGCCGATGTTGCAGACGATGCTGTTGTGCTTCATCTTGACCATGTGGTCGTGGGTAATGACATCGAAGTTGCCGGTGGCGGTGACGAAAATATCGGCCTTGTCAGCGGCATGTTCCATGGTGACAACGCGATAACCTTCCATCGCGGCCTGCAGCGCGCAGATTGGATCGATCTCGGTGATCCAGACCGTGGCGCCCAAACCGCGCAGCGATTGCGCACAACCCTTGCCGACATCGCCATAACCGGCAACGACAGCGATCTTGCCGGCGATCATCACGTCGGTGGCGCGCTTGATGCCATCGACCAGCGATTCGCGGCAGCCGTACAGGTTGTCGAACTTGGATTTGGTCACCGAGTCGTTGACGTTGATCGCCGGAAACGGCAGTTCACCTTTCTTGGCGAGGTCATACAGACGCTTGACGCCGGTGGTGGTTTCTTCGGTCACGCCCTTGATGCAGACCAAGCGCTTCGAGTACCAAGTCGGATCCTTGTCGAGGTAGCGGGCAATCGAGGCGTACAGCGCCTTCTCTTCGTCATTGGTTGGCTTGCTGATCACGCTGCGATCTTTCTCGGCGCGCGAGCCGAGCATCAGCAGCAGCGTCGCATCACCGCCATCGTCCAGAATCATGTTGGCGTGACGATCATTTTCCCAGGTGAAGATCTTGTGGGTGTATTCCCAGTAGTCATCCAGCGTTTCGCCTTTGTAGGCAAACACCGGAATGCCGGCCGCGGCGATGCCGGCGGCGGCGTGATCTTGCGTCGAGAAAATATTGCACGAAGCCCAACGCACTTCGGCACCCAGCGCTGCCAGCGCTTCAATCAGCACGGCGGTCTGAATGGTCATGTGCAGCGAGCCAGCAATACGCGCGCCTTTCAGCGGCTGCTGCTTGGCGTACTCCTCGCGCACGGTCATCAGACCGGGCATTTCGGTTTCGGCAATGCGGATTTCCTTGCGGCCCCAGTCGGCCAAGGCCATATCGGCCACATGGAAATCTTTGAATGAAGAATTGATGACGGCGTTCATACGCAGCTCCCAAAGTTAAACAAGTTGAGTTTTCACTTTGGGCGCCGTTGAAACCGAGCCCGTTACCCTGAGCTCAAGTTGCCCCGTTCAAGCCTGGCGATGGGGTACTTACCAACCGTACCAAAACAGACCACCGTTGCAGCGCCCCTTGACCGGGAGGCAGGACCGCCAACCCCATGGGGGCTGGCGGGGAAGCAATTGTAGCCTAGGTGGGGTGGGATGGTCAGCTCTGGATGATTTCCGGTCCAATGTAGGCCATGGTGGCCGTCGGTAGGTACTTCGTTAGTAGAGGCAGGTCTTGGTCGGTACCACCAGCATGAGGAGGCCTGACTCATCAAGGTGGCGACGATCTGAAGTTGCGGTAGGCGCAACGCCGATTGTGATGCATGATCGCGGGAAGTGAGGGTAGCAAGAATGCCTTCAAGTAGATTCAGAAGCATGCGCGAAGCAGACGCGTCAACCGTTTACCCGTTTGGGGGAAATATGCAGATCGAGCAAAAGAAACTATCCAATAAGCATGTATTCGAGTTCAACGATCAATACCTCAGCTTTTCCTACGAAGATAGAACCGGCTCCGACAGCGTTGATATTGCATATGGAGACATATCGAAGAAGACGTCCATTCGGAGAGAAGAGAACACCTGGCTCAGGAATGTAGGAATTCTATGGTGCCTAATCGGGTTAATTGGACCACTACTAAAACTCGGGGGAGTTATCTGGCTACCCGTAGGACTGGTATGTCTGGTGTGGTTCCACTTTACGAAAGTGGGCTATACGGTTCTCAGTGCTGATAAAGGCTCCATCTGGGTGATTCAAGGGAAGGACCACGACCTCGTCCTGAATGAAATCTTTGCCAGGAGAAAGCAACAGCTCCTGTCGTGGTATGGAGAAATAAACCCGGAAAATGAGATAGACAAAGAAATAAATAAATTTGTCTGGCTCGCAGAGCAAGATGTCATGACCAAGCAGGAAGCAGAGCAAAAGATTGCCCAGCTTCGGCATACCTCCGATGAGGTCGGTCAAAGCAACAGGCTTCTCAATTAGTCGACGCCGATTACCGCTGCGCTCATGCATTCGAAGCATTTCTTGATCGGAAAAGAACGCGTTCGTGCTTCTTCGGTGATCATTAGCGCTTGCTTCGGATTCGCCCATGTAGTTTGGTATGTGCGACGTTGTTTCTGACACAACAGCGTTTCGTAGGTGATGCCTTGCTTGCTATTCAGATTGTTGAGATTCTTTGGACCAAGGCGACGCGCGGTGCGCCGCGTTCGAAGGAGCGGGTTGGCCTCGCCCGAGCTTTTCCCATGGTTCCCGAAGTGGCGGAGTGCATTGTGCAGCGCCATCGGCTCGTCGAATGGGAAGGCTTTGCGCCGCAGTCAATCAGCACCGAAGCACTGGCCAGCGTGCCCGGAACTGTCGACGTGCTGCGGATCGTGCCGGAAAAAGCCGGCGCGTTTGTGCTTGGGATGCTCGGTACGCCACACGGAGGGCAGCCGGAACGTCATGCCATTCACAACGCGATCCGGCTTCTGCCCGGGCAGTGGGCGCGTTTGGTGGTCAATGCCCGTCATGCCTCAACGGCAGGTCAGCACTATTCTGAGACCATCTTTCATGTCGCATGCGGAATCGATATTGACAGCAACCGCTTTCTACGCGGTGCACCGGATCATGAACTCGATCTGAAGGCCGCGCTGTTCTGAGCGTTCTGATTTTGCCGTGACGATGTGCAAAAGAGTGGTAGGAGTCCGCGTAGCGGCTTCGCCTCAATGAACTTACTGAGTCCGAAACGCTGCGAGGTGCGGCCCTACACTTTCAGAATATCGATAAGCCAGTCCTGGTGGTAAACAAATCCAGGGCTTCGACGCCGGCCACCGAATTGCCGTGGCTATCCAATCCTGGGCTCCAGACACACAGGCTGTAACGTCCCGGCACAATCGCCAGAATCCCACCACCGACGCCGCTTTTGCCGGGCAGGCCGACGCGGTAGGCGAATTCGCCGGCGGCATCGTAAGTGCCGCAGGTCAGCATCACTGCATTCATTCGTTTGGCATCGCTGCGACTCAATAAGCGGCTGCCGTCGGCACGGATGCCGTGACGGGCGAGAAACAAACCGGCTTGCGCCAGTTCGGCGCAGTTCATGCTGAGCGCGCATTGCTGAAAGTAATGCCGCAATACTTCACCGACCGGATTTTCCAGATTGCCATAGCTCGCCATGAAATGGGCGAGCGCGGCATTGCGGTGGCCGTAACTGGCTTCGGAGTTGGCGACCTCGGCATCGAAATCGATTTGTGTATTACCCGTTTCCACACGCAGAAAATCGCGCACACTGGTCCAGCTGTCACCGGTCAGCGTCAGCAAGCGATCGACTACGACCAAGGCACCGGCATTGATGAATGGGTTACGCGGAATACCGTGCTCGTATTCCAGCTGCACCAGCGAGTTGAACGGATTACCGGATGGTTCACGACCAACCCGTTGCCACAGCTGCTCACCATCGTGTGCGAGCGCGAGTGCCAGCGAGAACGTTTTCGCGACGCTCTGCACCGAGAACTGCGTTTGCCAATCGCCAGCACCACAGACTTCACCTTCGACCGTTGCCAGTGCGATGCCGAACTGCTGTGGGTTGACCTGAGCGAGCGCCGGAATGTAATTGGCTACACGGCCCTGGCCGAGCAGTGGTTGGACATCACGCGCAATTTCATTCAGCAGCTGTTGTTCATCCATGGGTTGGCGTCCTGTTCCGGCATGTTGCGATTAATGTTCATATCAGCTGGCACAGACAACAACGGCTCCCGCAGGAGCCGTTGTCGCTAACACTTCTTTCAAACGTTTACTTCAAACCGGAATCGGCGCGTAGCGCCTCGGCCTTGTCAGTGCGTTCCCAAGTGAAGGTGTTGTACTGCTTGCCTTTGTATTCGATGACACCCGGGGTACGACCAAAGTGGCCGTAAGCGGCGGTCGGGCGGTAAATCGGGTGCAGCAGATCGAGCATCTTGGTCAGGCCGTACGGGCGCAGATCGAAATGGCGGCGAATCAATTCAACCAGCTTGTCATCACTGACTTTGCCGGTGCCGAAGCTGTTGACCGAGATCGAGGTCGGCTGCGCGACACCAATGGCATACGAGACCTGAATCTCGCAGCGATCCGCCAAGCCGGACGCGACAATATTCTTCGCGACATAGCGGCCAGCGTAAGCGGCCGAGCGATCGACTTTCGACGGATCCTTACCCGAAAACGCGCCGCCACCGTGACGGGCCATGCCGCCGTAGGAATCGACGATGATCTTGCGACCAGTCAGGCCGCAATCACCAACCGGGCCACCGATGATGAACGAGCCGGTCGGGTTGATGTGGAACTGCGTGTCTTTGTGAATCCACTGCGCCGGGATCACTTGCTTGATGATCAGCTCCATGACGCCTTCGCGCAGGTCGCTGTATTTGACGTCCGGGTTGTGCTGGGTCGACAACACCACCGCGTCGACCGCGACCGGTTTGCCGTTTTCGTAACGGAAAGTGATTTGCGATTTGGCATCCGGGCGCAGCCACGGCAGCAGGCCGCTCTTGCGCGCCTCGGCTTGGCGCTCGACCAGACGGTGCGAGTACTGGATTGGTGCCGGCATCAGCGCATCGGTTTCGTTGGTGGCGTAGCCGAACATCAAGCCTTGGTCGCCCGCGCCCTGATCTTCCGGCTTGGCCCGATCGACGCCCTGGGCAATGTCGACCGACTGCTTGCCGATCAGGTTCAGCACGCCGCAGGTCGCGCCATCAAAGCCGACCGAGGACGAGGTGTAGCCGATGTCCAGAATGACATCGCGCACCAGCTGCTCCAGATCAACCCAGGCCGAGGTCGTGACCTCGCCGGCGACAATCGCAACACCAGTCTTGACCAAGGTTTCACAGGCCACGCGGGCGTATTGGTCTTCCGAAATGATGGCATCCAGCACGGCGTCCGAAATCTGGTCAGCGACCTTGTCCGGATGGCCTTCCGACACCGATTCCGACGTGAATACACGGTACTCAGACATGGGTACAACCTCTAAGAACGGGTTTTGCGGCCGGTAACCGGCGGCAGTGGGCAGGCATTGTACAGCGTTTGGATGGCTAAATCACAGCGGATCGGGTTTGCGATAAGGCCGAAGACTATTACCGGTTGCTCCTACGTTATGCATCCGTCGTTGGCTCAGCGGACTCAAAAGGGTTTACGACCTGCAGCTGATTCTGAGGCGCGCAATGAATTTATGGCCGACCCCTTAATTCGCTTGCTGGCATTCCGGACAAAAGTAAATAGAAAGGTGCGAATTCGGCTGCATCGCACTCGCTACCATCCGGTAAGCCCATAAATGCAGCGTTGATGTTCACCAGGGTATTGGAAGCCTTGGTCGATAAATAAAAAGGGGAAACCAAGATGGTCGCAATCGTCACCAGCAACGGACTGGGCCTGTA
>CAMLNB010000175.1 GCA_946481205.1 uncultured Kangiella sp. | reverse complement strand
TCGCGCGCCGCTTGGCATCGAGCGAAAAATTGCTGGTCGCGTCGCCGGCTTATCTTGCCACGCGCGGCGTGCCGCAAACGCCGCAGGATTTGCTCCATCACGATTGCCTGATTTTGAACGAACAACGGCAATGGCGTTTTGTCGACAGAAGCGGCGAACTGATCACCGTGCCGGTGCAAGGTCGCCTGCGCTGCAACCACGGCGAAAGCCTGCGCGAAGCCGCGCTCGGCGGCTTGGGCTTGAGCATTCAATCGATCTGGAACATGCACCAGGAATTACGCAGCGGCGCACTGGTGCCGGTGCTGAGCGATTACCCGCTCGCGAATGAATCACAGATTTGGGCGGTGTACCCGAGCGGACGTTTGCTGGCGCCGAAAGTGCGGGTGTTTATTGATTTTTTGTTGGAGCGGTGGAAAGCGCCGCCGTGGGTGAGTGACGAGATGATTCAACGCTGAGCGCAATGCACAGTACCTTGATCCTTTCGCAGAACGCTGCCGGTAAAAAAACAGATCGAACGGTTCATCGTGCCGGCTTTGGCTTAATGTCGAATACCAGAGTGGCAATGCCCCCACCTAGCCTCCCCTGCCAAGGGGAGGGCCGGGGTGGGGGCATCACGAGACGAAGCGAGAATTTTCAGCCGTCACCGACCATCGTCAGAAATTTTGTTCGCCAACTCAGCGCAACAAATCGCGCAACTGCGCCGCATGCCTTTGCTGCTGCACATCCGCCTTGCAGCGCTCGGCCAGAAACACCGCTTTCAACTCGGTCAGTGCTTGATCGAGTTGGTCGTTGATGATCAGGTAATCGTATTCCGGGGCATGGGCGATCTCGCCTTTGGCGGCGGCGAGCCGGCGCTGGATCACTTCTTCACTGTCCTTGCCGCGGCCGCGCAGGCGCGCTTCCAGCGCGGCAATCGACGGCGGCAGAATGAATACGGTGATGCAGGACGGCATCAGCTTGCGCATCTGCGCCGCGCCCTGCCAGTCGATTTCCAGAATCACGTCCTGGCCTTCGGCGAGCCGCGCTTCAACCCATTCGCGCGAGGTGCCGTAGAAATTGCCGTGTACTTCGGCGTGCTCGTAAAACGCACCGCGGGCAATCATCGCCTTGAACTCATCGACGCTAACAAAGTGGTAATGCACACCATCGATCTCACCATCGCGCTTGGCGCGGGTGGTCGAGGAAATGGAATGGATCACGCCAGGCATGTCCTTGACCAGCGCCGTCACCAGCGTGGTTTTGCCGGTGCCGGAGGCGGCGGAGATGATGAAAAGTTTGCCGGTTGCGTTGGTCATCGTCATTGCGTGCATTTCCACTTTCAACGGTGGGGAAAAACTAGATTTCTCATTCCGTCATACCCGCGAAGGCAGGTATCCAGTGCTCAGCGAAAGTCTCTGGATTCCCGCCTACGCGGGAATGACGTGTTCTGTTTCGAAGAGCTACTGTTCAGCGACGACTTGTCGTCCGCTGGAACAGTGCGGAGTTGGCTACCCCGCGCTTACTCAATGTTCTGCACCTGTTCCCGCATCTGCTCGATAAACACCTTCAGCGACACCGACACCGCCGTCGTTGCGGTGCTGACCGATTTTGAGCCGAGCGTATTGGCTTCGCGGTGCAGTTCCTGAATCAGGAAGTCGAGCCGGCGGCCGATGGCACCGCCTTCGTCGAGCAGGCGATTGATTTCGTTGACATGGGTGGTCAGCCGATCCAGCTCTTCATCGACATCGATGCGCTGGGCGAACATCACCATTTCCTGTTCCAGCCGGGTCGGATCGAGCTCGACTTTGGCTTCAGTGAATTTGCTGAGCAGTTTTTCGCGGGCTTTCTCTTTGATTTCCGGCAGCAGTGCGTGGGCTTTGACCACTTCGGCAGCGATGCCATCGAGCCGCTCTTTCAGCATGCGCTTGATCTGCTCGCCTTCACGGGCGCGCATGGCGATCAGATCGGTCAGCGCGCCGTCGAACAACGCGAGCGCTTGTGCCTGCATTTGTTCAGCGTCGGCTTCGGCGGTTTGCAGCACGCCGGGCCAGCGCAGTACGTCGGCATGCGACAACGTGTTGCCTTCGACACCGAGTACGGACAAGCGCGTGCTCAGGTGATTGAGCTGGGTCACCAAGGACTCGTTGATTGCCGGGAGTTGCTGAGCAATGGCCGGCTCGTAGCGCAGCGAACAATCGAGCTTGCCGCGGGTCAGCCGCTGCTTGGCCTGATCGCGCAGCAGGTGTTCGACCGCACGCAGCGTGTCCGGCAAGCGGAAAGACGGCTCCAGAAAACGCTGGTTCACCGAGCGGATTTCCCAGGTGAAGGTGCCGAGGGTGCTGCTGGCTTCGCGGCGGGCGAAGGCGGTCATGCTGTGGATCATGGGGTACCGATTGCGGACAAACAGGGTCGGTTAGTTTAGCAGCGCCACGCTGGCGCGGTCAGATGTGGTTTAGATCCCCCTCCTTTATAAGGAGGGGTTAGGGGTGGTTGCGGAGGTGGAAAGTGACCTGCTCGCTTCGGCAAGCAGCGTTCGTACTGAGTTTAACCACCCCCAGCCCCTCCTTGATAAGGAGGGGAGTTTTGAGCAATCCGCCCTATAATGCCCGCCTCTTCTGTTCTCCCGACCCGGACTCCCCATGCGCCCGAGCCAACGCACCCCGAACCAGCTGCGCCCCTACACCCTGACCCGCCACTACACCCGCCATGCCGAAGGCTCGGTGCTGGTCGAATGCGGCGACACCAAGGTGATCTGCACGGCCAGCGTGGTCGACGGCGTGCCGCGTTTTCTGAAAGGCAAAGGCCAGGGCTGGCTGACCGCCGAATACGGCATGCTGCCGCGTGCCACCCATGACCGCAGCGATCGTGAGGCCGCCAAAGGCAAGCAAGGTGGCCGGACACTGGAAATCCAGCGCCTGATCGGCCGTAGCTTGCGCAGCGCCGTCGCGCTGGAACAGCTCGGCGAATTCACCATCACGCTCGACTGCGACGTGATTCAAGCCGATGGCGGCACCCGCTGCGCCTCGATCACCGGCGCCTGCGTCGCGCTGCACGACGCGATTCAGTGGATGCGCAAGGAAGGCAAGATCAAAACCAATCCGTTCAAGCACTGGGTGTCGGCGATCAGCGTCGGCATTTATGAAGGCGTGCCGGTGCTGGATTTGGATTACCCGGAAGATTCCGGCTGCGAAACCGACATGAACGTCGTGATGACCGAAACCGGCGGCTTTATCGAAGTGCAAGGCACCGCCGAAGGCGCGCCGTTCTCGCCGGAACAATTGAATGCGCTGCTGGAACTCGCCAAGCAGGGTTGCCGCGAGCTGTTTGATATTCAGAAAACGGCGGTGAATCAGTGAGTTTCCAGAGAGCGGCAAATGCCGCTCTCGTTCTTTTGCGACAATGGAATGTGCTTACCTGCCGAGAACTCTCATGCTGATTGAATTCTCCACGCTAACGGCGTTCGCCCTGCTCTGCTTCGGCCTCTCAATCACGCCAGGACCGAACATGGTGTATCTGCTGTCACGCTCGATCTGCCAAGGACCGAAAGCAGGATTGATTTCACTCAGCGGGGTTGGCGTCGGTTTTCTGGTGTACATGCTGCTGGCGGCGCTCGGTGTGAGCGCGCTCTTACTGGCAGTGCCGTTTGCTTACGACACACTGCGTTTGGCCGGCGCGGCTTACTTGGCTTGGCTGGCCTGGCAAGCATTGAAGCCGGGCGGCAATGGTGGTCTGCAACTGCGTGACTTGGCAGCGGACTCGCCACGAAAATTGTTTTCGATGGGGCTGCTGACCAATCTGCTAAACCCGAAAGCGGCGATGATGTATCTGTCACTGCTGCCGCAGTTCATCGACGCGGAACGTGGGTCGGTGCTGGCACAGATGCTATTGCTAGGCTGCATGCAGATTGTCATCAGCATGACCGTCAACTCAAGCTTGATCCTACTGGCCGGGCGCATCGCCGGCTTGCTGCAGCAGCGGCCTCGGTTCGCACAATTTCAGCGCGTCTTCATGGGCACAGTGCTGGGTGGTCTGGCAGTCAGAATGGCGCTGGAGGGTCGGCGCTAACAAAATGGTTTCTGTGGGAGCGGCTTTAGCCGTGATTTTTCTGGGCACCAATCGCGGCTAAAGCCGCTCCCACACAGGCCTTTCTATTTAACGCCAGCGCTTGAAAATCAGCGAGGTGTTGATGCCGCCGAACGCGAAGTTGTTCGACATCACGTAATCGGTTTGCAGCTCGCGTCCGTTGCCGACGAGGTAATCCAGTTCGGCGCAGCGTTCATCACGGTTGACCAGATTGATGGTTGGCGCAAACCAGCCGCGGTTCATCATCTCGATGCTGAGCCAGGCTTCCAGCGCGCCGCAGGCGCCGAGGGTATGGCCGAAATAACTCTTCAGGGATGAAATCGGCATCGCGTTGCCGAACACCGACGCGGTCGCTGCGGTTTCGGCGATATCGCCGCGATCCGTCGCGGTGCCATGGGCATTGACGTAACCGATTGCGCTCGGCGGCAGATTGGCGTCTTCGAGCGCCCATTTCATCGCCACCGCCATCGTTTCCGCTTCCGGCTGGGTGATGTGAGCGCCATCGGAATTGCAGCCGTAACCAACCAGCTCAGCGTAGATGTTGGCGCCGCGCGCCTGCGCGTGTTCGAGCTCTTCCAGAATCAGTGTGCCGGCGCCTTCGCCGACCACGAGGCCATCGCGATCTCTATCGAACGGCCGCGGCGTCAACTCCGGCGTGTCGTTCTTGGTGCTGGTGGCAAACAGTGTATCGAACACCGCCGCTTCGGCGCCGGTCAGTTCTTCGGCGCCACCGGCCACCATCAGTTTCTGTTTGCCGTATTTGATCGCCTCGTAAGCATAACCGATGCCTTGCGAGCCGGATGTGCAAGCCGAACTGGTGGTGATGATGCGGCCTTTCAGTTCAAAAAAAACCGCGATATTGACCGGCGCTGTGTGCGCCATCATCTGGATATAACTGGAAGAAGTGATGCCGGCCATCGAGCCGGTGCTCAGCATATTGCCGAAGGCTTTGACCGGTTCCATGCTGCCGGCCGAGGCACCATAGGAAATGCCCATGCGGCCATCTTTGGTCCGCGGGTCATCAAGCAAACCGGCGTCTTTCAGTGCACGTTCTGTTGCAACCGTGCCCAGCAGGGCAACGCGGCCCATGCTGCGGATTTTTTTCCGCGAATAATGTTCCGGCACCGTGAAGTCAGTCACCGGACCGCCGAGCCTCGTGTTCAGGCCATCGAAGCGTTCCCATTCCGGCATATAACGGATGCCACTTTTGCCCGCGCGCAAATTGGCCGCCACGCTGTCCCAGTCCGAACCGAGCGAGGTGATGCCGGCCATGCCGGTGACGACGACACGTTTCGGCGTCATACCATGCCTCCGTTGACGGCAATCACTTGCCGGGTGACATAGGCAGCGCTATCACTGCACAGGAAAGCAACTACAGCGGCGATTTCTTCCGGCTTGCCGAGTCGTTTTGCCGGCACCAGCTTCAATGCTTCGTCGACTTCGACACCATGCAGCATCTCGGTATCAATCAAGCCCGGTGCCACGCAATTGACGGTGATGTTGCGCGACGCCAGCTCCAGCGCCAGCGCCTTGGTCGCGCCAATGATGCCGGCCTTGGCGGCGCTGTAATTGACCTGACCGCGATTGCCGGCAATGCCGGACACCGACGACAGCGTAACGATGCGGCCGCCTTTTTTGGCGCGCACCATCGGCATCACCAGCGGCTGCACGACGTTATAGAAACTGTCGAGGTTGGTGTGAATGACGCCATCCCAATCCTCTTCGCTCATCGCCGGAAACGCGTTATCGCGGGCGATGCCGGCATTGCAGACGACGCCGTACAGCGCGCCGTTGCTGGTCAGTTCATTGTCCAAGGCCGCGCGCGTTGCGGCACGATCACTGATATCAAACGGCAAGGCACTGGCACTGCCACCGGCGGCGGCAATCTCGCTGACGACGGCACGCAGCGCGTCGCCATCGGCGCGGCCATGCACCAGCACGTGAAAACCATCGCGCGCCAATTGCAACGCAATGGCGCGACCGATGCCGCGGCTGGAGCCGGTAACCAGAATGCGACGCGAGGGATTCGTCATGGGCTTCTCTTGAAAAATTTGCTGGTGTCGAAAAATTGCTGTCAGTTTTGCTCGCCAGCCAGGTATTTTTCCAACTCTGGCGGCTCAAACACGTTGATGCTGGCTTCGACCAGCACACCGTTTTCGTTTTCGATGCGGCACTGGAACGCGCCGAGGCCGTTGGCCTCCTGATACTGTTTGGTCGCGCTGACCCGCAACGTCTTGTTCAACTCAAACGCCGCCACTTTGCTGTCGTAACTGCGGGTGCCGAGCAGGAAGCCAACTTTCGGCGGCCGGCCGTGCACGCGCTCGTGCACTCCGGCGAAACAGGCAATCGCCTGCGCCATGTATTCGATGCCGGTCCAGGCCGGCAGCACGCCGTGCGCGTCGACCAGAATGGTATCGGCATGCGGCGTGGCGGTGACGACGATCTGCTCATCGTCACAGCTCAGCACAGCGTCGAGCAGAATCATGTCGCCGGCGTGCGGCAACAGTTCCGCCATCGACCATTGTTGAAAAGCCAGTGCCACGTTCCGTCCTCTCCCGACCCGACTGCCGTATCAGGCTCGCCCCAGAATCACGGCGACATTGCTGCCGCCAAAAGCATAGTTCGCACTCATCACCGTTGTCAGCGCGGCGGTCTGCGGTGTCGTGACCAGATTCAAGGGCGGCAAGCTGCTGTCAACCACACGCGGCGGCGATTGTACCGGCAAACGCCCGTGTTGCAGTGCCAGAAAACAAAACGCCAGCTCAACGGCGCCTGCTGCTCCGAGCAGATGACCGGTCAGCGATTTGGTGCTGCTGCACGGCAGCGCCGCGCCGAACACTCGATGCACAGCCTTGGCTTCCATCTCGTCGTTTTTCGGCGTCGCGGTGCCATGCAGATTCAGATAATCGACGGCTGCGGCATCGAGGCCGGCATCTGCAAGCGCACCACGCAGCGCCCGCTCGGCACCGAGGCCGTCCGGTTGCGGCGCGGAAATATGGTAGGCGTCGGCCGAGGCCGCACCACCGAGCAAGCGCACCGACTGTTCGGCAAGCGGCTCACGACTCAGCACAAACAGCGCCGCGCCTTCACCGATATTGATGCCATCGCGATCGGCGCTGAACGGCCGGCACTGCGCTTGCGAAAACGATTCCAGCGCGGCGAAGCCCTGCACCGTCAACCGGCACAGCGAGTCGGCGCCGCCGACGATCACGGCATCGCAGAGATCCGCCTGCAGCAGCCAGCGTGCCGACAGCACCGCCCGCGTGCTCG
>CAMLNB010000174.1 GCA_946481205.1 uncultured Kangiella sp. | reverse complement strand
ACCAAGATCTATTCCGGGGTTGGTGGTCAGATGGATTTCATGCGCGGCGCGGCCTTGTCCGACGGCGGCAAAGCGATTATTGCCTTGCCGAGCACGGCCGCTGGCGGTCGGCTATCACGCATCAGTGCAGTCTTGGATGCGGGCGCCGGGGTGGTCACGACACGTGCGCATGCCCACTACATTGTCACCGAGTACGGCGTTGCCGATCTGCGTGGCAAGAGTCTGCGGGAGCGGGCGGCCGCTTTGATTGCCATTGCCCATCCGGATTTTCGCGAGGCGTTGGCGACGGCAGCGCACGAACAATGGCGATTGCAGTGCTGAGCGCGCGCCAGCGTTTGCGACCCTTGCGGATGTTGCCATTGTGTTAGGCAATTTCCGCATCGTTGCAGACCCGATTGCGACCACGCTGTTTGGCTTGCAGCAGCGCGGCATCGGCACGGTCAATGGTTTGCTGTAGCGCTTCGCTCAGTCGATGTTCGGCAACGCCAATGCTGACCGTCGCCTTGATGCTGGCGCCATCCTTGCGTAGCTCGCGCAAGGCAAAGGCTTGGCGCAAGCGCTCAGCAAATTGCTGGGCCCCGTCGCGCGATGTTCGCGGCAACAGCAGGACGAACTCTTCGCCACCCCAACGGGCGATACTGTCGCTTTCCCGCATCGTGCTGCGCGCCACCGATACCAGCAGTCGGATCACATCGTCGCCGGCGTGATGGCCGTAGCGATCATTGATCTGTTTGAACAGATCAATGTCACAGATCAATACCGACAGCGGGTGCGCCGCGCGCTCAGCCAGCGCCAGTTGTTGCTGACCGAGCAACAGCAGACTGCGCCGGTTCAATACCTCAGTTAACGAGTCGAGCGATGACAGCCGCTGCAATTCATCATGGCCGCGCTCAACCAGAATCATCAGAAAACCAAAACCATTGATGGTGATGCCGATGAATAACCCAACCAACCCCAACCATTGTCCGGGGCCGGCATGGTCAAAGCGATAACTCGCTGACGCGCCGGAGGCTTCGACTACACGAGCCAACATCGTCACCACTACCAACAGGTTGCCGAGTTGCAACAGATTCAGCAGCGCTGAACGACGCCGGCGCACAGCAAGGCTATAGAGATAGACAAACTGACCAAACTGCAGCGCAAACAACATACTCAGCAGGCCAAGCCGATAGGGTTCAGGCAGGCCGAGATCGCGCAGCACCAGATGCAGCAATACGCAGCCAGCGGTGAACCAGCGCAGCTGGCGCTCCGGCAACTGGAACAGTCGGGCCACGGCAATCAGCATCAGACCGTAAGCCAACGCCGCACTGGCATTCGGGATGGAGCTGCTGAAGAAGACAGGGGTGGAGTCGCGGACCAGCCGGAACAGTTGGGTGACACCGGCGATCCACTGCGCCCAGACCCAGAGTCGGATGATGGCGCGGGTGTCATCCTGCTGGCGCAGCGTCTGACCGGTCGCGCCGAGGATCAGATGCAGCACCCCGGTCAAAATCAGAATCGTGAAGCCGTTCATCAACTGCATCGCGGCCTGCCAGCACCTGCCCTTTCCCTGTAGTACCCAGTATAGGTCTGGCTTGGCGGGGAGCTTGTCGCGGGTTATTGGTACTGCCGCTCAAGGACGCTGACTTGGCAAGGCCGGGGAAATCCATTACCTTGCCGTCCGCCAACGGAGGTCTGGCCAGACACGCGGGCGCAGGAAGCGCGAAAACGGGCAGGTTCCACATCCATCATGTTCAGTTATTCGCTGCTGACGCTGACCAAGGGCGTCACCAGTCTGTTCTACCGGTTTCAGGTCAACTGGTTGAGCGACGAACGCTTTGAGGTCAGTGATCAGGTCCGGCTGTTGGTGTTGCTCAATCACACCAGTCTGTTCGAACCTTTGTTCGTCCGCATCGCACCACAGAAGTTGCTGCGCCATATTTCCCAACGGCTGGTAATTCCCGTTGCCGACAGCACCGTGCAACGGCCGATTGTCGGCAAGGTGCTGACCACCATCGTGCCGGGCTCGGTGCCGATCTCGCGCAAGCGCGACGATTCCTGGCAACAGTTTCTGGAAAAAGTTGCGCCGGAATCGCTGGTCTGCATCCTGCCGGAAGGCCGGATGAAACGCGCCAACGGTCTCGACAAAGACGGCAACCCGATGAGCGTGCGCGGCGGTATCGCCGATGTGCTGAGCCGTTTTGATCAGGGCAAGATGCTGCTGGTGTACAGCGGCGGCCTGCACCATGTGCAAACGCCGGGTGAAGCCAAGATTGGTCTGTTCAAATCGATCAAGGTCAATCTGGAAATGATCGACATCAGCGCCTACAAAGCGCGTTTGCAGGCCGCTGAACACCCCGCGTTCGTGCGCAACGTCGTTGGCGATTTGCAGGCGCGCTTGCAACAGTTTGTGCCGTTCTGCCCACAGCAACCGTGCAACCAGTCGACGCGTTGATCGTTACTTGAATTGATTGCTACTTGAACTGATTGTTACTTCAGTTGAGTCTTGACTGAGTTGATTCGGTACTTGATGCGCAAAGCCAATGCCATTGCAGGGCGTCAGCTCTGCAATGCCAGCACATCGGCATAGCTGATCGAGCGTTCGCAGAGCTGGTTTCGGCCACCGGCCTTGGCTTGGTAGAGCGCCTGATCGGCGGCCTGGATCAGATCCAGCAAAGATTCGGAACAGATCGCGGTAGTCAGGCCAAAACTGGCCGTTAAGCGCACCGGTTCGCGCCGGCCCGGCAGCAACGTCGATTCAATCAGGTGACGCAGCCGCTCACCGATCTGGCGCGCGGCAGCGGCATCGGTATCCGGCAACAGCAGCGCCAATTCCTCGCCACCATAACGGGCCAGCACATCACCGGCGCGCAGTTCGCGCCGGATCAACTGCGTTATCGCGCGCAGCACCTGATCACCAACCAGATGACCGTGACGATCATTGACGGCCTTGAAATGATCCAGATCGATCATCAGCAACGACACCGGCAAATGGTGCCGGTCAATCTGCGCCAGCGCGGTTGCGGCAATCGGCTCAAACGCATAACGGTTGTAAGTCCCGGTCAGCGCATCGGTGGTCGCGCGCTGGGCCAGATCGTGAATCAGCCGCTCGCGCGCCATCAGCATAAAGCCGATGCCCATCGCGTAGAAAATCACAAACACCGCCAGATAGAACACTGAATGCACCCAGCTGACATCGTGCAGGCCTTTCGATTCGTGGATGCCGGAGACCCCGGTTAGCAGACGGGCAAACATCAGCACCGAAATCAGCAGAAAGATGATGCCGAGAAAGCGTCGCGCCGGTTCATTGCTGCCACAACCGCGCAGCAACAACGAAGCGGGATACAAACCGAGCGGCAGCAGCAACACTGACACGGCATTGACCCGGTGCTGATAGCTGGTACCAATGGCTGCGACGACGGTAAACACGAGCACGGCGACTGCAACGATCACCGTCATGGTCCAGCGGACTTTGAGCGGCAATTCCAAGGCTTGGCGGATTGCCTCGGTCATCAGGCCAATGGCAAGAAAGATAAACAGATTCGGCAGTACCACCGACAGCGTTGACGGCTGCTCGGCGCGCGCCGCCATCAAAATAAACGCCAGCGAAAACGCCAGATAAGACAGCGCCCAAATTGGTATGCCCTGACCGACTTTCTGACGGCGCTGGGTCAGCCACATCAGCATGCTGGAGACCAGCGTGCTGAATACCAGCATCACCATCATCGTGCGGGTATCCAGCATGAACCATCCTCTCCCTGACCCTGCCCGGCCTGCGGCCCGGCCATCCCTGCGTTGCCGCTAGTTAGTGTAGTCGGCCGTGGCTGCTTTTTCGGGCGAGCGTGTTATTCGGACTAGCGTGTTACGGCTTGTCGCTACCGGTATGGGCACGCTGATGTTTGCCCGAGCCGGTCTCGCCGCTGCGGCGATGGCTGCCCTGCTGCGGATGCGGTTTGTTGGCTTTCGGTGCATGACCGCTGCGATGGCTGGCTTCGCGCGGTTTGGCGGCGGCCGTGCCGGTGGCGTTTGCGCGCTCGCCGGTTCTTGCCTGGGCACTGCTTCTCGCTTGGCCACCGGTTTTTGCTTGACCCGCCTTGCCAGCCGGATTGCCATGCGGACGTCGCGGCGGCCGCGCCGGGCGCTCGTCATCTTCCGCAACGCGCGGCGCATTCGGATCCGGCTTGAAGCCGGGCAGGATCTGTCGCGGCAGCGCTTGCTTGGTCAGTCGCTCAATTGCTTTCAGCAGTTTTTCTTCCTCGCGATCGACCAATGACACGGCTTCGCCGCTGGCACCGGCACGACCGGTACGGCCAATGCGGTGGACATAATCTTCGGCGACATTCGGCAATTCGAAATTGACCACATGCGGCAGCTGCTCGATATCGAGACCACGGGCGGCGATATCAGTCGCCACCAGCACCCGGACGCTGCTGGCTTTAAAGTCCGCCAACGCCTTGGTCCGGGCCCCCTGGCTTTTGTTGCCATGAATCGCCGCGGCAGTGATGCCATCACGCGCCAGTTTTTCCGCCAGCCGGTTGGCACCGTGTTTGGTGCGGGTGAACACCAGCACCTGCTCCCATTCGTTGTCACGAATGAGTTTGCTGAGCAGCTCGGTTTTGCGACCACGATCGACCGAATAAACGGTTTGTTCAATGCGCTCGGCCGTGGTGTTGCGCGGCGCGACATCGATTTGCAGCGGGTTGTTCAGCAGGCCAGCCGCCAGCGTCCGGATCTCACCGGAGAAGGTCGCCGAGAACAACAGGTTCTGTCGCTGTTTTGGCAGCAGCGCCAGTACTTTCTTGATGTCGTGAATGAAGCCCATATCGAGCATGCGGTCGGCTTCGTCGAGCACCAGAATTTCCAGCTCGTTGAAACGCACGGCATTCTGTTGATAGAGATCGAGCAAACGACCCGGCGTCGCCACCAACACATCGACGCCTTTGCGCAGCGCCATCATCTGCGGATTGATGCCGACACCGCCGAACACGACAGCCGAACGCAGCGTCAAAAATTTACCGTACGTAGCAACGCTTTCTTGCACTTGCGCAGCGAGCTCGCGGGTTGGTGTCAGCACCAGTGCCCGGACCCGATTCGGCGACACTTTTTTTCCGCTCTCCTGTGCTGACAACAACAAGCGCTGCAACAGCGGCAAGGTAAAACCGGCGGTTTTGCCGGTACCAGTCTGGGCCGCAGCCATGATGTCGCGGCCGGTCAACACAGCAGGAATGGCTTGCGCCTGAATCGGCGACGGAGTTTCGTAACCTTGCTCGGCGACGGCGCGCAACAAGGGCTCGGACAGACCGAGGGAGGTAAAAGACATGAATTTTTCTCAAAGCTGGCAAAGGGAAATGACGACGGTTTGGACTCGGTCGTCACACCAGCGGGGAACTGCAGAAGTGTTGGCAGCGCAAGCGCGGCAACTACGCAGAAACGGCCGAAGCCGTGGTTGAAGTGGAAAACGGGCAACTGCTGGCGGGAGGCCCCATCAACCGGGCGCGCAGCCTAACCGATCAGCGTTCAGAAAACGAGCACAATCGCCGCCGACCGGTGTCACCGCCGATTAATCAGGACGAACGTCCCGCTGCTTGCTCAAACGAAAGGCGTCATTTCAGCTGCAAGCTACCAACATTCGGCAGACGGCTGATCAGCTCGGCACCGAGCAAGGCCGACGGAGTAAACGCGCCACCTTCGCCACGATACTGCTGCAGGCCGGCCACCATTGCCAAGGCGGCGTGCACTGTCAGCGTGTAACCGTTTGGCACTTCGATGCGGGCCGTACGGATCTGCCCGGCTGCATTGCGGGCCTCACCCCAGACATAGGTGCGGGCTTTTTCGCGCGCCGTCTCGCTTGGCCCACGCACTTTTTTCTCGATTTGTTTTTTCAGCAAGGATTGGACAAAGCCCAGTCCCAACAATGGTCGAACATAGTTCAGCCGTTTCAATCGGCTGATCAAAGCAGGCGACGCCGGAATATACACTTCGATATTCGGAATGCCGGTGCTGTGAAACGCCGTCGAGACATCACCCCAGGGAATGGTCATCGCCAGTTTTTCACCGTTGCCAAAATCGATGCGGCGCGTCTTCGCTGCCAGTGGCACGGTTTTCAGTTCGCCGTTTTCACGCAGTTTGCCGCCGTGCGCCAAACCCTCAACAGAGGTTTTCGCCGTGCCGGGGCTGAAGCTGGAGCGAGAATCAAAACCGAGCGCCAAATGCGTGGCATCTGGCATAGCCGCTTTCAGGCTCGCGGCGACGCAATCGGTCGGCACCACATCAAAGCCGGCGCCCGGACAGATGACGATGCCGGCCTGTTTCGCAGCCGCGTTCAAGGTTTGCGCGTGTTCAAACACGCTGATCTCGCCGGTGATATCGAGGTAATGCACCTTCGCTTGCAGACAAGCCTGCATCATGGGCGCCGCAGTCGCTGAGAACGGACCGGCGCAGTGCAGCACGGTTTGCACGCCCTGCAGTTGCGCAGCGATGGCAGCGGCGTCGTTCAGATCAAAGCAGCGAAACGGCAAGCCAAGCTCGCCTGCCAGCGCGCTCAGCTTGTCGCGATTGCGTCCGGCAAGAATGGGCGTCAGTCCTTGCCGTTTGGCTTCACGGGCAATCAGTTCGCCGGTATAGCCATTGGCGCCGTAAATCAGGATCATCCATTTGCTCCGGTTTCTTGCTCGTTAGCGGCCTTGTACTGCGCCGCATTGGCATTGCGCTGGCGGATGTAATTGAGCATCGCCCGGACATACAGCCGCTGCGAAATCCGCTTGAGCCAGTACAGCCGCTTGCTCTGTGGTTGGCTGAGCACCAGAAACTGGTTCTTGTCGACCGCCCGCAGAATGTCATCGGCGATCTGTTCGGCAGTAAAACCGGAGCGCTTGATCAGCTTTTCGACCACCGGTTTCATTTCCGGGTTCGGCGTTTGCAGGCTCAGGTGCAGATCGGTGTCGAAGAACGACGGGCAGGCCACGGTGACGCCAATGCCATCATCGTTCAGCTCCATGCGCAAGGTTTCCGACAGTGAGATCAGTGCCGCCTTGCTGGCGTTGTAGGCGGCCATGGTCGGTGCGTTGGCAATGCCCGCAAACGAGGCGATGTTGATCAGATGGCCACTTCGTTGCGCCCGCATCTGCGGAATCACCGCCCGGCAGCTGCGCACGGCGCCAAACAGGTTGGTGTCGAACAGCGCCTGCCAGTCGCTGATCGGGGTGTCGACAATATGGCCTGCGTGGGCGTAACCGGCGTTGTTGATGAACACATCGATGCGGCCGAGCTGATGCACAGTTGCCTCGACAAAACTGCGCACACTGTCTTCGTCGGTGACATCGCAGCGCCAGCTGAACACATTCGCTTTTAGCGCTTCCAGCTGCGCGCGCGTCTCCAGCAACTTGTCGATATTGCGGCCGGCAATGGCCACGGCATAACCGCGTCCGGCGTAGCGCAGCGCCAGCGCGCG
>CAMLNB010000173.1 GCA_946481205.1 uncultured Kangiella sp. | reverse complement strand
GCCGGCGCCACCGTGTTGTGCAGCAGCTCCAGCGCAGCAGGCGCGGCGCAAACCGTTGCAGCGATTCAATCGCGCGGTGGTCGCAGCGACAATCTGGTCGCCAATCTGGCGCATGCGGATGCCGTGCGTGCCTTGGTGGAACACGCGCTCAGCCGGCATCCGGTGATCGATATTCTGGTCAACTGCGGCGGCACGATTTTTCGCGCACCGGCGCTCAGTTTTCCGTACAAGGAATGGCAGAACGTCATGGCGGTCAATCTGGATTCAGCGTTTTTGTTGAGCCAGCTGCTCGGCGCGGCCATGTTGCAACGGCGTAGCGGCAAGATCATCAATATCGCGTCGATGTTGTCCTATTCCGGTGGTCTGAATGTGCCGGCTTACACCGCCAGCAAACACGCGATTGCCGGGTTGACCAAAGCACTGGCCAACGAATGGGCCGGGCAGGGTATCAACGTCAACGCGATCGCGCCGGGCTATTTCCGTACCGACAACACCGCCGCGTTGCAACAGGATGCCAAGCGCAATGAGGCGATCCTGAATCGCATTCCGGCCGGGCGCTGGGGCGAACCTGCGGATCTGACTGGAGCCGCTGTATTTCTGGCCTCAGCTGCCAGTGATTATGTTCACGGACATGTGCTGGCGGTAGATGGTGGCTGGCTGGCGCGCTGAGTGTGCCGGCAATGTGTTCGTCAAAATGAACGCCACCCGATTAAACCGATTTGAAATAGTGAGACGATTGATGAACGTGCAATTTGATCAGCGCTACGCAGCCCATGCTGACGATGTTAAACACTATGACACGGCGCGTTTACGTCAGGCATTTCATGTCGGCAACTTGATGCAGGCCGACACGCTGGTGCTCTGCTATACCCACTACGAACGGATGATTGTCGGCAGCGCAGTGCCGGTTGCTGCGCCTGTGGCTCTGGTAACGGTCGACGCCTTGAAAGCCGAGCATTTTCTTGATCGGCGTGAACTTGGCGTGATCAATATCGGCCAGGTCGGCACGGTCGAAGTCGACGGTGTCAACTACCGGCTTGCCAACAAAGAAGCGCTCTATGTTGGCAAAGGCGCCAAGCAGGTGCGTTTTCATAGCGACAGCGCCAACGCACCGGCCAAGTTCTATTTGAACTCAACGCCGGCGCACCATGCGTTTCCGCACCGCCATATCACGATGGCCGATTGCAAGGTACTGCATATGGGTGCGGCTGTAACGTCGAACGAGCGCGATATTTATCAGCTGATGATTCAGGGCGTTGTTGAAACCTGTCAGCTGCAAATGGGCCTGACAGTGCTGAAGCCGGGCAGCGTCTGGAACACCATGCCGGTGCACCAGCATGATCGGCGGATGGAAGCTTATTTCTACTTTGATTTGCCGGCAGAGCAGGCGGTTTGTCATTTCATGGGTGAGCCGCAGGAAACCCGGCATCTGTGGCTGCGCAATGAGGAGGCTGTGGTGTCGCCGCCATGGTCGATTCACAGTGGTTGCGGCACCGGTTCCTATGCCTTCGTCTGGGGCATGGCCGGCGAAAACATGAACTACAGCGATATGGACAAGTACCCACCCGATCAACTGCGCTGAGTCGGCATGAGTGGCGGTTTCGTCGCGCTATTCGGCCGCGCGCTTTGTTGGTAGCCTATGGCCGCCGCACGGATCGGGAAATCGGTGGGGCTTATTGCACCACACGCCCCGCGGGAGTCTTACCAGCATGACGGAGCTGCAAAAGAAATCGACCATCAATGACGTGGCGCGATTGGCCGGGGTGTCCAAACGCACGGTCTCGCGGGTGATGAACGGCTCGATCAACGTTGGCAAAAGCACGCGTGATCGCATCGAGGCCATCGTCAAAGAACTCAATTATTCGCCGAATGCCCAAGCCCGCGGCTTGGCTTCACGGCGCTCTTACCTGCTCGGACTCATTTACGACAACCCAGACGCGCTGTACCTGGATGATGTCCAGCGCGGTGTCATCGAGGTCTGCGCCGGCTCCGGTTATGAGCTGGTCGTGCATCCCTGCAATTACCGCAGTGAAACCCTGATTCGCGATTGCCTGCATTTTATCGAGCGATCGAAGCTTGATGGCGTGATCATCCTGCCGCCGGTCTCGGAACTGGATGACCTCGCCAATGCCATCGGTAATGCGGGCTTTCCTTATGTCCGCTTGACCTCGGTGCTGATCGATGAACCGGCGCATATCATGGTCTCGGATGATCGCGCTGCCGCTGCGGAAATGGCTCGCTATTTTTCTCATCTTGGTCATCAGGAAATTGCGTTCATCAGCGGGCCGCAGCGTTATCGCTCGTCAGTCGAACGGATGGAAGGCTTCAAGCTGGGACTATCCGCCTATGGCATCAGCTTGCGATCGGACCGGATCATCGAAGGCGGCAATACCTTTGAAACCGGTATCAGCTGCGCTGAACAGTTGCTTCAACAAACACCACTGCCCACCGCCATTTTTGCCAACAACGACCAGATGGCCGCAGGCGTACTGAAAGCCGCGCGCAAGCTTGGCATTGCGGTGCCGGAGCAGCTGTCGGTCGCCGGTTTTGACGACAACATGCTGGCCTCGCGGATGATTCCGTCGCTGACCACGATTCGGCGACCGGTTCGGCAAATGGCCAATCTGGCGACGACCAAGATGATCCTGGCCATCGAAGATCGGTCGCGCGAAGCCGACAACGTCGCGGTCAAAGTGGCGCCCATCCTCGTGGTTCGGGAATCGACCGCCAGCCCGGGGAAATCCTCGGACTGAATGTCGGAACCGGGCTTCACTGAGGCCATCTCGCTCGCGCTGTTTCCTGCTCATCCCTATCGCTGCTGCCAGGTCGACGGCAAGCCTTCATCGCCGCTGAGACCAGTAAAATGCCACCGATGGCAAAATTTTATCTCCAACGATTGCCACCGGTGGCAATTGCGATATTATGGCATAAGAGGGGCCGCCGACATGGGGCATTCCAATAGGGGTGAAGGTGGCAAAGGCCATGGCAAATCGGAGCCGTCGGCAACGACTCAAACAACTGGCTTGCGCGCTCGGCTGGCTCAGTAGCGGTGGCATGGCCAGTTGGCAGCCGGTGTCGACTTTTGCTGGCAATCAAGCCAGCGGTCGAGCTGCCCAAGTCGCCGGCAATGCCGCTTGTACCGGCAAATCCCAGGCGGCACATTGGCATCGACTGGCCGATCAGATCATCGCGGCGATCAAGCCAACCGTTTTTCCCGCACGGACGTTGTCGATCACCGCGTTCGGCGCCCAAACCGGTCGCGATTGCACGCAAGCGATTCGTGATGCCATTGCCCGTTGCCATGCCTTGGGCGGTGGTCGAGTGCGAGTGCCGGCTGGTGTCTGGCTGACTGGCCCCATCCAGCTGAAGTCAAATGTGAATCTGCATCTCGATATCGATGCGGTGCTGTCGTTTGTCACCGAGCCGGCGCGCTATTTGCCGGCCGTGAAAACACGCTGGGAGGGCGTTGAGCTGATGGGCTATTGCCCACTCATCTATGCCCATGAACAAGAAAACATTGCTGTCACCGGCGCCGGTTTCATCGATGGCAATGCCAGTCTGCAGGCGTGGTGGCCATGGAAAGGCCAATGGAAAACCACGCCGTGGCCCGTCGATGAACACATCAATCAAAAACACAGTCGCGAGCAATTGTTCGCGATGGCTGAACGCGGTGTCCCGGTAGCCGAGCGGGTATTGGCTCCGAATTATTTGCGACCGCCGCTGCTGCAGTTCTATCAGTGCAAACGCGTGCTGGTCGAAAACGTCACGCTGAAAAATTCGCCGTTCTGGTTGATTCACCCGGTACTGTCAGAGGATGTGATTGTCCGTGGCGTTACCGCGCAGAGCCACGGCCCCAACTCCGATGGCTGCAATCCCGAATCCTGCCGGCGCGTGCTGATCGAGCGTTGCACCTTCGATACCGGTGATGACTGTATTGCGCTGAAATCCGGTCGCAATGCCGATGGTCGCCGGTTAAACCAGCCGGTGCAGCATGTAGTGATTCAGGACTGTGAAATGCGTGCTGGCCATGGTGGCGTCGTGATCGGCAGTGAGATCTCCGGCGGGGCTCGCTACATCATTGCCCGTCGCTGCCGCTTTGATAGTCCGAATCTGGAACGCGGCCTGCGCGTCAAAACCAATTCAGTTCGTGGTGGCGACGTGGCCGACATCGCCCTGCTCGATAGCCACATCGGCACGGTCAAAGACGCTATCGTGATCAATCTGTATTACGAGGAAGGCGACAGCGGCAATCACTTACCGAATATTCGCGACATCGTCGTAGAAAATCTCCGTTGTGACAAAGCACAGCGAGCATTCGAGCTGCGTGGTCTGACGCGGGCGCCGATACGCAATCTGCAGCTGTACAACGTCCATTTTGCGGACGCCGAGCGCGGCGTGATTGAGCAGCTGGAAACAGCGGTATTCGATTGCGTCAGCATCAACGGCAAAGCTGTTGCCGCGTGACGGAGGCGACACCATGACAACGCAATCCCCCAATCTCATCGGCAGCGTGACCAGCTGCGCTGGTGGCTTACCAGAGCAGAACTGCGTACTCGCCAGCTTGCATATACATCCGGCGGATAATGTTGCTGTCGCTCTGCGCGAATTGGCCGTGGATACGGTCATTCGCCACAACGGCATAACGGTGACCGTGACGGAAACCATTCCAGCGGGGCACAAAGTGGCTTTGCAGCCCTTGCCTGCAGGCAGCGCGGTTATCAAATACGGCTTTCCGATCGGTGCAACATCCACTGCAATCACTGCTGGTCAGCATGTGCACAGCCATAATCTGCACACGCTGTTGTCTGACCGCGCGGCCTATCACTACGACGGCTGTCACGCCCAGCCATTGCCGCTCCCGAACGAGCTGCCGCGCGAATTTATGGGTTATCAGCGTAGCAACGGTCGCGTCGGTACCCGCAACGAACTGTGGATCATCAACACCGTAGGCTGCGTCAGTCGTGCCGCGCAGCGCATTGCCGAACAGGCGAGCAAGCAATACGCCGGTGTGATCGATGGCGTGCATGCGTTCACTCATCCGTTTGGCTGTTCGCAGCTCGGTGATGATTTGGCTCATACCCGGGCGGTGTTGGCTGGTCTGGTTCAACACCCAAATGCTGGCGCCGTTCTCGTCATTGGTCTTGGTTGTGAAAACAATCAGCTGAGCAAATTGCTAGCTGCCTGTCCGGATATCGATCCGGCGAGGATTCGTTCGTTCAATGCCCAGCAAGTCGATGATGAAGTCGAACAAGGGCTCGCTGCGGTCGCGGAGCTAGTGGACGTCATGCGCCACGATGTCCGGACGCCCTGTCCGGTTTCGGATCTGGTGCTTGGCATGAAATGTGGCGGCTCTGACGGTTTCAGCGGACTCACAGCCAACCCTTTGGTCGGCCGGATGGCGGACTGGTTAAGTAGCCGCGATGGCAAAGTGCTGCTGACCGAAACACCGGAAATGTTCGGCGCCGAGCATATCCTGATGGCGCGTGCCGCCAGCGAACAAACATTCACTGGCATCGTCGATCTGGTCAATCAATTCAAACAGTATTTCATGGCCAATCAACAACCGGTGTACGAGAACCCAAGCCCCGGCAACAAGGATGGCGGTATCACCACGCTGGAAGAAAAGTCGATCGGCGCTATCCAGAAAGGCGGCAATGCGGTGGTCACCGATGTGATTCGCTACGGCGAGCGTGTACAGAAAAATGGTCTGACTTTGCTGGAGGGGCCCGGCAATGACGCGGTGTCATCGACCGTGCTGGCCGCCGCGGGCGCCACGCTGATTCTGTTTACCACCGGCCGAGGCACGCCGCTTGGTTTTCCGGTGCCGACGGTCAAGATCGCCTCGAACCGCGCACTGGCCCAGCGCAAGCCGCAGTGGATTGATTTTGATGCCGGCGCGCTGCTGCAAGGCGAGCGAGAAGCCGAGCAAATCTTTGCCGAGTTCTATCGCTATCTGATTGCCGTTGCGTCCGGCCAGCAAACCCGTAACGAGATTGCCGATCAACGTGAGATCGCGATCTGGAAAACCGGAGTAACGCTGTGAGCTGCGCACCGAACTCTTGTCTGTTTACGCGCCCGTTCAGGAATTGCCAACCATGACCACGACTGCATTATCGTTGCACCCGGACCGCCTGTTTCCGGCCGAGCCCACGGTTCGTGCCATTGCCCAGCGCCTCTATCAGCGCATTGCGGCACTGCCTATTGTTAGCCCACACGGCCACACCGACCCGCGCTGGTTCGCCGACAACGAAAGCTTTGGTAACGCCACCAAGCTGCTGCTGCTGCCGGATCATTATGTCTTCCGGATGCTGTACAGCCAGGGCATCAGCATGGAGTCACTCGGCATTCGTCGCAAAGACGGTGCGGCGGTTGAAACCGATTACCGAAAAATCTGGCATCTGTTTGCTGCCCATTTTCATCTGTTCCGTGGCACGCCATCGCGGATCTGGCATGACCACGTCTTTCATGAAGTGTTTGGTCTGCGCATTCCGTTTGGCCCAGCGACCGCTGACCACTACTACGACCATATCAACGAGCAACTGGCGACTGAGGCATTCCGGCCGCGCGCGCTGCTCGATCGGTTCAACATCGAGCTGATCGCAACCACCGAAGGCGCGGTTGATGAGTTGAAGCATCATGCCAAGCTGACAGGCACCGGTTGGGCCAAGCGCGTGATCACGACTTTCCGGCCCGATGATGTGATCGACCCCGAGCGCGCTGACTTCCAAAGCAATCTGGCCAAACTGGCGGCGCAAACCGATGAAGACACCCACAGCTGGTCAGGCTATCTGAATGCGCTGCGCAAGCGCCGGGCGGTGTTTCGTGCCCACGGTGCTACCGCCACCGATCACGGTCATCCGAGTGCCCTGACGGCAGATTTGGCCACAGCCGACGCCGAAGCGCTGTTCCGCGTTTGCATCAGTGGCAAGGCAAGCGCTGCGCAAGCTGAATTGTTTCGCGCCCAGATGTTGACCGAAATGGCCGGTATGAGTCTGGAAGACGGCATGACGATGCAGATTCATCCGGGTGCGTTTCGCAATCACAATCCGCAAGTGTTTTCTCGTTTCGGTGCTGACAAAGGTGCCGATATTCCCAGCCCGACCGAATACGTGCGCAGCCTGAAACCGCTGCTCGACAAGTATGGTAATGACAGTCAGCTGACTATCATTTTGTTTACGCTCGACGAAACCAGCTACGCGCGCGAGTTGGCACCACTGGCCGGTCATTACCCGGCGCTGCGGCTTGGTCCAGCCTGGTGGTTCCACGACAGCCCAGAAGGCATGCTGCGTTTCCGCCATCAGGTCACCGAAACTGCCGGTTTCTACAACACGGTGGGCTTCAACGATGACACGCGCGCGTTCTTGTCGATTCCGGCGCGGCACGATGTCGCACGGCGCATTGATTGCCGCTTTCTGGCCCAACTGGTTGCCGAGCATCGCTTGCAAGAAGATGAGGC
>CAMLNB010000172.1 GCA_946481205.1 uncultured Kangiella sp. | reverse complement strand
GGTCGACAGGGTTTGCAGATGTTCACGCAGAAATGCCCGCTTTTTCGCCGCCCAACGATGCCGCTGCCACTGCACTTCGCTCAGCACATAGAGCGCCGTGACCGGACCGCTACCGTCGCAGGCCGCGTGCAGTGCACTGTTGTCAGCCACGCGCAAGTCGTGCCGAAACCAGACCAGGTTCATCGAGAAAGCCGTTCCTAAGGCGGGGGTTACGGACTGATACGTCCTCGACCGATCACCCGATCACCGCTTTTCAGACAAAAGCGCGATGCGAGACCGTGAACTGGCAGATAAAGAAAAGCCCCACCACCTTGCGATGGCGGGGCTTTTCGTCGAGCTTACACCCGACCGAGCTTACATCCGATAGGACGCTTGCAGATACCAGAACTGGCCCGGTGCGTCGTAGGTGCCGGCGTCATAGCCGTTCAACGAGCAGGTCAGGCAGACCGGCGGCTCCTCATCAAACGCATTGTTCAGACCCACGGTCAGCTTCAGGTTCTTGACGCCGAGTGGATTGAACCAATTGAACGCCAAGTCATGGTACATGGTGGCGTCCAAATCATTGCGTGACAGCGAATCATCGGTCGGATGGGGATCCGAACACAGGCCGAGGTTGGTGAACGAGTTCGGGGTGCCATCCAGGAAGTCAGAGCAGGATTCGCTGACTTCGTCGATGTAGCGAATCGACCAATCCAGCGCCAGATCATTCATCGCCCAGCCCAGTTGCAGGTTCCACTGGATTTCCGGAATGGCACTGTCATTGACTTCGACACCGACGGTGCGGCTGAACTCATTGCCGAAGATGTCTTCCGCTTTGTAGTCATCCACTTTGGTCAACTGCCAAGCTGCACTGAGATTCCCGATACCTGTTTCCATCGCCCAGTTGATTTTCAGATCCCAGCCGCTGGTTTCGATCTGACCGATATTGGCCAGCCGGTTGTCGAAGCGGTTGATCTGGCCGGACGGCGTCCGCGCAATACCCGAGCAGAACGCAGAACCGCTGTCACCCGAGTTTACGCAAGCATCAAGCAAATCCTGCGCGTCCGGTGCTTGCACGGCGTCGTCGATTTCGTGCTCGTAATAGGTGATGGCGAAATCAAGGCGATCGCCGATGCCCATGTCCTTGGCCCATGAGGCGTTGTACACCGCACCAACGGTCATCGAGTCAGAGCTTTCCGGTGACAGATCCGGATTGCCGCCTGTCGTTGTGGTGATCTGCGGGTTGGTTTGCTCGTAGCCTGATGGCACACCGAGTGCGCGGCAACGCTCTTCCAATGAGCCCGGCGCGCCCGGAACGGCATCGACGGCGTTCGAGCACGGGTCAGTGATGGGGGCTCCAAACTGCGCCAAACCGTACAGCTCACCAATGAACGGTGCCCGGAAGCCTTCGGCAACGGTGGCGCGCAGAACCACGTCATCAATCGGCTGGAAGCGCAGGCCGAATTTGGTGGTGGTTTCGGTTCCGAACGTGCTGTAGTCGGAGTTACGAACCGCGACCGAGGCGTCGAGCGTCTCCAGCAGCGGCACGTTAAATTCGACATACAGTTCGTCGACATCGTAAGTGCCGGACGTCGGAATGGCGTTCGAGTCTTGCGACTCGCCATTCTGACGCACTTGATCGGGGATGAACGAACCGCGGTAAGTGCGGGTTTCAAAGCCTGCGGCAAATGACAGCGGGCCGGCCCACATCTCCACCAGATCGCCAGTCAAGTTGGCCGAAATCGCTTCCAGCTTCTGTTCGCTGGAATCCTTGGTCGTCATCGCGATCCAGTCGATCTGTTCTTGTGTCATGGGCCGGCTTTGGCCACCAAACAGATCGATCGGGGTGCAGCCGATGTGCGCCGCACATTCGGTCGGATCGGCCAAGCCCAGTTTCAGGCGGCGCAGGTTGATGCCGTTTTCAAACTTCTGTTCGGCCCGGTTGACTGTGGTCAGGTAATTGAGGTCGTAATCGAAGTTCCCAATCGAGCCTTCAAGCCCGGTGCCAAAATAAAACGTATTGACTGTTTGGTTGAAAATACGCGGCCCGATTTCGACCGGCCGACGACCGATCAGCAGAAAGTTTTGTCCGGCGACCAGATCATAGCCAAACGGGTTGAACGGGTTGTCGGCATCGATGCTGATGCCATCGGCCAGACCACCGGTGCCGGCATCGCTGCCGATGAAAATCGGTTCCGGCGCTGCCTGGTTGACCGAGTCACGGGTGTTGTACAAGCTCTTGACATAAATGGTGTCGGTGTCGGAAACGTCGTAACGAATGCTGGTGAAAATATTCTTGCGTTCGCTCGGGGTCAGTACCAAGTTGTACGGCGAGAAGTTGAAGCGATCGCTGCCGCCAAAGCCGTGATACGTGCTGTTGCCGAGGTCGGTGGTGTTCGGATTCCAGACCGGGGAGGCGACACCGGTATTCAGGGTAACGTCATACCAGTTGTTGAAGTCGGCATCGCAACCGCCGAAATCGGTGGTCGCGGCATTCGGGTCGCAGAAAATAAATCGGCCTTGTGGCGTACCGGAGCTGCCGCGGGTTACGCCGGTGCCCGGCACCGGGAAGCGCGAGAGTTTGCGGTCTGCGGCAGATACCAATTCTTGATCGTTATAGCTGGCATTGAACAGCGCGGAAAATTTGTCGCCACTGCCACCCAAGGTGATTTCTGCCTTGGTGTTCTTGCCGTCGCCTTCGTCATACTCGCCGGTGTAGACACTGAACTCGACACCATCGAATGTTTTCCGGGTGATGACGTTGATAACACCCGAAATTGCGTCCGAACCGTAAATGGCCGACGCGCCATCTTCGAGCACTTCAATGCGTTCAACAATCGACATCGGGATGGTGTTCAAGTCGACCGAGCCGCCGACACCCGAAGCTGAGGATTCGTTTACCCAGCGCTTACCATCGACCAGAACCAGCACGCGCTTGGATTCCAGATGGCGCAAGTCAACTTGGGCCGAACCGGCACCAATACCGCCGCCGTCAGCCGGGAAGCCAAAGTTACCGCTGGAGTTGAATTTGCCGTTCAGCGCTTTGCCACCGGCTGACAATTGTTGAAGGATATCGCCGACCGACGTCAGACCGGTTTTTTCCAACGCAGCGCGATCCAGCGTCAGCACCGGCGATTGGCCTTCAGCATCGGTGCGCTTGATGCGCGAGCCGGTGACTTCGACACGTTCGGCCTGTTCTTCTTCAGCGGCGAAAAGGGTAGGGGAGAGCAGGGTGCCTGTGCTGGCGAGTAAGGCGAGATACAACTTGGACATTTTGCTTTTCATGGTTGCTCCGTTTTGCAGGGTTTTACGTTTCCACGTTTTCCGCGCCGCTGACGTTAGCGGGCGTGTTGCCTGATGACTACTCATCGACAACCCGGACTGCATTGCTCGGGTACAACATGACGCTTCTGTACTGCGTACAGCTCTGCCGTATGAATCAGCGTCGCTGACATGCGTAGGTCGCTAGGGCATTCCTCCTTGCTGACAAAACCTGATGCTGCTGCAGGCTACGCTGCAGTTAATCCGCTGGCAAGGGAGCGTGTGTATTTCTGCCAACGCTCTGCTGCTTTCGTTGTTACAAAATGATCTGAAAAGGAAACGGCGCCCGAAGGCGCCGTTTCTGGTAACAACCGTAACCGTTCGAGTTTAGAACGAGTAGGTCATCTTGCCGTAGACGAATTGGCCACGCGGGTCATGAACGGCGGAGACGAAACCGTACAGGTCGCCATCACCATCACCGATCGCGAACGGCGGCTCTTCATCCAGCGCGTTGTCGATACCAACGCTCAGCAGCACATCCTTGATGCCGGTGTAACGGGCTTGCAGGTTCAATGTGGTCATCGAGTCCACCGTGCGGGTTTCATCGAAGTCCTCGAACTCACCGATATAAGCAACGTTGGCGTTGAAGCCCCAATCACCAATTGCCCAGTCAGCAGCACCGAGCCAGCGAATTTCCGGATACTCATACTTACCGGTCCAATCGACATTGTCTTTCTCGATGTCTTCCAACATCGACCAATCGAAGGTGAAGTTCACGGTGCCCATATCGGCCAGATCCAGCTTGTACTGGGCGGAGATATCGATCCCACTTGCTTCTTGTGAGGTTAGGTTATCGAATGTGTTGTTGATTTGAACAAGGGCGCCCAGCTGGTTCCGGATACAGACCGCTGGATTGGGATTGGTCAGGCTGCAGTTATCAAGGTAACGGCGCCGGAGATCCAGTCGGTCGATCTTGTTGTCTTGGACAATATTCCAATAGTCGATGGATACACTCAGATCGCCTGTAATCTCCCAGATCGCGCCGACGTTCCAGGTTTCCGACTCTTCGGCGTCGAGATCCGGGTTACCGGCAAACTGAATAGTAATATCGGTGGTTTGGCATGCTGGCTGCGGGCCTCCGGGAACTGGACATCCGTAAGAATCCGTGACGAAGACCGATTCTTGAGAAGGGCCAAGACCGATTTGTGCCAACGACGGGGCTCGGAAGCCCGTGCTCCACGAAGCCCGTAGCGCAAGACTGTCAGCGGGTGCCCAGCGTAACGCAACTTTCGGATTGGTCGTACTGCCGAAATCGCTATAGTCGTCGAAACGGCCGGCGACTTGCAATTCAAGGCGATCTGCCAGCGGAATCGACAACTCGGCAAACAACGCTTTGTGATCGCGCTCGGCCGCGGCGGAAATCGATTCGGTGCCGAAAATCAATCCACGCTGGAATTGGTCGTCCGGTACATCTTTGACATCTTCCTCGCGATATTCGGCACCAACGGCCATCGCAACCGGGCCATTCTTGGTGTCAAACAGATCGCCAGTAAATTTCAGATCGTACGCGGTCAGATGCGATTCGCCTTGGCGGACCAGATTCGTTGTAATCGCATCAATGACGTCTGGTGAGTTGAAAGTCGTGCCAAACGGGTTGTAGCGGCCTGCATTGATTTCTTGTTGCAGCAAATCGGTGCGTACCCAGCCTTGCGATTTGTCGCCGGTCTGGGTCGATTCGCTACGTGCACGCTGAATTGAGGTTTCCCAGTCCCACGTGCCAACCGTACCACGCAAGCCGACCACGGCACGCAAGTTATCAGTCTCGATGTCCCAAATCCGGGCGCCAGCGTCGACGGTACGGAAGCGATAAATATCAATCGTGGTCGCACCAGCAAAAGGGTTGTTCGGATGGTTCACAGGAACTGTCAGCAATGCTGTTTCGTCCAGTGGCGTCGGTGCACCTTGGGCGAACGATTTGTTGTGTTGAATACCCAGTTCAGTGAACAGCTCCATATCATTGCCGAGTTGTCGGTTGCCTATGAACATCAAGCCAACCCGTTCTGATGCTGGTGTCAGTACGTTCCACGGACCATAGTCATAAACGCAGACTGAGCCGGCGTCATTTTCAGGCAAGCAACTAGGATCGCTAACTGATGTCGCGGCACCATCGATAATAAAGGCGCCAGGAAACCCGCGCGAGGATCGTAAATCATTGCCACCACGAGGCTCTTGGTTTGCGGTGCCAAGCGAACCTCGGTCCTTGTTCATCAAGGTGTTGTTCGTGAAGTAATCGAAAATCAGTGTGCCGTTACCGTTTTCACCACCAAAGCCCCAGACGAACGATGCGGTTTTTTCGTCGGAGTCGGTGTCAGTGGTGTTGCCGTAGCCCAGCGATAGCTCGCTGCCGGTAAAATCTTTGCGCAGTACGATGTTGACCACGCCGGCGACGGCGTCAGAGCCGTACACCGCCGAAGCGCCGTCTTTCAGAATTTCAACACGTTCAATGGCAGAAACCGGGATGCTGTTGATGTCGACGAAGTTGGTAGTGATGCCTTCCGCGAATGAACTGATAGCTACGCGGCGGCCGTTGACTAACACCAGCGTCGCGTCAGCACCCATGCCGCGCAAGCTAACGGCGGCAGCACCGTTGGCGGTGGAGTCTTGGTTGTTACCGCGAGTCGAGAAGGTACCGTTGCCAGCGGTCGGCAAACGGACCAGCAGTTGTTGCAGGTTGTTGTAGCCAGATTTCTCGATGGTGTCACGATCAATGGTTTGCACCGGCAGCGGGCCTTCGATATCCGTACGCTTGATGTGTGAACCGACCACTTCTACACGTTCGGCCGCTTCTTCATCAGCAGCATAGGCAGGGGTAAGTAACAGCGGGGCGCCGCAAGCGGCGAGTAGGGCGGTAGACAGCTTGGTCATTTTCATTTTTGAGTTGCTCCGTTTTGCAGGGTTTTTCTGTTTTCCACTTCTTATCCGTAACCACCTGTCTCGGTGGTTGTGTCAGACGGTATCCGTCATACCGCCGACCCCCGGACTGCATACTCGGGTAACTGCTTGGTTCTACTTCAACAGCGACTTCCGCTCCTTAGTCGAAAGTGCTGGTCCGGCCTGGCCGCCGGGGTGTTTCTCCTTCATGGCAAAAACTCATGTCGCCGGAGGCTACGCCGCCGCTGCAGCGCTGACAAGGGTGCCAGTTGTAAGCTGCTGTTCAGTCCCGCCTTCCGGTACAATGCGCGCTCATTTTTTCGCCCAACCACCCGGTAACTGTCCCATGCTGCGCAACCCCGCCACCCTGGCCCAATACGACGCCGAACTTTGGAATGCGATGGAGCACGAGCGCCATCGTCAGGAAGAGCACATCGAACTGATCGCCTCCGAGAACTACACCAGCGCCCGGGTGATGGCGGCGCAGGGCTCGGTGCTGACCAACAAGTACGCCGAGGGCTATCCGGGCAAGCGTTACTACGGCGGTTGCGAATACGTCGACGTGGCCGAGCAATTGGCCATTGATCGGGTCAAGCAGCTGTTTGCCGCCGATTACGCCAACGTTCAGCCGCATTCCGGCTCGCAGGCCAACTCGGCCGTATACATGGCGCTGCTGAACCCGGGCGACACCGTGCTTGGCATGTCGCTGGCCCATGGCGGCCACCTGACCCACGGCTCGCCGGTCAACTTTTCCGGCAAGCTCTACAAGAGCGTGCAGTACGGCCTGACCCCGGCCGGCTACATCGATTACGACCACGCCGAAGCGCTGGCCCTCGAGCACAAGCCGAAGATGATCCTCGGCGGTTTCTCGGCCTATTCGCGGGTTGTCGATTGGAAGCGGCTGCGCGAGATCGCCGACAAAGTGGGCGCTTACTTTATGGTCGACATGGCGCACGTCGCCGGTCTGGTCGCTGCCGGTGAATACCCGAACCCGGTGCCGTATGCCGACGTCGTGACCTCGACCACCCACAAGACCCTGCGCGGTCCGCGCGGCGGCGTGATCCTGGCCAAGGCCAATGCTGAGCTGGAAAAGAAATTCCAGAGCGCCGTGTTCCCGGGCGGCCAAGGCGGCCCGCTGATGCACGTGATCGCCGCCAAGGCGGTTGCCTTTAAAGAAGCGCTGGAGCCGGAATTCAAGAGCTACCAGAAACAAGTGGTCGCCAACGCCAAGGCCATGGCCAAGGTTTTCATGGATCGCGGTTACGACATCGTCTCCGGCGGCACCGACAACCACCTGATGCTGGTCAGCC
>CAMLNB010000171.1 GCA_946481205.1 uncultured Kangiella sp. | reverse complement strand
TTGCAAAGTCCGACGACGTTTTCACGCCAGGACTGGCGCATCCGCTTCAGTCATGTGTCACCAATTCAGCAAACGATTTCCGATGAGTTTGTCATTACTCACCTCAATGGCGATCTGCACGAGCTGACGCCGACCTCTGCGTTCCGTGGCTTTGCCGCCGGCGAAACCAAAACGCTTCGTTTTCATTCCTCTTTCTGGCTGCTCAGCAAAGCCGAGTTGATGCCGAACTATTACCTGGTCGGCGCCGATGACCAGGCTTATTTGCTGCGCAGCAGCCAAGAGCAAATCGACCCGGAGACGGGTTTGGCGATACTGCCTTTTGTCAGCGATTTGACCGATCCGAACAAACACCTGAAGCGCACGGCAACCGATCAATCCGTTCCGGCGACGGCCAACGCCTTGTATGTGCAATACCAGGCATGGGGCGGCGCGACCGCTCCGGCGGCCAGCGACCTGCTGCCGCGACCGAAACGCTTGACCGAGCGCAGTGGCCAGCTGTCACTGCAGCGTGGCCTGCGCATTGAGCACAGCGCCTTTCCGTTGCCGAGCTTGCAAGCAGCGCTGACCCGGTTGAATCAGCTGGGTGTCGCGGTGACAACAACCGGTGTGCCGGTCCGATTGCATCAGGTGCCGTCGCTGACGCTCGCCAGTGAAGCCTATGTGCTGGACATCAGCAGCGAGCGCATCGACATCGTTGCCAGCGACGCCAGCGGTGCGTTTTATGCGCTGCAATCACTGGCGGCGCTTCTGCCAAATGGCGCCGCGGCAGTGCCGCAGCTGCATATCGAAGATGCGCCGCGCTATCCGTTTCGTGGTCTGCATGTCGATGTCGGCCGCAACTTTCATAGCAAGGCCTTGCTGCTGAAATTGCTCGATCAAATGGCCGCCTACAAGCTGAATAAACTGCATCTGCATCTGGCCGATGACGAAGGCTGGCGACTGGAAATTCCGGGCCTGCCGGAACTGACCGAGATCGGCGGCTATCGCTGCCATGATCCCGGTGAAACCCGTTGCCTGTTGCCACAACTCGGCAGTGGCCCGGAACGCAGCAGCCCGGTCAATGGCTACTATTCGGTGAGCGATTACGTTGAGCTGGTCCGCGCCGCCAACGCGCGTCATATTCAGGTGATTCCGTCGCTGGATATGCCGGGCCATGCCCGCGCTGCCGTGCGCAGTATGCGTGCCCGTCATGACCGTTTGCTTGCTGCCGGCAAACCGGCGGAAGCTGCACGTTACCTGCTGGATGATCCGGCCGATCAAAGCCGTTACGAATCGATCCAGTTCTACCGCGACAACACCATCAATGTCTGCATGCCGTCGGCGTATGCGTTTGTCGACAAGATCGTTGCTGAAGTGCAGAAACTGCATCAACAGGCCGGCCAAGCCCTGACGCGCTTTCATATCGGCGCCGATGAAACGCCGGGCGCCTGGGTCGCCTCACCGATCTGCCAGCAGTATCTGGCGGCACAACGCGCACAGATCAGCGATGCCAAAGCGCTTGGCGGTCACTTCATCAAGCAAGTCGGCGAGATGCTGCGCAAGCGCAAGGTCGAACTGGCTGCCTGGAGTGATGGCGTCGAGCACCTGAGTCCACGCGATTTGCCCGGCACGGTGCAGGCCAATGCCTGGAGCGTCCTGGCCTGGAATGGTCATCGCGTTGCTCACACGCTGGCCAACCAAGGCTGGCAGGTGGTGATCTCGTCACCCGATGTCACGTACTTCGATTTTCCGTACGCAGTGGATCCGGAAGAAGGCGGTTATTACTGGGGCACACGCGTCAGCAGCACGCGCAAAGTGTTCGAGTTCATGCCGGACAATTTGCCGGCGCATGCCGAGTTCTGGCCGGATCGCGAGAACAAACCTTACGAAGCCGATGATCAAGCCAAAGCGGCCGACGGCCAGCATGCCGCTTATGCGCCGCTGCGCAATGGTGTGCGTTTCCACGGTCTGCAGGCGCAGATCTGGAGCGAAACTATCCGCAGTGATGCGCAAGTCGAATACATGCTGTTCCCGCGCTTGTTGGCGCTCGCCGAGCGGGCCTGGCATCAGGCCGATTGGGAATTGCCGTATCGCCACGACGGTTTTCGTTACAACCGCGACAGCAAGCAATTTGATGAAGCGCGCCAAGCCGCCCGTCAACGCGATTGGCAGCGCTTCGCCGGTCTGCTCGCCAGCCGGGAATTCGCCAAGCTGGAGCGACAACAGATCGGCTATCGCCTGCCGACTGTCGGCGCGGTGATTCGCGACGGCCAACTGCATGCCAACCTGCCTTATCGACTCGATGGCGCCGGTGAAGCGGCTGGCTTGGCGATTGAGTACCGCCAATCAAGCGGCGATTGGCAGCGCTACCGCGGTCCGGTCGCGATTACTGGCGCGGTTCAGGTACGCGCGACCAGCACCGATGGCCAGCGCAAAGGTCGGGCTTTGCAGGTGGCCGCGCCATGATCGGCACGGCGAGCTGCGTTGATTGCTGCCCGGCCAAGGCGCCGGGAATTGCGGCGCTGCGCCGACCAGTCCAGACCGCGCAACATTTGCTGCAGAGCAAGAATGACAGCGCTGTCATTTGCATGCTAGCATCGTCCTCACACGATGGTGATCAAGCCGATTCAATGGTGATCGAATAATGGCGACAACTCACAGCCAAGCCTTGTTTCTCGGTATCGATGGCGGCGGCAGCAAATGCCGGGCGCTGCTCGTCAACGCCAAGGGCGAGCGTCTTGGTGAAGGCTGCGGTGGCCCGGCCAATCCGTACCAGGATTTTCAGCAAAGCGTCGATTCGGTTTCGGTCGCCACGCAGCTGGCCTTGCGCGACGCGGGGTTGGACCCCAGCGCCAGCCCGCGCCTGCATGCCTGTCTCGGCCTGGCCGGTGTCAACATTCCGGCCGTGCACCAAGCGTTTATGCAATGGCAGCATCCGTATGGCCGCTTGCTGGTTGCCACCGATTTGCGCGTCGCGTGCATCGGCGCGCATGGCGGTGGTGATGGCGCGGTGATCATCGCCGGCACCGGCTCGGTGGGTTATGCCCACGTTGGCACTCACGAAGTGTTTTATGGCGCCCACGGTTTTCCGGCCGGCGACAAAGGCAGTGGTGCCTGGCTCGGACTGCAAGCGATGCAGCATGTGTTGCTGGCGCTCGACGGATTCGCTGAACCAACCGCCTTGACCGATGCGCTGCTGACACAGCTGAAAGCACGTGATGGCATTGGTTTGGTCGAGGCGATTGGCCATGGCGCCAGTCAGTTCGCGCAACTCGCGCCACTGGTGATACAAGCGGCGAATCAGCGCGACCCGGTTGCCACCGCCATCGTCACATCAGGCGCCGATTACATCAGCCAGCTCGCGCACAAACTGCTGGCGATCAAGCCGCCGCGTTTGTCACTGATTGGCGGCCTGGCACCGCTGTTGACACCATGGCTGGATCCGTTTGTGCAAGCACAGCTTTCACCGGCCTTGGAGCAACCGGAAATGGGCGCCGTGCGATTGGCGATGCAAACCTGGTCGCAGTCCCAGTCCGGACATCATTGACATGCGAGGTGCCGCCCTGATGAACACCGTCGCAAGCACAACGACGCTGATGGAATTGGAAGCGCGGGAAGTGCCGGCCCGCATCGCTGAGCAGCATCGCGCCAATGCCAGTTTGATCGACACGCTTTGCCAACGCTTGCGCGCACAGCCGCCGCGCTATGTGATGATCGTCGGCCGCGGCTCTTCTGATCATGCCGGCGTCTTTGGCAAATACCTGATCGAAATCGAAACCGGCATTCCGGTGTTCGCCGCGGCACCAGCGGTCACGACGGTTTATAACCGTTCGCTGAAGCTGGCCGACGCGCTGGTGCTGGTTATCTCGCAAAGCGGTCGCAGCCCCGATATCGTCACCCAGGCCCAGCGCGCCAAAGCCAGCGGCGCTTATGTGGTGGCGCTGGTCAATGACGAACAATCACCGCTGGCGCAATCGGTCGATTTTGTTTTGCCGCTGCGCGCCGGCACCGAACGCTCGGTCGCGGCAACCAAAAGCTATCTGTGCACGCTGTCGGCATTGCTGCAGCTCACCGCGGTCTGGAGCGCCAATCCACAGTTGCAACAAGCGCTGGCGTTGCTGCCGGCACAACTGCAGCAGGTGCTCGACAGCGCGCCGCAATTGCACGCCGATGATCTGCGCGGCCTCGAGCATTTGATCGTACTCGGTCGCGGGCTTGGCTATGCCATCAGCAAAGAGTTGGCGTTGAAACTGAAAGAAGTCTGCAGCGTGCAAGCCGAAGCGTTCAGCAGCGCCGAATTTCTGCATGGTCCGGTCGCGCTGGCACAAAAAGCCCTGACGGTGATTGACGTCAGCATCCGTGATGAGGCCGCCAGTGCACATCAGCAGCAAATTGATGATGTCGCCGGTCGTGGCGCCCGTGTGCTGCCCTTGCATCAGGTATTGCTCGACTGCCACCCGCGACTCGCGCCGCTCTTGCTGTTGCAGCGGTTTTATGTTGACGTGGCGCAGGCAGCGGTAGCCCTGGGTGGCAATCCCGATCAGCCGATTGGTTTGAAGAAAGTTACCGAAACCCTGTAGTCGCATAGCAGCAGCTACCGAGTACAGGCTTATTGAGCACAGGCTTATCACGCACGGGCTTATTAAGTAGAACATGACGCGCCAAACCCTGTTAGCGGATCAGGTCTTCGACGGCGACCGGTTACTGCCGGCGATGCCGATTACCATTGAAGACGGTCATATCGTCGCGCTCGATACCGTACCCGGTGTTGCGGTGACGCGCGTGCACGGGTTGCTGGCGCCGGGCTTTATCGACACCCAGGTCAATGGCGGTGGCGGCGTGCTGTTCAATCACGCACCACAACGCGACACGCTGACTCGCATGCGCAATGCCCATGCCCGCTTCGGCACCACCGGCATGTTGCCGACCATCATCACCGATGATGCCGACGTGACCCGGCGCGCTGCCGACGCCGTTGCCGCTGCACTACAACAGAAAATGCCCGGTGTGCTTGGCATTCATTTCGAAGGCCCGCATTTGGCCAGCGCCAAACGCGGTGTGCACAGTGCCGCTCACATCCGGCCGCTGACCGAAGCCGATCTGGCCTTGTATTGCCGAACTGATCTGGGGCTGCGCGTGCTGACCTTGGCGCCGGAAAATGTCAGCCCGGAGGATATTCGCCGTCTGGTTGCCGCTGGCGTTCACGTCTGTCTTGGTCATTCCAATGCCGATTACGAAACCGTTCAGCAAGCGCTCGCCGCCGGCGCCAGTGGTTTTACCCATTTGTTCAACGCCATGTCGCCGCTGAGCTCGCGCGAACCGGGTATGGTCGGCGCGGCCTTGCTTGATGCCAACAGCTGGTGCGGCTTGATTGTCGATGGTTGCCACGCTCACGATGCCAGCATGCAGCTGGCACTGCGGACCAAACCGCGCGGCAAGATCATGTTGGTCACCGATGCGATGTCGACGGTCGGCAGTGACCAAGATGAATTCGAATTTTTCGGTGGCCGGGTTCGCCGCGATGGCGAGCGCCTGGTCGACGAGCGCGGCGCGCTGGCCGGCTCGACGCTGGACATGGCCGGCGCAGTACGGCAGGCGCAGCAGCGTCTGCAAATCGATTTGCCGGAAGCACTACGGATGGCCTCACGTTACCCAGCGGAATTTCTCGGTATCGGTCGCGACTGTGGCCGTATCGCACTGGGCGCCCGTGCCGATCTGGTGCTGCTTGATCAGCAACAACAGGTGCAACAGAGCTGGTTGCTCGGCATTGCCAGCGAACGACTGACAAATTGAAGCTCACGCCAATACGCCGCAGCACAGACGGCTGAAAGGCACAGACACGGATACGTTCATGCGCATCATGGTCTGTGCCAACCAACAACGGAGGAACTGATGGCCAGCACCAGTAGCACTGTCGCTGTGAACCCAGCGCTCAGCACCAATCAGATCAATGACGGCCAGATCAATTACACCGTGCCGCTGGCACTGATGATCAGCCTGTTTTTCATGATCGGTTTCATCACCGTATTGAACGACGTGTTGATTCCCAGCCTGAAAGGCGTGTTTGAACTGAATCGCTGGCAGGCCATGCTGGTGCAGTTCTGCTTCTTTATTGCCTACGGCATCATGTCGATACCGGCCGGTCATCTGATTCAACGCATCGGCTACAAAAAAGGCTTGGCGGTTTCGCTAGCGACGATGGCGACCGGTTTGTTTCTGTTTGTGCCGGCCAGCATGCTCGCTTGGTACGGTTTCTTCCTGTTCGCGCTGTTTGTCGTTGCGACCGGTTTGACCGTGCTGCAAGTGGCGATCAACCCCTACATCATTGCCTTGGGACCGGAGGCTACCGGCGCCGCCCGACTGAACATGGGCGGTACCGCCAATTCCACTGCAACCTTCCTCGGCCCGATTATCGGCGCCGCCTACATTTTGCCGCATGGACTCAGCGATCCGTTGGAAAAAGCCGCCGCAGTCAAGGGACCGTATCTGGTGCTCGCGCTGATCACGGTCGCCATCGCCGTGTTGCTGTATTTCCTCAAGCTACCGCGTCTGGCAACGGAAGTGAATCGCAACGAAACGCTCACTGGCAGCGCGTGGCAATTCCGCCATTTGCGCTGGGGGGCCGGTGCGATATTTGTTTATGTCGGTGCCGAAGTCGCGATCGGTAGCGTGCTGGTGCTGTACTTCGTCGAGGATCATCTGATCCGCTTGGGCAGTGATGTCATCGCCAGTCTGACACCGGAAAAAGCCGCGGCATCGCTGGTCGCGTATTACTGGGGCAGTGCGATGATCGGCCGCTTGATCGGCGCCATTATTGGCCAGAAAGTGCGGGCGGAAATCATGCTGCGCTGGGTCGCTGCGATTGCCTTGTTGCTGGTAGTGACCGCAATGTCCGGCGTCTTCCTCGATAATTGGCTGAACATGAACGTGATGGTGCTGAGTCTGGATCCGTTCAGCGTCAGTTTTGAGGCCATCAGCTTCCCGTTGTCGCTGGGCTTACTGGTTCTGGTCGGCTTGTTCAATTCAGTGATGTGGCCGTGCATTTTTCCGCTGTCGCTCAGCGGTCTTGGCAAACACACCAGCCAAGCATCCGGCATTCTGGTCAGCATGGTCGCCGGTGGCGCACTGATTCCCTTGCTGCAAGGCTACTTGGCCGGCTTCAGCAGCATCGGTTTTCAGTACAGCTTTGCCATTGTCGCGGCCTGCTATGTCTACATCCTGCTGTTTGCCTTGAAAGGCTATCGCCCAGCGAAGGTCTGAAAGCAGGCAACAACGGGGACAAACAAGAACGGCGCCTTTCGGCGCCGTTCTTGTTTGGGTTGCGTGATCGTTGGGATTGCGGGAATTGCGTCGCGCTCACGCCAATGCGGGGATTGGCGCTGGCGCGGCAACAGGGTGATCCAGCGCTGCCAGATTGAGCGCATTGTCGAGCATCCGATGCGAAAAACCCCACTCGTTGTCGTACCAGGCCATCAGCTTGAGCCAGCGGCCATTGACCTTGGTTTGCGTGGCGTCGAAATAGCATGACGCGCTGTCGTGATTGAA
>CAMLNB010000170.1 GCA_946481205.1 uncultured Kangiella sp. | reverse complement strand
ACGCCAGCAGCACCTGCAGTCGGTTGCGGCGCTGGCACATCGTCGCCTCGCTGCTGGCCAGTACCTGGTTGGCGGTCGTGCCAGCGCAAGCGGCCACCGAACAGAATCAAGCCAGCAGCGCGATTCTGTTTCAGGGCTTTCATTGGCACTCCGCTAACGGTAGCTGGTACGGCAATCTGCAGGGCAAGGCTGGCGATCTGAAAGACTTGGGCATCACTCACGTCTGGTTCCCGCCGCCGTCGGACGCCGCATCACTGGAAGGGTATCTGCCGCGTCAGCTCAATGTGCTGAACAGCAGCTATGGCAGTGAAACGGCACTGCGTAATGCCATCAGCGCGCTGACCGGCCAGGGCATCAAGAGCGTGGCCGATGTCGTGATCAATCACCGCGTTGGCACCAGCAACTGGGCCGACTTCACCAATCCGAGCTGGGATTGCCGCGCCGTGGTCAACAACGACGAATGGAGCGGGCGTTGCGGCAACGGCGATTCCGGTGACGGCTATGGCGCCGCCCGCGATCTGGATCACTCGCAAGGCTTTGTTCAGAACGATCTGAAAACCTGGCTGTCGTCGCGACTCAAAGGCGTTGGCTTTTCCGGTATTCGTTACGACTACTCGAAAGGCTACGGTTCCGGTTACGCCGGCCTGTATCACGACGCAATGAACCCGAACTTCTGCGTCGGCGAGATCTGGACCGATCTGGATTACAACAATGTCGATGCGCATCGCCAGCTGTTGATGAATTATGTCGATGGCAACAATGGCAAATGCGGCGCCTTCGATTTCACCAGCAAAGGTCTGCTCAATCAGGCACTGTGGGCCAACGAGTATTGGCGACTGCGCGCCTGGGATGGCAAACCGGCTGGTGGCATCGGTTGGTGGGCGCAGAAGATGGTGACCTTTGTCGACAACCACGACACCGGTCCATCGCAGAGTTGCAGCGCCGGCCAGAATCATTGGCCAGTGCCCTGCGGCAAGGTGATGCAGGGTTATGCCTACATCCTGACCCATCCCGGGATTCCAACGGTGTACTACCCGCACGTCTATGACTGGAACCTGCGCAGCGCAATCAAAACGCTGATCAGTTTGCGCAAGGAGAAAGGCATACGCTCAACAGCCTCGGTGGCGATACAACGCGCCGATCAGGGCCTGTATGCGGCCATCATCAACGGCAATCTGGCGATGAAGATCGGTCCGAACAGCTGGAGCCCCGGCAGCGGCTGGACGCTGCGCACGTCCGGCGATCAATATGCCGTCTGGACCCGCTGAGCAACGCAAGTACCAGTCCGGCAACGAGCAGGTACCGCGTGCGCGAAGCGGAAGCCGTCTCGCCATGCCGCATCACTCAGTTAAGCGCTGGCTGGTGACCCGTTAGGGATTGGTTTAGTATCGACCGGTCGTGAGCAACACGCGCTCACGACCGGTTCTTTGTCCTGAGTTCTCGCCGAGTAAAGAGTTCTCTCTGAGTAAGTTGTATGCGCACCGACTGGGGCAACCACGAAATCGATCAACGCCGTCGCCGTCTGTTGCTCGGCACGGCTGCCGCCAGCATGCTGCCTTTTGCTCTGAGCAGTTGCGCCAATGATGCCGACAGCAAGGTGTTGCACGTCGGCGGTTTGCCAGTGACCTGCAATCTGACCTTGCCGATTGCCTGCACGGCAAAGCTCGCCAGCATGCAGCCCGGCGACACCAGCACCCGCTTCGAATACAACAAGTACAGCGGCTGGCCGGAGATCAAGGAATCCTTGATGACCGGGCGGATTCAGGCCGGTTACATGCTGGCACCGCTGGTGATGGATCTGGTCAGCCGCAATGTACCGATGAAGATCGTCTCGCTGGGTCACCGCTCCGGCGCCGTGATCATGGTCAAGACCGATTCGCCCTATCAAACGTTCAAGCAACTGAGCGGCAAACGCATCGCTATTCCGAGCCGGTTCGCGGTCGACTTTTTGTTTCTGCGCAGAATGCTGGCCGAAGAAGGCATGACCCCACAGGAATTGGAAATCATCGAGATGCCACCGCCGGATATGCCGGCTGCACTGTATGCCGATGCCGTGGATGGTTATTGCACCGGTGAGCCGTTTGGCGCTGCCGCGCAGCAGGCCGGTTATGCCAGGCCGCTGCGGATGACCCGCGATGAGTGGCCAAACTACATTTGCTGTGTGCTGACAGTGCGTCAGGAGTTGATCGAGCGGTCACCGGAGGTGGTGCAGGACTTGGTGAACCATGTCATGGGCGCCGGCCAGTGGCTCGATCAAACGCCGATCAACCGCAACAAGGCCGCCGAGATCGCCGCTGGTCGCACGTTCTTCAATCAAGATCCCAAGATCATCAAGTTTGTCATGGAGAATCCGAGTGACCGGGTGACGTATGGCGACATGCGGATGATCCGCAGCGAATTCGATGAGCTGATGCAGCTGTCGGTCGCGGCCGGCACCCTGAAGCAACCGGTGCCATACGAGCAGTATGTCGATGAACAATTTGTCCGCAACGCCAAACCGGTAACCCTGACACTGTGACCACACCACTCATTCATTCTTTTGTTGCCGGCGCACTGTCGAGCCTGCTGCTGTTGCTCAGCGTCGGTGCGACTGCCAAAGAATTGCAACTGAAAGCCGGCGTCTTTGACCCGCCGCGACTGGCGCCGGATTTTTCCCTGCCGGGTTCGACCGGCGCGCCGGTTTCACTCAATGCCTATCGCGGCAAGGTCATTGCGCTCGGTTTCGGCTTCACCCATTGCCCCAGTGTCTGCCCCATGACCTTGGCCAAGCTGACGCAGGTGCGCAAGCAGCTCGGTGCGCGTGCCGAGCAGTTTCAGGTGGTGTATGTAACGGTCGATCCGGACCGCGATGACGCCAAGCGGATGCGCGAATACCTCGGCAATTTCGACGCCAGTTTTGTTGGCGTCACCGGCAGCGCCGAGCAACTCGCAGCAGTGCGGCAGGCCTATGGGGTGATCGCCAACAAAGCCGCCGCCGAAGATGGCGGCAGCAACTACACGGTGCACCACTCGTCGTATATTTACTTGATTGATCGCAGCGGCCATTTGCAGGCGCTGGTGCCGTTCGGCAAGAGCACCGATGACATCAGCCATGATGTTGGCGTGCTGTTGCAGCACTGACTGCGAACTGTCGATGTCGCCATCATGATGACAAGCGATAAAAGCCGAGCGAAGCGGCGCGCAGCGCTGATTGTGCTGCTGTTATTCGGTCTTGCTGTGGCAGCAACTGCACTGTGGCCGCTGCAACCGGTTGCGCGGGAAGCGCGTTTTGCCATTCCGCCCGGCACTTGGGCCAATCGCATGGCCGGTCAGGCCAACGAAATCCTGCCGCAGACCATTTACCTGACGCTGGGACTCAGCGATATTCTGGTGCTGGAGAATCAGGACAGCGTGCCGCAAATTTTTGGCCCGACCCTGATCATGCCCGGCCAGCGCTTCAAGCTGCCGTTTGATCTGGCCTCGGAATATCAGTTCGCTTGTACTGCGCACGCTGATGGCCAGATGACCGTGATCGTGGCGCCGCATCCCGACTTGGGTTGGCCACGCCTGCGTTGGCGTCTGCAGCAATGGTGGCGTCAATTGCCGTGGTCGACCTGAACCGGTTGACCGTGCGGCAAAGGATGATTCACGGGTCGAACGACGAAAAAGAATCAGAACAATGGCGTGCACAACAGATCGCACGCGAATAAACAGAAGGTGAGCTTGTGGGCAAGATCAAGGCGGTGTTACCGCCGCTCGTACTGTTGACACTGTTGATCGGCCTATGGTGGTTGATCGTGGTGCAAACCGGCAGCGCCATTTTTCCCACCCCGCTGCAGGTCGTCACCGGCACACTGGAATTGGTCGGCGATGGCAGCCTGTGGGATCACATTGGTTCGTCACTGTTCCGGGTCGGCACCGGTTTTGGTTTGGCAGTTGTGATCGCGGTGCCGCTTGGTTTGTGGATGGGCCGTGTTGATGGCGCCTACCTGACGCTGAATCCGATTTTTCAGATGCTGCGGCCGATCTCGCCGATTGCCTGGATTCCGATTGCCATATTGTGGTTCGGTGTCGGCAATGCCTCACCGATTTTCCTGATCTTCATTGCTTCGGTATTTCCGCTGATCGTGCAGACGGCGGCCGGCGTGCACACCATCGAACGCCGTTACCTGCGTGCCGCCGACAATTTTGGCGTGCCACGTAGCAAGCTGTATCGGCAGGTGATCATTCCGGCGGTATTGCCGGAAATCATCGTCGGCATGCGCATCTCGCTTGGCGTTGCCTGGTTGGTGGTGGTCGCGGCGGAAATGATCGCGCTGCGCTCCGGTCTGGGCTATTTGATCATGGATTCGCGCAATGCCGGCAACCGCTATGATTTGGTGGTTGCCGCGATGATCATCATCGGCATGATCGGCCTGCTGCTCGATGGTCTGATGCGCCTGTTGGAACGAATGAAGTCAGTACGGTGGCGCTATGGCCGATAATCTTGTTACCCACAAAATTCTTGCCGATCATCTGCACAAACAGTTTGTCGCCAATGGCGCCGAACTGCCGGTGGTCGATGACATTCATTTCAGTGTCCGCAGTGGCGAGTTTGTTGCCATTGTCGGCCCGTCTGGCTGCGGCAAATCGACGCTGATGAAAATGCTGGCCGGTTTTGAGTTGGCAGATCGCGGTCAGGTGTTGATTGATGGCGTGGTGCGCAACAAACCCGATCCGAACGGCATTCTGATTTCCCAGCATGGCTCGGTGTTTCCCTGGCTGACCGTGCAGCAGAACCTGATGTTTGGCCTGCCCGGCAACGATGAGCAGCAGAAGCAAGCGACAGCTGATCACTACGCCGAATTGGTCGGCCTGAAGGGCTTTGAAAACAGCTATCCGCATGAACTGTCCGGCGGCATGCTCAAGCGGGTCGAGCTGGCACGCGCTTTGGCGGTCAAACCGGAAATCCTGTACATGGACGAGCCGTTCTCGGCACTTGATGCACTGATGAGCCTGCGCATGCAGAACGAGTTGCTGCGCATTCTGGCGGAGGAGCGACACACCGTGGTGCTGATCACCCACGATGTCGAAGAAGCCGTGCACATGGCCGATCGGATCTTGGTGTTGTCACCGCGGCCGGCGCGCATTCAGGCCAGTTTCGACGTCACGCTGCCGCACCCGCGCCGGGTCACCAGCCCGGAAGCACAACAGTTGAAGGAAGCCATCTTGCGCGAGCTCGGCTTGTAAGCGAAGCATCGCGATAACGCGCTGCAACATCAGCTCGCCCAGCAAGCCGCTACGCCTTTGCTTAGCGGCTTTTTGTTGGGTAGCGTCAGACCGGTCGTGGCAATAGCTGCCTAGCGCAATGGCGCGCGCTGCGGTATACCTGAGGGGTCCTGTAGCCCCGTCGAGGTACGTCGTCCGATGTCCAGCCACTCTATCAAAATGCGGCCGCTTGCTGCCGCGCTGCTTGCCCTGATCGCCCATCAAGCCAGTGCCGAGACGCTGCTGATCCGCGCCGACCGTTTGCTCGATGTCCGCAGCGGCAAGCTGATCAACGAAGCCGCCGTGTTGATCGAAAATGAGCGCATTGTCGACGTCGGTCGTGACGGCAAGCTGCCGGCTGGTGCCGAATCCGCCAGACAAATCGATCTGGGTGACATGACGCTGCTGCCGGGTCTGATCGACATGCATGTGCACCTCGACAGCGATCCGTCTTACGGCGGTTACACCGGTCTGCAATTTGGCGATCGGTTCTGGTCGGTGCTGACCGTGCCGCATGCCGAGAAAACCCTGCTTGCCGGCTTCACCACTGTGCGTAACGTCGGCGCCGATGCCTGGAACGATGTCGGCCTGCGGCAAGCGATTGATGAAGGCAAGGTGAGGGGGCCGCGCGTGGTCACCGCCGCCTACAGTTTTGGCGCGACCGGTGGCCATTGCGATTCCACCTTCTTTCCACCGTCAATGAATCAGAAGAGCCCGTACAACGCCGACAGCCCGGAACAGGCGCGGGCACGGGTGCGCGAATTGCGCAAGTACGGGGCGCAAGTCATCAAGATCTGCGCGACCGGCGGTGTGTTCTCGCGCAACACCGAACCCGGTCAGCAGCAAATGACCTATGAAGAAATGAAAGCGGTCGCCGATGACGCCCACATGTACGGCCTGAAAGTGGCCGCCCATGCCCACGGCACCAATGGCATCAAGGACGCGATCCGCGCCGGCATTGACACCATCGAACACGCCAGCCTGATCGATGACGAAGGCATCAAGCTGGCGAAGAAATATGGCGCCTATTTGTCGATGGACATTTACAACACCGACTACACGCAGGCCGAAGGCAAGAAGAACGGCGTGCTCGAAGACAATCTGCGCAAGGATCGCGAAGTCGGCGATCTGCAACGCGAGAACTTCCGCAAGGCGCATCAGGCCGGCGTAAAAATGGTCTACGGCACCGATGCCGGCGTGCACCCGCACGGTGACAACGGCAAACAATTCGCCGTGATGGTTCGCTACGGCATGACGCCAGTGCAGGCGATTCAAGCTGCTACCATCAATGCCGCCGACGCCTTGGGCAGCAAGGATGTCGGCGTCATCGAGAAGGGCCGCTATGCCGATCTGGTGGCGGTTGCGGGTGACCCGAGCAAAGACGTAACGCTGTTGGAGAATGTCAGTTTTGTGTTGAAAGGTGGTCAGATCGTCAAAACCAGATGAGTGGAAGTCGCCAAGTGATTCAATGCTAACAAACGAGGAGCGATAATCCCCTCGTTTGCTAGCAGGGGATAGTGGAAAAAGGAGCTTGCGAATTCTTATGAGCTATTCCATTTATGTGCAGAAATTTGAAAACCGCGACTCCGCGCCAATTCCGACCGAAGATTTTATTGCCGTCATCAGACCCTACGGTCGAATAGAAGAATCGGAGTTTGGCCTGGAATTTGTTTCGACAGTGGGCGAACTTTGCGACCACGCATCGATTCATGGAAGTCTCATCAATGGGATAACAGGCATTTCTTTTTTTCGGCCTCTGATTCATGACCAACTACCACGGCTGATCTTTGATTTGCTTGGTATCGAAAATACCTGCTTCTTTGGCCCCGATCTGGACTTTCTGCAAAGCCGCAGTGATTTAATGCTGCATTTGCCAGAGGAGCTGCTGGCTAGCTTTCCGGCCGGTCCCGAGATGATTGAAAACCCAACATCCGCTTGGCCCTTGACATAAACCACTCAGGCTGTTCTGCGCACGACTTGCTCTCCAGTTTCTCGAGAAGCTGGCGTTATGTAGCCGTATGGGGAATCTTGTATGGTTCAGGATTGCTAGCCATTACCTCATATGGCATCGGACAAACCCACTCCAAACTACCTGCTTCAGCCACTACTGACATAACGTTGACAGCCGCTGATGCTAGGCTTTTCCATATCGAGCTATCAGCTCGTTTGTCGCCCAGAAGCGATATGCAGGGCTTGGGTTCTCACGCTGGTAAAGACATCAAAGGAGAAGGGATATGGCACACAATCCAGTGGGTTGGTTCGAGATTTATGTTCAGGACATGGAGCGCGCCAAGGCGTTTTATC
>CAMLNB010000169.1 GCA_946481205.1 uncultured Kangiella sp. | reverse complement strand
AGTTGACCCCACCGATCCCGCCCCGGTATAAATCGCCCATCCCTACCCGAGCCACTCCACCGATGAGTCGCGACGCCTACCGCCGGAAGTCTTCCGGTGCCATCTTTGCCAGCCGTTCCGGCTGCAAATGCTTTCCTGCCTGACGTTGTCCTGGGCTGCAGCGCTATGCTGTAAGCCTGTCTTGTTGTACATCCGGCCTTAGCGCCACGCTGTCTTTACCTTGTACTCGCCGGTCCGTGCCGGCCTCACCAACAAGAGGTTCCTCGATGAGCCAGAACGCCATCCATTCCGACAAGGCGCCAGAGCCGGTCGGCGCTTACCCGCATGCCCGCCGCGTTGGCAACCTGCTGTTTCTGTCCGGCATTGGCCCGCGCAAGAAAGGCACGAAGGATATTCCCGGTGTCGTGCTCAATGCCGATGGCGGCATCCAGTTCAGCGACATCGAAGCACAGTGCCGCTCGGTGTTTGAGAACGTCCGCACGGTGTTGGAAGCCTCCGGCTCGCGCTGGGAGAATCTGGTCGATGTCACCGTGTACCTGACCAACATGAAACGCGACTTCGCGATCTACAACAAACTCTGGGCGGAATACTTCCATACCAATCCGCCGTGCCGGACCACGGTCGAGATCCTGAGCTTGCCGACCCCAATCGCGATTGAACTGAAATGCATTGCCACCGTCGATTGAACGACATGTCCCGCCAGCCGAAGGAAAGGACGATGAAGAAAGGAATGCTGTTGCTGCCGCTGCTGATCAGCCTGTTGAGCGGCTGCATGACGATCACGGTTTCGGAAAAGCAGCTGCTGTTGCCAGACAAGGAAGTCACCGCCAACAACATTGACAGCATTGCCCCCGGCTATGCGCTGCGCGCACTGACTGTCACCGCTGCTGATGGCACTCGGTTGGCGGGCCAGATCCTGCAACACCCGGCCGCGAAGTCCACGGTGCTGTATTTCGGTGGCAACAATTTTCGTATGCAGCAATCCGGCCGCCATGTCGCCGAGGGTTACAGCAAGCTTGGCGTGAACCTGATCATGATCGATCACCGCGGCTACGGCGATAGCGAAGGCGAGCCGAGCATCGAAACCTTGTTCAGTGATGGCTTGAGCACCTTCGATGCAGTCAGCCGTGAATTGCCGGGCCAACCGATCATCGTCCATGGTTTTTCACTGGGCAGTTTTATTGCCGGCCATGTCGGCAAGCACCGGCCGCTGGCGGCGTTGGTGCTCGAAGGCAGTGCGACCAATGCCGATCAATGGGCGGCGGCTACCACGCCGTGGTTCGCCAAGCCGTTTATCGATGTCGTGATCGAACCAAAATTGCAGGCCATCAATAACCTGAACAATGTCGCCGAGCTGACCGCGCCGCTGTTGATTGTGGTCGGTGAACACGACCGGCTGACACCCCCAGCACTGTCGCGCAAGCTGTATGCCGCTGCCACCAAAACCAGCTACCACGATTACCTCGAAGTGCCGGATCTGGACCACAACAGCGCGCTGAAACAACCGCGCTTTGTCAGCCAGTTTCTGGCGCTGCAAAACCAGTTGCACACCAACACCACCAGCGGAACGCCATGATGACACCACCGATTCTGCCACCGTTCAATTTTCAGCAATGGATTGCCGAGCACCGGCACCTCCTCCAACCGCCGGTCTGCAACAAGCAGGTGTTTGAAAACGACGAATTTATCGTGATGGTGGTCGGCGGCCCGAACGGCCGCAAGGATTACCACTATGACGAAGGGCCGGAGTTTTTCTACCAGCTCGAAGGCGAGATGCTGCTGATGACCATTCAGGACGGCAAGCGGGTCAACTACCCGATCAAGGCCGGCGAGATTTTCCTGCTGCCAGCCAAAGTACCGCACTCACCGGTGCGTTACGCCAATTCGATTGGCCTGGTGGTCGAACGCAAGCGGCTGCCGCACGAGCAAGATGGCCTGATGTGGTTCTGTGATCACTGCGACAACAAGCTGTACGAGGAATACTTCACGTTGCGCAGCGTTGAGAAAGATTTTCTGCCGGTGTTTGAGCGCTACCTGGCCAGTGAAGAAAAGCGCACCTGCAAGCAGTGCGGCACGGTGGCGCCGGCGGTGAACAAGTTGGCGGTGAAATAAGCCATGCTAACCATCGACATCCACACCCATATCCTGCCGCGCGATTGGCCGAACCTGAAAGAGCGCTACGGTTATGGTGGCTTCATCCAGCTGGAGCACTGCGGGCCCGGCTGCGCCAACATGGTTCAGGACGGCAAATTCTTCCGCAAGATCGACAGCAACTGTTGGGATGGTGGCGTGCGTTTGCAGGAGTGCGATCAGCACGGCGTCCATATTCAAGTCTTGTCGACCGTGCCAGTGATGTTCAGTTATTGGGCCAAGCCGGAACACGCACTCGATCTGTCGCGACTGCTGAACGACCACATCGCTGGCGTTGTCGCCGAACATCCACGCCGCTTTATCGGTCTCGGCACCGTGCCGATGCAGGACACCAAGCTCGCCATTCAGGAGCTGGAGCGCTGCGTCAAAGAGCTGAACTTTCCCGGCATCCAGATCGGCTCCAATATCAATGGCAAGAACCTGAACGACCCAGCGCTGTTCGATATTTTCGCTGCAGCACAGGATCTCGGTGCTTGTGTGTTTGTGCACCCCTGGGACATGTTCGGCAAAGATCGCCTGGGCCAGTACTGGGCACAGTGGCTGGTTGGCATGCCGGCCGAAACCTGTCTGGCGATCACCTCAATGATTTTCGGGGGTGTGCTGGAGCGCCTACCGAAACTGCGCATCGCGTTCGCGCATGGCGGTGGCAGCTTCCCGCATACCATCGGCCGTATTGTGCACGGCTTTGAAGCACGCCCTGATCTCTGCGCCGTCGATAACAACGTCAACCCGCGTGATTACCTGAAACGCATCTACCTCGATACGCTGGTGCACGATCCGCTGGCATTGAAATATGTGGTCGATCTGGTTGGCGCGGATCGCTTGGCGCTCGGCACCGATTACCCCTTCCCACTCGGCGAATTGCAGCCGGGGCAATTGATCCGGGAAACCTTCAGTGATGACAGCATCCGGGCGAGGCTGCTGCACGGCACCGCACTGGAGTGGCTCAATCTGCCGAAAGCGCATTTCATGGGTTAACGGGTATCAGACGTGGATAAACCAACATTATGAAACTCACCGTGCAGATTGCGGGCCAGCATTTTCTGGTCCGGCACAGCGAAGCGGTATCGCTGGCGATTCCGCTGCATTTCAATGGCCCGCAACCGAATCATTTCGGCGCCGCCGTTGCCAGCAGCAAACCGATGCAAGCCGGCAGCTGGATTGGCGATACCCGCAAAGGCGGCAGCTGCAATGTGCCAGAGCTGAGCCTGAACCCACATTGCAATGGCACCCACACCGAATCGGTCAGCCATATCGTCAATGAGTTGCACTCGGTCAATCACAGCCTGCGCGATCTGCTGGTGCCGGCAACGCTGATCTCGGTCAACCCGGTCGCCGCCAATCAGTGCAGTGATCACTACACGCCGGTGCTGGCACCGAACGATCAGGTGATCACCGCTGCGACCTTGCAACGGGCGCTCGATGTTATCGGCAACGACTGGCTCGCAGCACTGGTGGTGCGCACCTTGCCGAACGGCCGCGACAAGCAGGTGGCCCGTTATGGCGATAGCCATCAGCCGCCGTTTTTCACCCGCGAAGCCATGCAATACCTGCGCATGCGTGGCGTCCAGCACTTGCTGGTCGATTTTCCGTCGCTGGACAAGATGCACGACAACGGCCACCTGACTGCGCATCACCTATTCTGGGATGTCACCGAAGACAGTCATGGTCCGGCGCCCACAGTGGCGCAGCAGCGCACCGTAACCGAAATGATTTTTGCCCCGGATGCCGTTCGCGACGGCGTCTATCTGCTCAATTTGCAAGTGCCGGCTTTTGAACTCGATGTTGCACCCAGCCGGCCGTTCCTGATTCCTGTGGAGACCCAACATGCTTGAGAACAATCTCGCGTTTGCCCAAAAACTCGATGGCGCTGACCCGCTGCATCCGATGCGGCATCAGTTTCATATTCCACGGCATCAGGGTCACGATGAAATTTACCTGTGCGGCAACTCACTTGGTCTGCAACCGAAACGCACTGCCGATTATGTCGATGAGTTGCTGAAAGATTGGCAGCAGCTTGGCGTCAAAGGCCATTTCGCTGCCAAACATTCCTGGCTGCCGTATCACGAGTTCCTGACTGAAGCCTCGGCCAAGCTGGTCGGCGCGCTGCCGCAGGAAGTGGTCTGCATGAACTCGCTGACCGCCAATCTGCATTTGTTGATGGTCAGCTTTTTTCGGCCGAGCAAGGAGCGGTTCAAGATTCTGATCGAGGATCATGCCTTCCCTTCCGATCACTACGCGGTCGAATCGCAGCTGCGCTTCCACGGCCTCGACCCGAAAGAAGCTTTGGTGCTGGCCAAGCCACGCGCCGGTGAAGACTGCCTGCGCCAGGAAGATTTGGTGGAGCTCATCAAGCGCGAGGGCAAACAACTGGCGCTGATCCTGCTGCCGGGTGTGCAGTACTACACTGGTGAAGTGCTCGACATGGCGGCGATTGCCGAAGCCGGCCACGGTGTCGGGGCCACCGTTGGTTTTGATCTGGCGCACGCCGTCGGCAATATCGTGCTGAACCTGCACGACTGGAATGTCGATTTCGCGGCCTGGTGTTCGTACAAATATTTGAACAGCGGTCCCGGCTCGGTGGCCGGCGCGTTTGTCCACGAACGCCATCTTGGCAAGGATTTGCCGCGCTTTCACGGCTGGTGGGGCCAGAACAAATCGATTCGCTTTCAGATGGGACCGGAGTTCGATGCCATCCCGACGGCCGAGGCTTGGCAGTTGTCGAATCCGCCAATTCTGTCGCTCGCCGCGGTGCGCGCCTCGCTCGATACCTTTATGGACGCTGGCGGCATGCATCCGCTGCGCAAGAAATCGCTGGAGCTGACCGGCTATCTGCGCTGGCTACTCGAACAAGAACTCGGTGACGCCATTCATGTGCTGACGCCGTTCGAACCGCGTCGGCATGGCGCGCAATTGTCATTGACCGTCAAGCTGCATGGCCAGACTGCCAAGCAAGTACAACAGAAACTGGAAGATCAGGGCGTGACCTGCGACTTCCGCGAGCCGAACGTGATGCGGGCCGCACCAGCGCCGCTGTACAACAGCTTTGAAGATGTCTGGCGCTTTGTGCAGATTCTGAAAAAAACCGTACAAGCCTAAATCAGCCAAGGCCCTGTTCATGAAACCACAACACATCACCCTGATTGGCGCCGGCCTGGTCGGTTCGCTGCTGGCGATTTACCTGGCCCGACGCGGCTACACCGTCACGATTTACGAAAAACGCCCCGATATGCGGGCAACCGCGATCAGCGCCGGCCGCTCGATCAACCTAGCGCTGGCCAATCGCGGCATCCGGCCCTTGGAAGAGCTGGGCCTGATGCAACAGGTGCGCGACATCATCATCCCGATGACCGGCCGCATGCTACATGACGAGCAAGGTCAAACGCTGTTGGTGCCGTATGGTCATCGTCCACACGAAGTGATTTATTCGGTATCGCGTGGTGAATTGAACAAGCTGCTGATGACCGCCGCTGAAGCGACCGGCAAAGTCCGGATCGTATTTGACACCGGCATTGAACAGATCGACTTTGCCAGCCAACGTATTCGACTGAAGCACGAACAAACCGGTACGGTACAGGAGGCAGCATTCGAGCTATTGATCGGTGCCGATGGTGGCGGTTCGGTGGTGCGCAAGGCCATCGACCAGCAGCATGGCGTTGCCAGCATCGAAGAAAAGCTGTTTCACTCGTACAAAGAATTGACCATTGCCGCCGGGCCGGGAGGCCGCTTCCAGATCGAGAAGAACGCGCTGCATATCTGGCCACGCGGTGATTTCATGATGATCGGCCTGCCGAACAATGACGGCAGCTTTACCATGACGCTGTTCGCGCCGGATCAGGGCGCCGTCAGTTTTGCGGCGTTGCATGACCATGCCAGCTTTACGACATTCTTCCAGCAGAACTTTGCCGATGCCTTGGAGCTGATGCCGGATGCCGCCGAAACCTATTTCCGCAATCCGACCGGCTTTCTCGGCACCGTGCACTGCCCCAACTGGACGATCCCCGGCAAGGCATTGCTGATTGGCGATGCCGCTCATGCCATCGTGCCGTTCCATGGCCAGGGCATGAACTGTGGTTTTGAAGACTGCTTCGATTTGAATCGTCTGCTCGACGAGCACAACGACAACTGGAGCGACGTGTTCGCCGCATACGAGGCCGCACGCAAAGCCAATGCCGAAGCGATTGCGCTGATGGCGCAGGAGAACTATGTTGAGATGCGCGCAACGGTACGTGATCCGAAGTTCCAGCTGAAGAAAACCGTTGGCTTTGAACTGGAGAACCGCTGGCCGGAAAAATTCAGTCCGCGCTATTCGATGGTGATGTTCCAGCACATTCCATATGCGGAAGCGCTGCGGCGCGGTCGGATCAATGATGACATTCTGGCCACGCTGTGTGACACGATAGAACGGCCGGAGCAGGTGGATTACGCATTGGCGGAAAAATTGATTCAGCAAAAGTTAGCTTAGCGTTTGCCGAGGTAGATGACGCAGCAGAGCAGGGCATGGCCAAAACCGATCCGAGAGTCGATGCCTATATCGCCAAGTCGGCTGAGTTTGCCCAGCCGATACTGCGGCATCTGCGCGCCTTGGTGCACAAAGCCTGCCCCGACGTGCAGGAAGCCATCAAGTGGGGCACACCACATTTTCTCTACGGCGATCAGCTGATGTGCGGCATGGCCGCGTTCAAACAGCACTGCACGTTCGGCTTCTGGCGCGAGAAGGAATTGTTTGGTGACGATCCGGACAAGAGCGCGATGGGCCAGTTCGGCCGCATCGCCGCGCTGAGCGATCTGCCATCGGACCGGCGCATCAGCAGCGTGATCAAGCAAGCGATGGCGCTCACCGATGCCGGGATCAAACCGGCGCGCGTCACTGCCAAAGCCAAGACCGCATTGATCGTACCGGCGGATCTGCAGGCAGCGCTGAAAAAGAACAAACAAGCTGCCGCAACGTTCAGCGGTTTCAGCTACTCGAACCAGAAGGAGTACATCGAGTGGCTGACCGAGGCCAAGCGCGAGGAGACCCGGCAGAAACGACTGGCAACCGCCATCGAATGGTTGGCTGAAGGCAAGGTCAAGAACTGGAAGTACCTCAAGTGCTGAACGCTCAACGCCAAACGGAACGGACGACACCCCTCGCCGCCTTCCCTGTTTAACGACGAACTATCGCCGCCAATCTTTCACGAGCTGCCTTTCACCACCAGCCTTCCGCTATAGCCCCCGCGACGACACGTCTGCGGGGTACTCGCCGAAACTCAACCGACGTAGTCCAGCAGTTTCAATTGCTTTTCGCCTCCGCCGCGAGCAGATCGCCGGCGCGTTTGAACAGTTCTGCCACTCCGGGTTTGCCGCCTTCGCCGATGATCTCGGTCATCAACTGCAGACCCAGCTCGCGATAGGCATC
>CAMLNB010000168.1 GCA_946481205.1 uncultured Kangiella sp. | reverse complement strand
ATTCTCTGCTCACGTTCTGGTACGGCGATAACGACATGTTCTGGGGACACAGTTTTTCTGTTGATTCATTCGACGGAGTCGTTTTTGAAGATACCCATGTTTCAATGATTGGCTAACAAGTCGCATAATTTTTGCGTAGCGAATTGATATCTGCCTGCACACAAGAACAAAAGCCGGACAATGTCCGGCTTTTGTTTGTCGCGGCTTTGACCATTACTGCTGCTACAACAACACTCAGAAGCTGTATTCCCGTGCAGGGAGCATCTGCAGACCGTGCAAGGTCTGGTTCTGCCGGATGCGCGCACCGGAGGTCCACCAGCCTGGTCGGCAAATACGCGCTGATGCGCTCAGGCATTTGGTGCTGCTGTTGATGCTGTTGGTCGCGTTGCTGGCGCGGTGCATGCTCAGCGTTTCGACGGTGATGCCATCTTTCTCGGCTGGGCACCCGCCACCGGAGCAGTCGATCTCACGCGGGCGCAAATCGACAATGCTCACTGACGCGCTGCCAAGGCAGACGCTGCTGCTTTCGGTTTCGCATTTGTCGGTCAAGCCGGAGCCGAGTTCGCGATTCAGCGTCAGCGTGGCGTCGTTATTGATCCAGGCCGGTAGCTGCATGGCGTAGTTCAGACAGGACAGACTGGAGCCGGACACCGCACAGGTTTGACTGTCCGGTTGGATGCATTGGCCCCATTTGTTGGTGTCTTCACAGTTCTGGATGTTCAGCTGCAAGGTCCGCTTGGTGTTGCGGCACACCACATGCGGATTGGCCGTCGCGCCCGCGACGCTGGTGACGTACTGGTTCATCAACAGATACTTGTCGACTTCCGAGCCGCTGCTGTTTGGCAGATCAAAGGCATGACAGCGGAATGCGACTTGGTTGTCGAAGCGATACCAGCGGTCCAGCGTATTGCGTACCGGCTTGTAGTCCGGCCAAGCGCTGACTGGCACCGAGGTCGGTCGCAGATAGTCGGTGGTGCCGTAATTGAATACCACCAACTGCGTGCTCGGCTCCTGCTCAAAGCGCCGCAAGTAATCCAGACCGGCATCAAGCGTCAGCAAGCTGGCAACCTCGGCACCGGAACCGGTGCTGACCACATAGACCTGCACACCGTACTTGCTGTACGTGGTATCGATCTCGGTGCGCTTTTCCTGACTGTAACCACCCGAGACATAACTGCCGATGGCGATTTTCAGATCGGCGGTGCGACTGCGCACTTCCGAGCTGGAGAAATCGTCGCTGGTCATCTGGAAAGTCAGCGTCACTTCGCGACCGGTGTCGTAGTTGGAGACATAGGCATCGCCACAGGTGTTGCGGAAGTGCGCCGACTGCCCGCCCAGCAACCAACCCTGATAGGTCCCACCGAATGGCAGCGTGGCGCCATTGGTGACTTGCGTGGTGGTGTAGCGGTCAATGAACGACGCGGTGAGGATATGCGTGTCTTCTACGCGCTTCGAGGTGTACGCCAGCGATTTCTTGCCGGTGAACGAACCCGTGAAGCTCGAATACGCAGCGCCGACGCTCAGGTTCTCGGTCAGGTTCAACGAGCGGAACAACTCTTCGCGCGTTTTGCTCAGACTGAGATTGAAGGTTTTGCTGCGGTTGTCGAGTGTCTGAACATTGGCGGTGCCAGTGTCGAGACAGACTTCACCCACCAGCTCCTGCCGCAAGCGGTCGTACCCCATACCGATCTGCGCAACGAAACCGAGCATCGCCGTGGCGTCGCCTTTTTCGGTGCCGTCACTTTTTTGCACCAAGCCTTGCGTTGCGCCATCACCACGCGGACCAAAACTGATCTCGACATTGGATTGGCTGGTCGCCGATGAGCAGCCGCTGCTGTTGCAGGCGCTGACCGAGAATTGATACTGGCCTTCCGAGCCTATCGCGACATCACGGTAGGTTTGCGAGCCGGTGTAAACGGCAGTGCTGACACCGTTGATGATGCGATTCAAGCGGTAGTAGCTCGCGTCCGGCACCGAGCGCCATTGCACCCGCACGTTCGACGATTCGCTGAACGGTGTGTACCACACTGCTCTCGGGCTGACCGGTGGTGGCGGCGGCGGTGGCGGCGGCGGTTCGCAGTCATCGGGCAGACGCTGCATCGGAGTCAGCATTTCGATAGGACACGGCGGAGGCGGCGGCGGCGGCGGAGGTGGTGGCGGCGGTGGCGGCGGAGGGGGATTGGGTGCGCACTCTTCCGGCAAGCGGCTGGTCGATGCCAACGCTTCAATCGGGCAGGGCTCGATCGCCGACGGGTCAGTGTTTGCGGCTTTGGCTGGCAGCGGCAAAAACAACGTGGCAGCGAACAACGCCGCCGTGGAGGTATAGGGACTCATGAGGGGTTCCTTGTCTGGTTGATGTGTCATCAACCGACACGACAGGCACAGCAGACATCGCACTGAACGCGCGTCGGTCTCACTCGATCCACTAATGCAGATATGGCGCTGCCCGGACATCGTTCCTTGTTCCGGTGCACACGTCAGGTCGGGAATGCCCGCTCATGCTAGCGGTGGCAGAGCGGCGGAAACATGACCGTTTTGTGGTGGATTTGTAGCGTTGTAGTGCTGCTTTGTAGGTCGCCGCCACATGGGACGCTACCCCACAAAACCGTGCGCTTATACTGCAACGCAATGCACGTGTCGGCAGCGGAACCGTCTGGTGTTGGAAATATCGGCGAGCTTTGGCGGCTGGAATTTCGAGCGAGCGGGAGTGCGAATAGCGCGAATCTGATTGGCGAACCTGTGGTTGATACGTGCTTTTGATCGCCAAGCGTTATTGATAGCGCGCAACGATGGCCTGCCACTCGGCATCTTGCGGAAATTTTTTCAGCAACGGTTCCAGCCAATCGTAGACATCGCGACGTGCGTGCGGAATCAAAATTCGGCGCGCGAACACATCGTGTGGACGTTCAGATAAGTGATAGAACTCACTGCCGCCAAAATGCTGCGTCAGGTAATCGAAGGTGCTGCGACTGATGACGGTGGCATCGATGCGACCGACGCGCAGCTTGGTCAGATTCTGCAATTCGCTGTCGGTGTCTTCACGTAACAACTGGCCGGCGGCAGCGGCTTCATCGATACCAAAGTAATAATGACCACTGACACCGCCGACGCGCTTGCCAGTCAAGCTAGCCGGGCCGTTGTAATTGATCGGCCGCTCGATGGATGAGACCAGCTCATCGCGATCCATCATCCAGGTTGAGGTCCACAGAAACCGTTTCTCTTCATTGTCGCGAAACCAGACCGGATTGACGCCGAGAACGATGCCACGGAAGCCAGCATCAACGAGCATCGGCTCCAGACGTTTGCGTGGAACGTAAAGGGTTTTCAGTGCGGTGCGGCCAAGCTTGCGATTGATATGGCCCGAAAATTCGTAGTACAGACCCTGCTCTTTTCGCACGTCCGTAATAAACGGTGGTTTCAGATGGTAGACATAGACCGGGACGATTTCGCTCGCTTGCGCCCAGCTATCGCCGATCAGCAACAGCAGAAACAACGCGCCGAGCCAACGCCAACGTCGGTGCCTGTTCATTGCCAGATACTCGCGGCCACAATGTCTTCACTAGTGTAGTCGCTGTTGCGGTTAACCGCTGACCCGAACACGTGCCGGCGCTGACTGGCATTTGTCACAGACTCAACCATACTCCAGACCAACGCCAACCCGGTTTGCTGTCGGAATTGCCAATGTCGTCTGTGCTGCGCTGCTGTTGTGCACTGCTGTGCGTGTTCGGGATGGTGAATGGGCCGTCGGCTCAGGGTGCCGAGATCGTGCGTTTGGCTTCACTGGAGTGGCCACCGTATACCGGCGCCCAACTGCCGCAGCGTGGCAGTGCAACGGCAACGGTCGTGACGGCGCTACAGGCACAGGGTTACGAAGTGCAGATCGATTTTCTGCCGTGGGAACGGGTGTTGGCGCTGGCGCAATCCGACGACAGTGGCTACGACGGTTATTTTCCCGAGTACTACGCCGCCCATATCGAAACGCAATTTATTTTCTCGCCAGCGATTGGCAGTGGTCCACTTGGCTTGGTCTACCATCGCGATGAGCCGATTGTCTGGCAACGCCTGACCGATCTGCAGGCGTACACGCTTGGTGTTGTCGAAGGTTACGTCAATACCGCTGCACTGGATGCTGCCATCGCCGCCGGAAAGCAACCGGTGGAGGCAGTCAGCTCCGACCAACTCAATCTGCGCAAAGTGGCTGCCAAACGCATTCCGGCGGCCATCATTGATGCCAATGTCATGAACTATTGGCTGGAACGCGACGCGCTGCTCGGCCACGCCCGCGAGCAGCTGAAATTTCATGAACAATTGCTGGAACAGAAACCACTGTATGTCTGCTTCCGGCGCAACGCGCGCGGCCAACAATTGGTGCAGGCAATGCAGAAAGCTTTGCCCACCATTTCCTCTGATGCCCCCTAGCGTAATCGCGTTAGCAGAAGTCTGCGCGACAACCGATCAAGATGTGCACCGATTCGGGCGATGGCGCCCTGCACGGCACCGCGCCATATCGAACCGCCAAGTTCGCCAGCGCCGGACTGAAATACAGTGTCTGCTGACAATGCAGATCACCGGTCACGGTCTGCAAGCACAGCAATGCGGCTGACGAATCCGACAACGTGCCGATGTAGGCTTCGACATCTTCCTGACAGCCTCGCAAGCGCGGACTGGCCAGCAACGCATCGCCGAGCGGTAACCGCCACCAGCTACGGGCATCGTTTGCCAGTTCAGACCTGACCATAACCTTCACGGCCACCGAGCCAGCGCGCGATCAGCGGCGCGACGTGCTCGGGTGCTTGTTGCATCAATTCGCGCGCCAGTTGCTGCGCCAGTGCCACCCGCTTTTGGTCGCGGGCGATGTCGGCAATCTTGAACGCCATGACGCCGGTCTGGCGAGTGCCGAGCAATTCGCCGGGGCCGCGCAGCTCCATGTCTTTTTCGGCAATGACAAAGCCGTCGTTGCTGTCGCGCATGACCGCCAAACGTTCTTTTGCCATTGCCGACAAACTGCCGTGATACATCAGCACGCAATGACTTTGCGCACTGCCCCGACCGACCCGGCCGCGCAGTTGGTGCAATTGCGACAGCCCCAATCGCTCGGCGTTTTCGATAATCATCAGGCTGGCGTTCGGCACATCGACGCCAACTTCAATCACGGTGGTGGCGACCAGCAGATCGGTTTCGTGTTGCTTGAAGGCTTGCATGACCGCTTGCTTTTCCGCCGGCTTCATCCGGCCGTGCACCAACGCAACGCGCAGCGGCGCCAGTTGCTCCTGCAATAATTCAAAAGTGGCTTCGGCGGCCTGTGCCTGCAGCTGCTCGGATTCTTCAATCAGTGTGCAGACCCAATAAACTTGCCGACCTTCGGCGCAAGCCGCTTTGACGCGGGCGATCACATCGTCACGCCGGCTGTCCGGCAGCACCACCGTGGTCACCGGGGTTCGGCCCGGTGGCAGTTCGTCAATGATGGAGTTATCGAGATCGGCATAGGCAGTCATCGCCAGCGTGCGTGGAATGGGCGTGGCAGTCATCACCAATTGGTGCGGCCATTGCGCCGCAGCAATTTCAGCAGCACTGTCGCCGTTGCGGCCTTTCTCCCACAATTGCAGCCGTTGGTGCACACCGAAGCGATGCTGTTCGTCAATCACCACCAGCGCCAGATCCTTGAACGTGACGCCTTCCTGAAACAGCGCATGGGTGCCGACCACGAAACCGGCGTCGCCGTTAGCAATTGCGTCCAACACGGCTTGTCGCGCTTTGCCTTTGATGCGGCCGGCAAGAAACTCGCAGCGAATGCCAAGTGGCGCAAACCAGCGGGAGAAATTCTGCAGATGCTGTTCGGCCAGTAGCTCGGTCGGTGCCATCAACGCGGCCTGTTTGCCCATGCCGATGGCGTTCAATGCCGCAAACGCCGCGACCAAGGTTTTGCCGGAGCCGACATCGCCTTGCACCAGCCGCAGCATCGGTCGCGGCTGCTGCAGATCCTGGCGGATTTCTTTCAGCACTCTGGTTTGCGCGCCAGTCAGCGCAAACGGCAGCGATTGCAGCAATTGCTTGGTGAGCTTTTGTTCCGGTGGCAACACCGGCGCTGCTTGCTGGCGGGCTTTTTCGCGCAGGCGCAGGAAGGTCAGCTGGTTGGCGATCAGTTCTTCCAGCACCAGGCGAACAATCGCCGGATGCTCGCCGCTGATCAGACCGAGCGTATCGATGTCAGCGGGCGGCTGATGCACGATGCGCAGCGCCTGCATCAAGGACGGCAAACGCTGTTCGCGCAGCAGACTCGCCGGCAGCAGATCGGCCAGTTCATGGCTGGCCATTTTCTGCAGCGCCTGCTGCACCAGTTTGCGCAGCGACAGTTGGCTCAGGCCTTCGGTCATGGGATAGACCGGCGTCAGCCGTTCGCCGAGCGGCGCGGATTCGTCGTCTTTCAGCCAGCGCACTTCCGGGTGCACGATCTCCATGCCGCGACGGCCGTAACGCGCTTCACCGTAAACGCGGGCACGGCCACCGAACTGCAGCCGGTCCTGCTGAGGTTTGTTGAAGTGAAAGAAGCGCAGCTCCATCTCGCCGCTGTCATCGCGCAAGCGGGCGACCAGCGAGCGGCGCCGGCCAAAAGCGATTTCGGCACCGAGGATCTCGCCTTCGATCTGGGCCGGCTCGCGCGAACGCAGCTCGGCAATGCGAGTCAGCCGGGTCCGGTCTTCGTAGCGCAGCGGCAGGTGGAACAGCAGATCGGCCACGGTCCGGATGCCAAGCCGCTCCAGCTTCTGGGCAAGCGCAGGCCCGACCCCACTGAGTTGGGTCACGCTGAGCTGTTCCGGAGCGGGCGCGGTGCGGGCTCCGGTCGGTGCTGGCGCCGGCATTGCCGTGGCGGCCTCTGTGGCGGATGCAGACAGCGAGTATACCCAACTGGCACCATCGGACCGGCAATCGTCCACGACCCAGCTGACCGTCAGGAAAATTTTTTGGTATCGCTGAAACCGGCTGCCGCCCCGGCCCGACTCATTGAGCGTACCCCTTTTAATCCGCCGAACTCGGCGTCCTGGAGTTGAACATGTCGGAAGCCCTGATCCCCATCATCGTTGTGCCGGTGGTCTTTATCACCCTCGGCGTTGTCGCCACGCTGGCCATCAATCATTTCTCCCGCGTTCGCATGCAGGAGCGCGAAATGCTCAACCGCGAGCGCCTGGGCGCGATGGAGCGCGGCATCAACGTGCCGCTGCTGGAAGCACCGCGCATGCATCGGACCCACTCCTCGCTGAACACCGGCCTGACGCTGCTGGCCATTGGCATCGGTATTGGCTTCTGGATGTTTGATGGCTGGGACGAAAACGATTGGGCCATGGGCCTGACGATCGCATTGGCTGGTGTCGCCAAGCTGGTCTACTGGCAACTGGCCGGAAAAACCGAATGGCAGCAGCATCTGCAACAGGACAAAGTCGTCAGCGAAGCCTATCTGACCTATCTTCATGAGCTGACCAACAAGATTCGCAGCACCTGAGCGAGTCCTCAGCCATGGGATGTGAAGGCACAGTGTGGGACACACTGGGCAAGTATCGCGAGGCCGATGATCTCGAGCTCGCCACACA
>CAMLNB010000167.1 GCA_946481205.1 uncultured Kangiella sp. | reverse complement strand
TTCTCGCCATGAACGCAAGCACTGACAAAAAGCAGCACCTACTCGAATCCGGCATGGCGGTTATCTTCCGCCAGGGTTACAACGGAACGGGTGTGCAAGACATCGTGGACGCCGCCGGCGTTCCGAAGGGCTCGTTCTACAACTATTTCGACAGCAAAGAAGCCTTTGCCGTCGAGGGTCTGACCCGGTTGGCCGAGCAGGCCCAGGTCTGTGCCCGCGCAACCTTGGCTGATGCCTCGGTGGCGCCGCTGACCCGCGTAGTGAATTATTTTGAAGGTTCGCTGCAATACCAGGCCTCGAATGGTTTTTCCGGCGGTTGCATCATCGGCAACCTGTGCCAGGAAATGGCCGATGGCAGCGAAGCGATGCGTGAACGCATCAATGAATTGATGTGTGCAAAAGTGAAGATGATTGCCCAGTGTCTGAGCGAAGCGCAGGCACGCGGTGAGTTCCCGACCGACCGCAACGCCAGCGACTCGGCCGAGTTCATCTTCTACGCCTGGGAAGGCGCACTGATGCGCATGAAGGCGACCAAGAATGACGAGCCCTTGCAGGCGTTTATGCGAGTGCTGAAAGCGGTCTGTTTGTTCCACTGACCGAAAACGAATAACCGGATCCGTCACTGACGGATCTGAAAACAGAGGCCGCGTGCGCGCCTCTTTTTTTGAAACAGACATAAGACGACTGGTCATATAGCTCGCGGTCATACCGACCCGGCAGCACGGCTTCACCGCCGTGCGTGGCACCAGAACGAGAGCCCTTTGCCGGCTCTTTTTTTGAAACCCACACAAGACGACTGGTCATCTGATTTGGGAGCCTTTACGTATGAACACCAAGCGTGCCGTCCTCGCGACCGCTATCAGCACGGCCCTGATCGCCGGCGTGTTTGCGCCTGCGGCAGCCGCCGCCGAGCAGCCGTTTGCGCACGAGCCGGAGAACACCGGCTGGGCCTTGTACATCGATAACGATGTGATGGCGCCGACCAAATCGGATCGCGATTACACCGGTGGCTTGTCGGTCACCTTGTCCGGCACACAGGCCCGCGATGCATTGCTTTCGATTGATGGCTGGCGGCACGGTTTGGATCGTTTCAGCCATTTTGCTGATGTCTATGACGATGCGGCGTTCTCACGTCACAGCATGGAATTTGGTTTGACCGTGTTCACCCCGCAAGAGCTGTCGAATCGCGCGCTGCAGGCAGGTGATCGGCCGTATGCGAGCTTGCTTTATGTCGCCAACACGGCGGTGAACGTGGTGCCGGATCGCGATGTTGCGTATCTGTCGACGCTGACCCTCGGTGTCATTGGCGCGCCGTTTGTTGAACACGTGCAACAGGATCTGCACGACGTGCTCGGTTCGGAAGAACCGATCGGCTGGGAAAACCAAATCAGCGATGGTGGTGAACTGACGTTTCGCTACAGCATTGCCCGCGCCGAGCGCAGCTGGGCCGGCAATGTGGCCGGTACAGCCGGTGAATTGACCACGACCATGCGCGCTTCCGTTGGTTACTTGACCGAAGCCAGCATCGGTTTTGCCACGCGCTTCGGTGACATCAAAACACCGTGGTGGAGTTACAACCCGCAGATCGCCGATTACGCCGAAAAGTCAGTGCCGATAGCCGCCAGTGAAGGCAATGCCGACGAGCAATACGTCTGGGCTGGCGTCAATGTTCGCGCCCGTGCTTACAACGCGTTTTTGCAAGGACAGTTCCGCGACAGCAACGTGACCTTTGATCGCGACGAACTGCGTCCGGTCGTGTTCGAAGCGTGGCTGGGTTACACCTTCGCAACGGCAGAAGGCTGGCGTTATTCGTACATGCTGCGCGGCCAGAGTTCGGAAATTGAACACGGCCCTGGCGACCGCAATGTGGTCTGGGGCGGTTTGATTATCAGCCGCAGTTACTAAAGCAAGCAGTACACATTGTTAACTGAATTTATAACCGCCAGAGAGCGAGCACATGTTCTGGCTGATGGCAACAGGAAAGGCCGGCAACGGCGAGGAGAATGTCATGACCGAAGCAGCAAAAAAGTTTCTCAGCAATGATCCCGCAGGCGAATTGTTTACGCCGATTACCGTTGGTCGCTGGCAACTGCCACACCGCGTCGCGATGGCGCCGATGACCCGGTCGCGTGCCGGTCAACCCGGCAACGTGCCGACTGATTTGATGACCGAGTACTACCGCCAGCGTGCTGGTGCAGCGCTGATCATTACCGAAGCCACGCAGGTATCCGCGCAGGCGCAGGGCTATGCCTGGACGCCGGGCATTCACACCAGCGAGCAAGTGGAAGGCTGGAAAAAAGTCACCGATGCCGTGCACAAAGCCGGCGGCAAAATTGCCGTGCAACTCTGGCATGTCGGCCGCATTTCGCACCGGGCCTTGCAACCGGGTAAGCAATTGCCGGTCGCGCCGAGCGCGATCAAGCCGGAAGGCAATGCCTTCATTGTCGATGAGCAAGGCAACCCGGCGTTCGTGCCGTTTGAAACCCCGCGTGCGCTCGACCGCAACGAGATCCATGGCATTGTCGCCGACTTTGTCAACGCCGCTCGCAATGCGATTGATGCCGGTTTCGATGGTGTCGAAATTCACGCTGCCAATGGCTATTTGCTTGACCAGTTCCTGAATACCGCCAGCAATCAGCGTGAGGACGAGTACGGTGGCACCGTTGCCAATCGCGCCCGTCTGCCGCTGCAAGTTGTCGATGCCGTGGTGGCAACGATTGGTGCCGATCGGGTCGGTGTCCGGATCAGCCCGCTTGGTCAGTTCAACAGCATGGGCATGGATGATCCGGAAGCCATGTACAGCTACTTGGCGGAAGAATTGAACAAGCGTGGCTTGGCCTATCTGCACGTCATTTCGCCGCGTTCACAAGTGCCGGCCGATGATTCCAAGCAGGTGCATCTGGCGGATCGTTTGCTGAAGGCGATACGCAGCCGTTATGACGGTGTGCTGATGCTGGCGGGTGGTTTTGATCGCGCCAGTGCCGAGACCTCGCTCGCCAGTGGCGAAGCGGATCTGCTGGCATTCGGCAAGCCGTTCCTGGCCAATCCGGATCTGCCGAAACGTTTGCAACTGCGGGCGGCGCTGAATGAGCCGAACCCCCAATCCTTTTACGGGGGAGGTGCATCCGGCTATACGGATTATCCCTTTCTCGCTTCCTAAGCATTGGTTGAAGACAGCAAGTTAGTTTTGGTCAGTTTGGTTTTCCCACAGCGCCGGTCCACCTGTTTACGGGCCGGTGATTTTTCTTCCCCTGGCTTGAGCGGCCGGTCATCGAATTTTCACAGGGGTTCGATGGCTGGCTCGCTCCAGCTTTTTTTCGAGCCGGTTTATGAATGCGCTGACTTCACAGTTTGCTTTGGGTTTTGCCTTGTTTGCTGGCGCAGTCATTCCGATTCAAGCCGGTGCCAACGCCACCTTGGGTCGCAATATGGGTCATCCCTTGTGGGCGACGCTGACCTCGTTGTCACTCAGCGTCGTGCTTGGTTTGATTCTCGCGAGCTGGATGCGGGTGCCGATGCCAAACGCTGGTGCGGCAATTCAAGGGCCGCTATGGAGTTGGGTCGGTGGCATTTCTGGTTTGATTTATGTGCTGTCGGCGGTGGTGCTGACACCAAAACTTGGCGTCACAACCTTTATGGCAGCGGTGGTTGCTGGACAGCTGGTGATTTCCTTGCTGATCGATCATTACGGTTTGCTCGGTCTGGCCGAGAAAACGATTTCCTGGCAGCGCCTGCTGGCAGCAGCGTTGATCGTCAGCGGTGTGTTGCTGCTGCATTTCAGCAGCAGCAGCGCCAAATCGGCAGGTTAGATTCAAGCGCAAGCGCTCAGCTTGCGCCCCATCCTGCTATTTCACTTGGCATCTTGTGTCAGTGCCATCAATTCTGCGCCCAAACGCAAATCTTCGATTGCACCAAAATACTGTGCTCGTAGCAGGCCCTTGCGATCAATCAATGCCAGGGTCGGAGTGCCTTGCATACCGTAAGCGGCCATTGTTGCGGGTATCGCTTGCCCATTAATAGCGCGGTCGATGCCGATCGGAAAGCGCAGCCGGTTTTCGTGCACAAAGGCGCGCAGGGCGGTTTCGGTCATCGCGTCGTGATGTTCAAACACGGTGTGCAGACCGACGACCGTGACCAATTCCGGTGGAAAGAGATTGTGCACGCGTTGAGCTTGCGGCAGACCATGGCTGACACAGCCGGGGCAAAGCATTTGAAACGCGTGCAACAGCACCACACGGCCGCGCAGGGCGGTCAGTGACAATGGCTGTTCGCTGTTGAGCCAGGTGTCAACTTGCCAGTCGGGGGCGGGGCGATAAACGTTTGTCATGGTTGACTCCTCAATGGTTGACAGAATGGTTCGGCGGATCCGGTGGGCTTGTCAGAGTCGATGACAGGAATTGCCGAGACAGGAATCGTAGAGACAGGATTCGCTGAGACAGGAACTGCCGACAACCGCCGCAGCCAAACGCGGCGGCTGTCGGTTGTCTGTCAACGCACGATGCCCGGCAGACTGAGATCGCCCGAGGCAATATCGTGCACCGCAGTCACGCACAGCAGCGGCTGATGCAGATTGGCATTTACTTTCAGCGCCGAGGTCACGCCGTCGTAATGGAAGCTCGCCGGAAAGTCGGCCGCGCTGCGCGGAATGCGCACTTCAACCACACTGCCCTGCAAACTCGGTTTGAAGCCGGGGCTGTCGATCAGCAGCGGCAATTGCGGCCAGGTTCTCGGCAGCTTTGGCGTGGTACCAGCCGGAATGTCTTTGACTTTCAATCCGGCGCCGCAGCTGTCGTCTTTAACCAGCACGACCCAATGGCTGTGCCAGAGGTTGCCGTCGTTGCCGGGATTGTTGTCACCGTTTTCGTCTTCTAGCGGGGTGTCGTCAAAGTCCGGATGGCTGGTCAGCACAAACGCCAAAATGCCTTGGCCGGTGTCGAAACCCACCGCGGCGGAATCAATGCTGGTCGGCCAGACATAGCTGAACACGTCGGCACCGGCCAACTGACCGTAGGCGGTCGGCACCAGCTTGCCGGCTTCGGCCCGGACCTCCTGTCGGAACAGCAAGTGATCACGCTCTTGCCGGACTTCGGTCCGGACCAGATCGAACGAGGCACTGACGGCGGTTTGCGAGGGACTCTTGATGTCGTGGCCAACGACGCTGCTTGCCAGCAACAGAGAGGCGAGGGAGAGGACGGTCTTCATCAGGAACTCCAATAATGGTATCGAGGCGATACCATTATTCCGTCCCCATGTCGGATTGTCAAACTACTATCGAGTCGATACTATTTGCCTATGGATACGATCCCCCTCTACGAACGGCTCGAACGCCTGACCCACCTGCTGCGGACCGAAGAACGCACGGCCGGGCTGGGCGATGGCCTGCAACCGGTGCATCTGCAGGTGCTGGCCTACCTCGGCCGCTGCAACCGCTACAGCAACAGCCCGGCCGGCGTCGCCGATTACCTTGGCCTGACCAAGGGCACGGTTTCGCAAACGCTGAATGTGCTGGAAGCGCGCGGCTGGATCCGCAAAAGCCCGAGTCTGATCGACAAGCGGGTAGTGCATCTGCAGCTGACTGACGAAGGCCGACAGCGCGTGTTGCAACTGTGGCCGCCAGCACCGGTGCAAGCCGCTTTGGCGACACTGAGTGCGGCGCAGCAAGCACAACTGTCGACAGCCTTGCTGGATCTGTTGACCGCGCTGCAGCACGCGCAGAACGGTTTGAGTTTCGGCGTCTGCCACAGCTGCCAGCATTTTCAGCGGGAAAGCGCCGAGCAATTCCGTTGCGGTTTGACCCAGGAGCCGCTCAGCGTCGCCGACAGCGAATTGATTTGTCGCGAACATCTGGCGGCGTGAATGCACGCCACTGAATGCCTGTGCCGCGCTCAGGCGTTGAGCGGCATGCGCTCGCTGAGCCAGGCAACAAACTGTTCAGCAGGCATTGGCTTCGCGAAATAGAAACCCTGAAAACCTTGGCAGCCATGGGCGATCAGCAAGTCACGCTGGGTTGCGGTTTCGACGCCTTCGGCAATCACCTGCAAACCGATCGCTTTGCTCATCGCCAGAATGGCAGCAATGATGGCCTCGTCGTGCTGATCGCTGCCGAGGTGATGCACAAACGCCCGATCAATCTTCACCTGATCCAGCGGCAATCGCTTCAGATACGCCAGTGACGAATAGCCGGTGCCGAAATCATCGAGCGAAAAACCCAGGCCGAGTTGACGCAGCCGCTGCATTCGCTCAATGGCATCGTCGACGTTGTCGAGCACCACGCTTTCGGTCAGCTCCAGTTTCAACCGGCGCGGATCGCAGCCGGATTGATTCAGGCAATCCGCCAAATGGCTTTCAAAATCCCGCTCGCGAAATTGCCGGGCGCTGATGTTGACCGCCAGCGTTAGCGTTTGCAGCCGCGAGTCTTGTGCCCACTGCGCCAAGGTGCGGCAGGCTTCTTCCAACACGAAGCGACCGAGATTAACGATGAAGCCGGTTTCTTCCGCCAGCGGAATGAATTCGCCGGGCGGTATCGGTGCTTTGCCCGGTGGTGTCCAGCGCAGCAGCGCTTCGGCGCCGAGCAGACGTTGTTGGGCATCGACCTGCGGTTGAAAATGCAGCTGGAAATCGCCTTGTTTCAAGGCGTGGCGTAACCGGCTGTCGAGCTGTACGCGCTTGTCGATGGCCGCTTGCATGCTGGCGCTGTAGAAATGCGCTTTGTTGCGGCCGGCGGCTTTGGCGGTGTACATCGCCATGTCGGCGCGCTGCAACAGCAGATCAAAACTGTCACCGTCCTGCGGATACAGCGCAATGCCGATACTGCCGCTCAGGCTCAGCTCCTGATCCGCCACATGCAGCGGCGCTTGCAGGCAAGCCATCATGCTGTTAGCAATGCGTTCAATGACCGCCAGTTGTTTGAAATCCTGCGCCAGCACCAGAAATTCGTCACCGCCTTGGCGGCTGATGGTGTCGCTGTCGCGGACGCACGTCTGCAGGCGTTCAACGATCTGTTTAAGCAGGGTGTCGCCGACGGCGTGGCCGAGCGTGTCGTTGATCACCTTGAAATGATCGAGGTCGAGAAACAACAACGCGATCAGGCTTTGATGGCGGTCGGCCAGTAACTGGGCCTGGGCAAAGCGATCACGCAGCAAGGTGCGATTGGGTAAACCGGTCAATGCATCGTGGTGCGCGAGGTACTCGATATGGGCTTCGGCCTGCTTGCGGGCGCTGATATCGCGAATGGTGCCGATGACGTGTGGCTCGCCATGAATATGAACACAGGTCAGATGGGTTTCGGCATCGAATTCGCTGACATCGAGCCGGCGATGGCGCCACTCCAATACCCGATTCTGGCCGGCGATAACGCTGTCGAGCAATTGTTGCACTTGTTCGGCCGAAGCACTGCCATTGCTCTGTTGCTGCGCTGACAGATCCACCGGCGTCAGTCCGCACAATTGCTCGTAGCTGGCGCGGAACAACTGGCAGGCGGCTTTGTTGGCATCGACGATGCGGCCATTGCGCGCAAGCATGATGCCGTCGGCCGCGTCGTCAAACAACGTGCGGTAACGCTGTTCGGCTTCGCCGAGCGCCTGCTCCATCTGCACCAGATCGTGCAGATCGATATCGAG
>CAMLNB010000166.1 GCA_946481205.1 uncultured Kangiella sp. | reverse complement strand
CGGCAGCATGGATGATTTGGTTTGCGGGTACAGAATCACCAAATCATTGCTATCGGCCCACTCGTTGTAACCAGCTTCACGGACGAAACGCTCGCCTATTGCATCGGCGTATTGCTGGCAGCCATGAAAAGCGATATGCAGTTTGCAGGTCGCGCCGGCATCGCAGCGCTGTGGAATGTAGATATAGCCCTCATCTGCCAGCGTCAGATTGCCGGACGGTGCATAGGCTTCCTGATCGAACTTCACGATGCGGCCGTTGGCCGTGGTAGCCGCAGGCTGCAAGGCGCCCAGCAAGAAACCGAGCAATTCACCAGCCGCATCGTACTGACAGGCATTGATGAACGGTGATTCCGCCGTATGGCAGGCGTTGCCTTTGTTGCGTGTTGGCATCGAATGAGCGGCGGCAATGTGATTTACATAACGCAGTTGCTCAGAAGGAAGGAATGCGGCATAGAACTGCGCCAGCTGATCCGACACCGCACGCGCAACGGTGGTATCCAGGGTGCCATGAAACAGCCAAACTTTTGCCCTGCTCCATGTCGCCTCGGGCGCCAACTGGCCAGCGCTGGCGCGCTGTTTGGCGCGTTGAAGCAACTTGGCGACATCCAGCTGAGCATCGGCTTTGCCGACACAACGCGCCAGCGCGGTGCTGAGACTGCCTTCTGCGCAGTCATAAGGGCCGCCTGCAATCAATCCGACACCGTTCACGTGTTCGGCATAAGCCAGATGAAACTGATTGGCCATGTAAGCGCCAGACGAAATGCCGGACACCGTGATATCGGCTGCCAGTTTCAGCTTTGGCAAAGTTTCAGCCGCAGCCAACTGGCTGAACGTGGTCATGATCAAAGCGCCAACGAGACAATTCCACTTCATAAAACGTACTCCACTGCAGAAAACGCGAACCCGCTTCCTAGCCTGTGCTCCAACACCCTTCGCCAGAAACAGAAAAAGGCCGCCGGCATGCCGGCGGCCAACCCTGCTACAGGCTCCGGAATCAACCGGGAGCCATCCACACGCTCGGGAGCGAGCTGTTCTGAAGGCGATATCTTAAAAGCTGTACATCGCCGACAAGGTCCAGGTTTTTGGATCACCGTAAAAACCGGTGATGGTGTTATCGAAGGTCGCGCCCGGGAAGTTGTAACCACCGGTGCGATATTCCTCATCACCCAAGTTGCGGCCATGCAAAGCAAACCGCCAGTTGCTGTTGTCGACATACAAGACCGCAGAGGCGTTGTACAGTGAATAGGCGTCCTGATCTACCGCAGTCGGCGTCTCGAAGATGTAAGTGTCATCACGGTAGTTGTAGTCTGCCAGCAACAGCAACTGCCCGATGCCCAGATCCATTTCGTAGCTCAGACCAATGGTGTACTGCTGCTCCGGCGCATTGATGAACGGCGCGGTGTCCGAAATGTCGGTTTGCTGGCCGGTCGAGGTAATGGCAAAGATAAACTCGTTGTACTCGGCATCCAGATACCCGTAGACCAGATTCAGCGTCAGCTTGTCGGTCAGCTTGGCGTTCAACTCCATTTCGAAGCCGTCCGCTTCAGCATCGGCAGCATTCAGCACGCGCTGCACCGGCGTAACGCCAACCGTTGCACCCACGGTGACCTGCTTGTCTTCGTAGTCTTGCGTGAACAATGCAAAGTAACCGGTCAGGCGATTATCGAACCAGGAACCTTTCAAGCCCAACTCAATGGTATCGACAGTTTCCGGATCAAACGGCGCGCCGGCATTGGGGTCGATCAGGATGTTACCGCGCATGTTGAAGCCACCGCTCTTGAAACCATGCGCATACGAGGCGTAAACCATCAGGTCCGGATTGAACTTGTACTCGACCCCCAGCCGCGGCGAAAACTCATCAAAGGTTTCCTTGCCGCTGAAACCACCGTCAAACAGCACAGTGCCGGTGCCATCCAGACCAAGGAAGCGGCGCAACCGGACATCGGCGTCTTTCTCGTCTTCGTCCATGCGGCCACCGAGTGTGAACGACAGCGCGTCGGTGAACTGGTAGCTGGCCTGGGCGTACAACGACTGGCTCTTGGTATCAACGCAGCCCGAGGTTTCCTGACTGATGCCGGCATGCGCGAGCACATTCAAGAACGCGCCGCAGGCTTCGCCGTCAAAGAAGTACAGACCCGAAACAAAGTTCAGTTGCTCGCCGTCATAGGTCAGCTGGAACTCCTGTGAGCTTTGCTCATCCTCGTAAACGGCCAGCACATCGAAGGTCGGTCGATTCAGCTGATCGAAATCGATATCACTGAGGGTGTCGCCCTCGCGTTTCGCGGTAACCGACTTGAACTGCCAAGCGTCGTTGATAGCCCAGTTGATGGTCAGCGCCTGACCGGAGGTGTTGACTTCGTTGCGGTCCGGATCCAGGTTTTGCCGGGTGTCGTAACGATCATCCAGCGGTTGATAAACGGTCGGATAGAATCCGGATGAACCGCTGACCGACAACCGCTGGCCGCCCCGCGCATTGGAATCGTCGCTGATGTCATCAGCAACCAGTTTGACCGACAGATCCTCGGTCGGCTTCCAGGTCAGATTGACTCGCGCTGCCGTGATGTCCTTGTCAGACAGATCGTCACCGGCATACGGCGAATCGCCTTTGACTTCACCAAAACCATCGCGGCTCAGCTTGGCTGCAGAAACGCCGAGATACAGTTTGTCGTCAACCAATGGTGTCGAAACACCGGCTTTCAGATCGCGCTGGTTGTAGGCACCGACCGCTGCCTCAACATAACCGCGGGTGTAATCCGGCAGTTCGCGGGTCACATATTTGATCGCACCGCCAATGGTGTTCTTGCCATACAGCGTGCCTTGCGGACCGCGCAGCACTTCGACTCGCTGAATATCGAGGATATCAAGCACACCACCTTGCGGCCGCGCCATATAAACATCGTCGATGTACACGGCAACGCCCGGCTCATAACCCCACAGCGGATCGTTCTGACCGATGCCGCGCAAGTAGGCGGTAATCGTCGAGTTGGTGGCGCGGCTGGCGTTGACAGTCAGGTTCGGCACGGTGCGTTCGATGTCGACAAGGGTTTGTGCGCCCATGTCGAACAATTTTTGCTCGGACAATGCAGTTACGGCCACCGGCACATCCTGAATCCGCTCGCTGACCCGGCGTGCGGTCACTTCCAAAACTTCGGCACTGGCGTCGCGCTTTTCGTCCTGCGCTTGGGCCTCCTCGTCGGCCAGCACGGGCATGGCACAGAAAGACGACAGAATCGCCAAGGTGAGAGCGGACAGGCGAGTCGGATTTTGTTTTTGCTGCATGGCAACACTCCGTTCTTCATGCTACTGCGTTGTTATATGGTGCTGCGGTGAGGCCGCGGCTCGGGTTCTACCAACACTTCTCGAATCAGGCGCCGCAGCCGGATTCCGGGTCTGCGTCGGTTGTGGCAGACCTTACACGCTCTGGTCCAGAGTCTCATCTGTACGATGGTAGGATGGTCAGCATCCGTCGCCGCACCAATACTCGCCTCCCAAACGAGAAGCGGAACCGACTTCACATGAGTCTGATTGGGGTATTGCTGGGGCTGGCGCTGTTGATCTGGCTAACGCTGCGCAACTGGAATCTGTTGCTGGCGGCGCCGCTGTGCGCACTGGTGGTTGCGCTGACCGGAAATCTGCCGCTGTTTCCACAGTTGAGCGATGGCGGAGCCAACTGGCTCAGCAGTTACATGCAAGGCTTCTCCGGTTTTGTGTCGAACTGGTTTTTCATGTTCTTGCTCGGCGCTTTGTTCGGCAAGATGATGGAAGACAGCGGCGCCGCCGACAGCGTTGCCGCCGCACTGGTCAATCGCTTCGGCATGAAGCGCGCGGCGCTCGCCGTGATCATTGCGTGTGCGGTGCTCACCTATGGCGGCGTGAGTTTATTTGTTGTTGCATTCTCGGTCTACCCGATGGCGCTGAGCCTGTTCAAACAGGCCGATCTGCCCCGCCGCTTCATTCCGGCCACGCTCGGTTTTGGTTCGGTCACATTCACGATGACATCAGCCGGCTCGCCGGAAATCCAAAACTGGATACCCATTCCGTACCTGCACACCACGCCTTATGCCGGCTGGGAAGTCAGCCTGGTCTGCGCGTTTTTCATGGCGTTGTTCGGCTACTGGTGGCTGACCCGGATGATCGCAGCGGATGTTGCCCGTGGTGAACGCTTTGTCAGTCGCGATGATGATCCGCAAGGTCCGTCGCTGGCGAAACTGCCAAAGCCGATCTTCGGCATCATTCCGCTGCTGATCGTGCTCGGCATTTCGTTTGCGCTGCACGACTCGTTGAAAGAATCGGCACTGGTGCTGGCGCTTGGCGGCGGCCTGATCGCCACGGCGGTATTGAACTGGAAGTTCCTGCACAAGCCGGGGCAAGCCCTGTCCGATGGCGCCATCGGCGCACTGATTGCGATCGCCAACACCGCCGCCGTGGTCGGCTTCGGCGCCGTCGCCAAAGAAACGGATGGCTTTCAGCAAGCCGTCACCGCACTGACTTCCCTGCCCGGCTCGCCGCTGATCAGCGCTGCCATCGCGGTGACACTGATCGCCGGCTTGACCGGTTCGGCATCCGGCGGCCAAGCCATCGCGCTGCCGCTGCTGGCGCCGCATTACATGGCTCAGGGCGTTGACCCGGAGGCACTGCATCGCGTGGTGGCGCTGTCGTCGGGCGCGCTCGATTCGCTGCCGCACAATGGCTACGTCGTCACCACCATTCGCGCCATCTGCAAAGAGACCCATGCTCGCGCCTATCCGGCCGTCGCCGCGATGACGGTGGTAGTGCCGGCACTCGGCACAGTACTGGCGATTCTGCTGTTCATGCTTTAGCCTGCTGCGCAGTGTGTAGTCGCGCATGCAGGTTGAGATGATCGGACACGGGGTAATGGCCCTGCTGGCGCTGGCCTGGGTGCTGGCGCTGTTTGCAGTCGCTGTGGTCGGTGATCGATTGGCCGGTGACGAAAAGGGCAAACAACATTGGCTGCGCTGGCACCCGTGGGTCTATATGCTGGCCCTCGGTGTGTATTGCACGACCTGGACCTTCTACGGTTCGGTTGGGCAAATGGCCTCGACCGGCTGGTGGTTCCCGCCGACGTATCTCGGCGCCATTTTCCTGTTTGTGTTTGGCTGGCGGGTCATCCACAAACTGATCAGGCTGTCGAAAGAACAAAACCTGTCTTCGCTGGCCGATGTGCTGGCCGCACGCTACGGCCGCTCGCACGCAATTGCCGCCGTGGTCACCTTGATCGCCTTGATCGGCATCATTCCCTATATCGCGCTGCAATTGAAAGCAGTTGCTTTCAGCTATGACTTGCTGACCCGTACCGGCCACAACGCGCCCGTCAGCTGGTGGCAGGACACGGCGCTTTACGTCACGCTGGTGATGATGGTTTTCACCGCATTTTTCGGTGCCCGTCATACCGCGTCCAGTGAACAACAACCAGGCTTGATGCTGGCCATCGCCTTTGAATCGATTCTGAAATTGCTGGCGTTAGCTGGCGTTGCCATGCTGGCATTTCAACACGCGGAAATCGGCGACTGGTGGCGCCGCCACGTTCCCGAGCGCCCTGACAACAGCATGCTCGCTTATCTGGTGCAAGCCGTACTCGGCGGCTTTGCCATGCTCTGCCTGCCGCGCCAGTTTCATGTCACGGTGGTGGAGCACAGCACCTCGCGGGATTTGCCAACCGCACGTCGCTGGTATCCGCTTTATCTGATTTTGCTCGGGCTGTTTTTGTTGCCGTTGACGCTTGCCGGTGAAGCCATGCTCCGTGGCGCGGTCGCGCCCGATACCTATGTGCTGAATCTGCCGATGGCACTCGACCAACCCGGTTTTGCAGTGCTGGCATTCATCGGTGGTCTCGCTGCCGCTACCAGCATGGTCATTGTTGCCAGCGTTGCGCTGAGCACGATGGTGTCTCACACGATCTTCGTGCCATTGCTATTGAAATGGGCGGGCCCGCGTGAACCTTGGCTGTTCAATCGCGCACTGCTGTGGTTGCGGCGAGCGCTGATTGCACTGGTGCTCGGTTTGGCGTTCGCTTATTACCGACTGGTAGTCGTGCAGCAAGAACTGGCAGCGATCGGTCTGGTGTCATTTGTTGCCGTCGCTCAGTTCATGCCGGCGCTGATCGGCGCGATGTATTGGCGTACCGGCAACCGGCTCGGTGCGCTGGCCGGTTTGCTCGGCGGTTGGCTGGTTTGGTGCTGGACATTGGTTGTGCCGGATCTGATCCACGCGGGCTGGTTACCGCAGCACTGGCTTGAGTTTGGCCCCGCTGGCATCGCGCTGCTGCGGCCAACTGCGCTGCTTGGCATCAGCGAATGGGATGCCCTGACCCATGGCGCCATTCTGAGTCTGTTGGTCAACAGCCTGCTCTATGTTGGCGTGTCACTGGCCTCGCGCCAGGATGTGCTGGAACGTTTGCAAGCCAAGCGCTTTGTCGATGCGCTCGGCCGTCATGAAGAAACCACGTGGCCAGAACTGACGCCGGTTGCCGTTGCCGATCTGGCCCGTGTGGTCGGCCGCTTTCTTGGTGAAAGCGCCGCCCTCGCCCGCTTTCTGCAAGAAGCCCATGAACGCCATCTCAACACCCTCGACATCCGCGCCGACCAACGTTGGCTCAGTTTTGCCCAGCGCGAACTGACCGGCGTGATTGGCGCCTCTTCGGCGCGCGTAGTGTTAACGGCAGCACTGCGCGGCCGCGACATGCCGCTGGAAGATGTCGTGCAACTGGTTGACGAAGCATCGGCCGTGCTGCAATTCAATCAAGGCTTGTTGTCGGCCACGCTTGATACGCTTAATCAGGGCGTTATCGTGGTCGATCGCGATCTTCGTGTCGTAGCTTGGAATCCGCGCTATGTCGAGCTGTTCGGCTTGCCTGCCGATTTTCTCTACGTTGGCAGGCCGATTGCCGATGTGCTGGCACGCAATGCCGAGCGCGAACGACGGCAGGAAGGCATTGAGCTTTTTGTTGAGCGCCGCTTGGCGCATCTGCGCATGGGCCAGCCGCACCACACCGAACGGCAATTGCACGATGGTCGGGTGCTGGAGATCCACGGCCTGCCGATGCCCGGTGGTGGTTATGTCACCAGCTACAGCGATATTACTGAGCACAAGCAAACCGCCGAAGCCTTGCGGCAGAGCAATGATCAACTCGAACAACGGGTGCAGCAGCGTACCCATGAGTTGGCGCGTACCAATGCCGAACTTGCCATCGCGAAACAAAAAGCCGAACAGGCCGACGCTGACAAAACCCGCTTTCTCGCCGCCGCCAGCCATGACTTGGTGCAACCGCTGAATGCTGCGCTCTTGTTTGCCGGTGCACTGGGTGAAAAACTCGGCCAGCGTGATGAACGCGCGCTGCTGGAGCAGCTGAACCAATCGCTGCACAGCACCGAAGAACTCCTGAAAACCCTGCTCGACTTGTCCAAGCTTGATGCCGGCGTGCTGCAACCCCAGTGCGAACCGATTGCGCTCGATCGCATCCTGCAACCACTGGCAACTGAATTTGCGGGCACCGCAACGCAGCAGGGATTGCAGCTTCGGGTACACCGCACCGCGCTATGGGTGAACACCGACCCGCGCATGTTGCGACGCATCCTGCAGAATCTGATCAGCAATGCCATCCGTTACACCAATCAGGGC
>CAMLNB010000165.1 GCA_946481205.1 uncultured Kangiella sp. | reverse complement strand
TGGCGCAGCCCGGATGCCAAGTTTTCACGCATCGGAGCTGCCACTTCCTGACAGCGCCGATGCAGAGAATGGAGTGGGTGCGCAAATTGGCTGACGAAGGACCCGGGGGCATCAACCTACTGCCATGAAGGTTCTGTCTTGCCGCCTGACAAACTGTCGGAGCTCATAATTCTCATCGACGTCAGCGCTACGCTGTGACCTGATCCCAGCTCAGATCAAATCGGGCCAGATATTTGCGCAAGCGGTCGGCATCGTTGCTGGACGCCTTTTCCTGCCGGCTGACCGCAAAGAGCTTGCGACCGGCCTCGGACAAGCTACGCGCGTCGCGACAGGTTTTTATCACGCAGGCAAGCTGAGCTCGGTCGAACAGATCCAATTGCGCGGAGCGCTCACCAAGTACTTGTTGCAGCAGCAACTCATCGTTGCTGACAGGTACGGCCCAGCTGGCACGCAGGCGTTGAATCTCCCGTTCGACATCGGCGCTGGTGATCCGGCCACCGGTCGCGAGTGTCGCCAGGCGTTTGATAGCGGCGTTCAGATCGCGAAAATTACCCGACCACAACGCTTCCGGGTCATGGGCAAAACGCAGGAATTGCTCCTTGGCTTCCTTGCTGAAGCTGACCTGTTTGCCGCCACTGCTGGCGGCGAATCGTTCCAGCTCGTAGTCCAGATTGGGCGCGATGTCTTCTCGCCGCGCAGCCAATCCCGGCAGACGGAACGTCCACAGATTCAAGCGGGCAAACAGATCTTCGCGGAAGCGACCGCGCTGCACTTCTACGAGCAAATCCTTGTTGGTGCCGGCGATCAATTGAAAATCGCTGCTGACGTCTTTGTCGGCGCCGACCGGCAAGAAGCGTTTGTCTTCGAGCGCGCGCAGCAGCATGGCCTGCTCATCCAGACCGAGCTCGCCGATTTCATCGAGAAACAACTGCCCACCATGCGCTTGCAACAGCACACCCTTGCGCGGATTGGCGGCGCCGGTGAACGCCCCTTTGACATGGCCGAACAGCGTCGACATCGCCTGATCACCACGCAGCGTCGCGCAGTTCACTTCGACGAAAGCGCCGTTGAGTTGATTGCGCTGCTGCTTCAGCTCATAGATGCGTCGGGCCAACTGCGATTTGCCGGCACCGGTCGGCCCGATCAGCAGCATCGGTTCGCGCGAGCGGATTGCCACCTGCTCGATCTCATCGATCATCTGGTTGAACGCGGTGTTGCGTGTCGCGATGCCGGATTTCAGATATTCGCGCGCGGTTTGCGCTTCGCGGGCAAAGCGCTGGGCGATGCGATCGTACTTCGACAGATCCAGATCGATGATGCTGTAACTGCCGATGGCGCCATTGCCTTGGCGTTTCGGCGGCGAGGTCTGGATCAAGCGGCCCGGCACATAACGCGCTTCCGCCAGCAAGTACCAACAGATCTGAGCGACGTGAGTGCCGGTGGTGATGTGGATAAGGTAATCCTCGCGCTCGGTGTCGAAGGGGTAAGCCAACGCAAAGTCATGCATCCCGCTGTAGACCTGCTCGAAATCCCAGGGGTCGGCGAACGCTTGTGGACGGGCGACCACCTCGGTTTCGGGTGAAACGCTGGCCAAGTCGGCACGCACTTGTTCGAGCAAGCGCTCTTGACCCGGCGGGTACAACAGCTCCAGCCGGTGAATCAACAAGGTTTCCTGCTGGCAGAGCGAGATGGTCGGCCGCCACTTGTCCCAGCGGCCGGGACCGCCACCAGCGTCGGTGACGACGCCGAGAAAGCCGAAGGCAACGGTTTTGCGCATACGCATTTATCTGAATGGATAAATTGATAGCTAATGATATCGCTATTCTTGATGGCCGCTACTACCTAATTATCACACCAAAACATCAAAGTGCATTTTATTTTTCAATCAAATCAATGTTTTAAGTGAATAATTCGGAGAGTGCATCCGCTGCTGGCACGCTCCTTGAGATAGCTATCCGTGAACGAGACGAACCTACACGATGGCATGCAAGGAGAATCCCATGGCCAACCGGACGTTATTCAGCAGCCTGCTTGGCAAGGCATTGCCGGCACCCGATGCGGTGAACGCTGCCGGCGCACCGGCTTATGCCCTGAGCCCAAAGCACCGGCTGGCCCAGTACGCCGTCACCGGTTGCCTGAATGGGACGTTTTACGCCGACGCCGAGGCCCAGCTGCAAGCGGTGTTGAGCTTGAGCGAACAGGTCGATGGCGCCTTTATCGCCAAGCTGGCGCTGTACGCCCGTGAGCGCGCCGCGATGAAGGACATGCCGGCGCTGTTGCTCGCTGTGCTGACCCAGAAAGCACCGGTACTGCTGCCGCTGGTATTCGGCCGCGTGCTCGATAACGGCAAGATGCTGCGCAACTACGTCCAGATCCTGCGCTCTGGTGCGGTCGGTCGGAAGTCGCTCGGCTCGCGGCCAAAACGGCTGGTGCAGCAATGGCTGAACCAAGCCGGCGAAGGCCAGCTGTTCGGCGCCTTGGTTGGCCAGCAACCGTCCTTGGCTGATGTGATCAAGATGGTGCACCCGCGTCCGACCGATGCGGCACGCGAGGCGCTGTTCGCCTACATCATCGGCAAGCCGCACGATGCCAGCTTGTTACCAGCACGTTTGCAGCAATTCGAAGCGTTTAAGCGCGACGCTGGTCAGTCGCTGCCCGATGTGCCGTTTCAGCTGCTGACCGCGCTGCCGCTTGATACCGCGGCCTGGAAACAGATTGCCCGGCAATCGCCCTGGCGGGCGACGTTGATGAATCTGAACACCTTTGCCCGGCACGGCGTGCTTGAAGATGCCGAGCTGGTCAGCGTGATTGCGGCGCGTTTGCGCAATCCGGAGTTGGTGCGGAAGGCACGCGCCTATCCGTATCAGCTGTTGGCGGCGTGGCGGGCCGCGTCGGGCCAAATGCCGGTAGCGGTCTGCGATGCGTTGCAGGACGCACTCGATACCGCGCTGGTCAACGTGCCGGCTTTGAACGGCAATGTTGTGGTCTGCCCCGACGTGTCTGGCTCGATGCAGTCACCGGCCACCGGTTTGCGCAAAGGCGCGACGAGCAAGGTGCGTTGTATCGATGTGGCGGCGTTGGTGGCCGCGGCCCTGCTCAAGCGCAACCCGCAGGCCCGGGTGTTGCCGTTTGAAACCAAGGTGGTTGATGTGTCATTGAACAGCCGCGACAGCGTGCTTACCAACGCCGAAAAGCTAGCCGCAGTCGGCGGTGGCGGCACCAACTGTTCAGCGCCGCTCGTGCAGTTGAACAACGAGCGAGCGAAGGTCGATGTGCTGGTGTTTGTCTCCGACAACGAGTCGTGGGTCGATGCCCGCAAGACCGGCGGCACCGAGCTGTTGCGGCAATGGCAGCAACTGCAAGCCCGCAACCCGGGCGCCAAACTGGTGTGCATCGACATTCAACCGAACGGCACCACGCAGGCGCCGGAGCGACCGGATGTGTTGAACGTCGGTGGTTTTTCCGACGCGGTGTTCGATCAGCTCGCCTGGTTCAGCAACACCAGCGCCGGCGAGCACTGGTTGCAGGAGATCGAAGCAATGCCGTTGTCGGTGCAATGAGCAAAGATCTGTAGATCGTTGCCGGCAAACCGGAAATGAAAGAGGAACTCCATGTGTCACCGGTTCAAATCCGGTCCGAACGCCAGTTCGGTAGCTCAGTTGGTAGAGCAATGCGTTTCTCAGGACACTTGTTCCGGTTTGTTGGCACAACACGAAGGTAACGGTTTTGGGCGAATGCCGGTGGAACTACACGCCTGTCACGCGGGAGCTGTCGGTTCGAATCCGACCGCGGCACTTCGGTGTCGCGTAGTTCAACGGTAGAACACCAGTATGCGTTTTGCGCATACAAATGTTTCACCACTTTTGTCGCCCAACTTATTGATGTAATGGCGAGCACATCGCAGGCACGAACGCGAAACGGCGAGCGGCCGGCAAACTGGACTAGGCCGGTGAAGGGTAAAACCGACACTGTTAATTGGTATCAGGAAATTTGAGGATGCAGCCTCCGGGTCTGAGTAAGGTTCGTAGGTGGCGCGCGTTTTAACTGATGACCGGCCAGGCGTAATGACCCTGGTGGATGGTTACTGCGGGTTCGAGTCCCGCCGTGCCTGCGATGTGCTTGCTTTGAATTGCCGTATCAATCGAATGCTGGCGGGACTACATTGGATAAAGCGGGTTCGAACCCCGCCTCGCTCTCGAGCGAGCGTCTCGTTGTGATTGTCGGGTGGTAGGGCACAAGGTTTGAGCGAATGCCGACGGAACTACAAGCTATGAACTCGGTGGTCGCGGGTTCAACTCCCGTCCGGATCGGCAACGGTCCGGTAGCTCAGTGGATAGAGCACCGTGCACGCAAGTGCAGAGGTTTCGTCACTTTTGTCGCTCAGTTGATTTGCCGGCCGTGGTGAATACCGGTGGGACTACAGAGGCCTACGCGGGTTCGAATCCCGCCCTGCACAAGCAGGAAAGAGTCTCGCCGCTGCTTGTCACTGCAATGGGCACATAGGTTTCGGCGAATGCCGATGGAGCTACTGGTTAAACATCGGCCGCGCAAGCGGCCGGCCGTAAGGCGTGCGGGTTCAAGTCCCGCCCTGTTGAAAAACAGGTGATGGAAAATCGCTTCATCACGTTTGTCGCCGATCTGTTTAGAAATGGAAAAGAAAATGAAAACCGGACAATACGATGTGATCGACGTGCCGCACGGCCGGCCGATCAAGATGTGGACGCAAGGTGTTCCAGTCGAAGAAGCGGCCAAGCATCAGCTGATCAATGCCGCGAGCTTGCCGTTTATCTACAAATGGCTGGCGGTGATGCCGGACGTGCACCTCGGTAAAGGCGCGACCATTGGCTCGGTGATCCCGACCAAGGGCGCGATCATTCCGGCCGCCGTCGGTGTCGATATCGGTTGCGGGATGATGGCGGTGAAAACCACGCTGCAGGCGCGCGATCTGCCGGACAACTTGTTCGGTATCCGTAGCGCGATTGAAAAAGCGGTGCCGCATGGCAAGAGCTTCGGTGCCCGTGACAAAGGCGCGTGGACCAACCCAAGCAATGCGGCGGTGCGCGTGTGGAATGACTTAGAAGGCGACTTCAAGCGAATCACCGACAAATATCCGAAGCTGGAGAAAGCCAACCATATCAACCATCTCGGAACGCTAGGGACCGGCAACCACTTTATCGAAGTGTGTCTGGACGAGACCGATACGGTCTGGTTCATGCTGCACTCCGGTTCGCGTGGTATCGGTAACGCCATTGGCAATTACTTTATCGAGTTGGCCAAGAAGGATATGCGCCGGCATTTCATTCATTTGCCGGATCAGGACTTGGCCTACCTGCCGGAAGGGACCGAACATTTCGATGACTACTGGTTTGCCGTCGACTGGGCCCAGCGCTTTGCGATGAAGAACCGCGAACTGATGATGGCCAACGTCGAGAAAGCGGTACGCTCGGTAATCGACAAACCGTTCCAGGCGCGCTTGATGGCGGTGAACTGTCATCATAACTACGTCGCGCGTGAAGAGCATTACGGCGAGGACATTCTGGTGACGCGTAAAGGCGCGGTGCGGGCGCGGCTTGGCGAGTACGGCATTATTCCGGGCAGCATGGGTGCGCGTTCGTACATCGTGCGCGGCCTCGGGAATCAGGAAAGCTTTTGTTCCTGCAGCCACGGCGCCGGACGCGTAATGAGCCGCACCGAAGCCAAGCGTCGGTTTACCCTCGCTGATCATGAACAAGCGACCCAAGGCGTCGAATGCCGTAAGGACAAGGATGTAATCGACGAAACGCCGGCCGCGTACAAACCGATTGAAGCCGTGATGCACGCCCAGCGCGAGTTGGTGGAGGTCGTGCATACCTTACGGCAGGTGGTGTGTGTGAAAGGATAGGCTCGAGAATGACTGTCTCAGTGGATTACAAACTGACCGGTGCTGGATGGGCTGCTTGCACCATTAAGGTCGATGGTTGCGAATGCACGGCTACGGCATCTTATCTATCGGATGCTTTGGGAGCACTCCTTGCAGCAGTTAATCAAGTATTGTCTGGTGAGGTTGAATCCAGATGCAGCTTTGATGAAGAGCCGGGAGAGTATCGGTGGATATTTTCCCGTCATGAAGATGGGCGCTTATCTATCCGTATATTGCTCTTCGATGATCTTTGGAGTGAACTGCCGGATGCTCAAGGAAGAGCCGTATTCTTCGCGCAATGCCATCTGCGAGAGTTCGCCAATTCAGTTATGAATACTTGCAGCGACTTACTCAAGAAGTATGGCCTGCGTGGCTATGAGGAAAAATGGATAGAACATGAGTTTCCTTCGGATGAATATGACCGACTTTGCCAGTACTTGAAGGCCGGTTAGTTTTGGACAGAGATCTTTTGGGATGATGATACAGAAATGATTACCTTGGACGGCAGCCAAGGCGAAGGCGGCGGCCAGATCCTGCGCACCGCTTTGAGCTTGTCTGCCATTACCCAGCAAGCGTTTCGCATCGAGCATATCCGCGCCAAGCGCAAGAAGCCCGGGTTGCTGCGGCAGCATTTGACTGCCGTGCTGGCCGCAGCGCGGGTCAGCAACGCCCAGGTGCTGGGCGCGGAATTGGGCTCGGGCGAATTGGAGTTTGTGCCGCAGCAGATCCAGCCGGGACATTACGAATTTGCCATCGGTTCGGCCGGCAGCACGGGACTGGTGCTGCAGACGCTGTTACCGATATTGATGCGTGCTCCTGCACCCTCAACGCTGGTTTTGGAAGGCGGCACCCACAATCCGTTGGCGCCGCCGTTTGATTTTCTGCAGCGAGCTTTTCTGCCCTTGTTGGCGCGAATGGGCGTGGCCGTGCAGGTGAATCTGATTCGGCCCGGCTTTTTTCCGGCTGGCGGCGGCCGCATGGAGATCGCCATTGCACCGGCACAATCACTTCAGCGTTTGCAGCTGTTGACGCGCGGCAAAGCGCGGCGCATCAGCGCGCATGCTTACATTGCTGCGATTCCGCTTCACGTTGCCGAACGCGAGTTGGCGGTGGTGAAAAAGAAGCTGCAGCCACGCGACGCCGATTTGCATGTGCGCGGCCTCGGCAATGATTACGGCCCTGGCAATATGCTGGCGGTGACCGTCGAATCCGAACAATTGACTGAAGTGTTTTGCGGCTTCGGCGCGCACGGCGTGTCCGCCGAAGCTGTTGCGGCCGATGTCTGCCGACAGGCCCAGCGCTATCTGAGTGGCACGGCAGCGGTCGATGAATACCTGTCGGATCAGTTGTTGCTGCCATTTGCCATGGCCGGTGCTGGCGCGTTCACAACCACAACGCTCAGTGCGCACACCGAAACCAATCTGCAGGTGATTCAGCGTTTTCTGGATCTGCCAATCACCGTGCAGGCCATTGATGATGGCTACCGCATTGGTGTCGGTGCGGATGCCTGACCAAGTAGCGAGCCAGTCACAAACATCGTTGTGCGTTCAATGTCCAGATGGCGTTCGGCTTCTGGCGACCGCTGCGTGCCAACCGGCCAGCAGCGGCGCCACAGCCGCAGCCGTTTGCTGCGGCGAGAACAAATGCTCTGGCTGCCACAGTGCCGCGAGCTGCGCTGGTGATTGCCACAACCCAACCCCAAGTCCAGCCAGCATGGCTGCACCACGCGCGGTGCTTTCGACGACCTGCGGACGTGTCACGGTGCGCTGCAGCA
>CAMLNB010000164.1 GCA_946481205.1 uncultured Kangiella sp. | reverse complement strand
GGACTCGCCGGTATCCTTCGCGGCGCTGTTGTCCGTCCTCCGCCCGGGTTGTCATGCAAAACTACCGCACCGATATCGAAGGCCTGCGCGCCGTTGCCGTTCTGCTGGTGATGCTCTATCACTTCGGCGTGCCCGGAGTGCCCGGCGGCTTTGTCGGCGTCGATGTGTTTTTCGTTATCTCCGGTTTTGTCATCACCCAACTGCTGCAACGCGCATTTGCCTCCGGCAGTTTCCAGTTCCGCGATTTCTATGCCCGCCGGATTCGCCGGTTGGTGCCGGTGTTTCTGTTTGTCTCGACCGTCAGTTTCTTGCTGATCTCGCCGTTCTATCTCGACGAGGACTATTACGTTTTCGCCAAGAGCTGGTTGGCTTCGCTGATCGGTTTCAGCAATTTCTATTACTACGGCGAATTGAGCCAGTATTTCGCGCCGGAAGCGCAAAGCCTGACGCTGCTGCACACGTGGTCACTTGCGGTCGAAGAACAGTTCTATTTGCTGTGGCCGCTGACGCTGTTTGCCGCCTACAAATTCTTTCCCGGCAAGCGCGGCTGGCCAGTGTTCCTGTTGCTCTGGTGCGTGGCGTTTGCGCTGTCGGTGTACATGGCCGAGCACGCCGCCAAGGCGGCCTATTACTTGTTGCCAGCGCGTGCTTATGAGTTGATGCTCGGCGCTGGTATCGCCTTATATGCGCGCGAGTTGCCGCGCTTGTCCTTGCCATTGGCGCAAATGCTGGCGACGCTCGGTTTGCTGCTGGTGCTCGGCACAGCTTTGCTGTTGCCGAACAGCGCGCACTTTCCCGGCTATAACGCGCTGTGGCCGACGCTGGGCACGGCGCTCATGCTGTATGCCGGTCAGCAATACACGAACACCTTGGTTGCGCGCACACTGAGTGTGCCGGTCATGGTCTGGCTCGGTGGCTTGTCGTACTCGCTGTATCTCTGGCATTGGCCGCCGGTGGCCTTGCTGCACTATCAATTGGTCGAGCTGGATGCCTATTGGCGTGTTGGCTTGTTTGCGGCGGTTATCGCGCTGTCGTGGTTCAGTCATCGCTTTGTTGAGAACCGCTTCCGGTATCTGCCATGGGGATTCAAGAAATCCTTCTTGGTGTTTGTGCTGGTGCCGATGGTGATCATTTGGCTGGTGCAATCGACCTTGCGCATCGCCGACGATTTAAGCTTCCGCATTCCGGCCGAAAAGCGTGAGATTTATAAAACCATTGCCTTGAACAATTCGGCCGACATTTTCAAGCCGTGCTTCAAGGGCGATCCGGTCAAGTTTGATCAGTCAGAGAAGTGCATCGTCGGAGCGCCAGCCCCGGCCGGGAAACCGAATGCGGTATTTATCGGCGACTCCCACGCCACCGCCATGACCGGATTTCTGGAGCAGTTGTTGCCGGGCACCGAATTGTCGGTGCTGCTGATCAACCGCGCCTCGACGCCTTTTGTTGCGCCGGAGCGGGCCAAAACGCTGTTTGCTGATGATCCGACCAAAATTGCCCGCACCGAGGCCATTGCCGGGTATTTGTCGGGCGAGCCGATGACCGTTTTTGTGGGGGCCTGGTGGGTGTCGTATCTGAATAACCCGGCTTACGAAAGCTATTTCCTCGAAGCACTGGCGTGGCTCCATGCGCGTGGCCACACGGTGATCATTGTCGAAGATGCGCCGATACTGCCGTCGAAGTCTTATGCCTATTGTCAGCTGAAAAACAAACCGGATTGCTCGTTGCCGTTTACCGAGGTCCAGCAAGCGTTGCAGGGCTTTGCCCAGTTCAAGGCATTAGCGCAGCAGCAATTTCCGGCGATGCGCTGGCTGGACCCGCTACCGATCATTTGTGATGGCGAGCGCTGCAACACCGTGATTGAAGGCACGCCGCTGTACCGTGATGAAAACCATCTGAATTACGTCGGCTCAACCATGGTCGGCCGCCTGTATCGCGAGCGCTTTGGCAATCCTTTGCTGCCGATAAAGGCGAATCCGTAAGCCCGCGTTGGAGAGTACATGCATCGGCGCGCCAGCGTGATTGCGAGCGCTTGAACACCAGCCTGTGCTGAGTGGCGATGGATCATTTTTCCGATCGGAATGCCAGATGAGTCAGACGGCAATTTTCTCGCTGCTCTCGGTCATCTCGTCAACCATCATGGCCTGCGAAGCCGAGCTGTCGTCGGCTTGCAGCAACCGTTGCGGCAGCGTGTTGGCGTAATAGCGCAGCACGGTTTGTTCGCTCGCTGTGGCGCGATAGCTGCCGTCGCGTTCGTCGATCAGATGGCGGATTTGCAGCATGTGCAGCGCGGCGTCGAACTGGCTTTCCTGGATGGCTGGCGGAATGATCACCGGCAGATGCAAGTGTGCTGCCTGCGCCAGCAGCTGCTGGCAGCGTGCCTTGACCGTCAGCGCTGACAACCAATTGCCTTCGGCCTGCAGCAGCACGTGGCTGACCAATGGCACTGGCAGTGCTGGCACCACATCGTCGATGCGCGCCATCAGTTGCTGCGACAAATCGGCGACAGCGGCCATCCGGCTGTCCTTGTCGAGTCGGGCCAGAATCAGCTCTTTCTGCTGACAGTATTGGCGCACGCTGAGCGGTGAGCCGAACACCACGCTGGCATAACCAAAGCGCTGCCAGCGCGAACGCAGCATCAGCCAGATCGATTGCGCGACGAATTTCAATGTCGTGCGCAGCGCAAACCAGCCGCTGCGCCGCTGTGCGCTCGGATCGAGTGTGCGCAGCAACGTGCGGTCTTCGAGTACCCGATCGTAATTGATGCCGACCGGCACAAACACGATATCACGATCCGAACGCGGCCCGAAGCCGCGCAGCATGTAATCGAGAATGCCGAGCTTGGGCGCCTGCAATTTGCCATCGCGCGACAGCCCGCCTTCCGGAAACACCGCCTGACATACGCCTTGCTCGGTCGCCATGCCGACATAGCGTTCGAGCACGCGCCGGTATAACGGGTCCTTCGAGTTGCGCCGGACAAAATAGGCGCCCATTGATCGAATGAGCTGTTGCAGTGGCCAGATCCGCGCCCATTCACCGACCGCGTAGGACAGCGCGGTTTTCTTGGCGGCAAGAAAACCGACCAGGACATAATCCATGTTGCTGCGATGATTCATGACGAAAACAACAGTGGCATTGCTGTCGATGCCGGCCAGTTTGTTGTCATCATGAAATTTGACCCGCACCGAATACAGCATCCGGGCGAAACGGCGGGCAATGGCGTAGCCGACCCGGTAATAGACATAGGCATTGAACGCGGGAACGATTTCGCGGGCGTACTTCAGCACTTGCTGCTGGATGACCTCGCGCGGCAGCTGCTTTTCGGTGGCGTGTTCGGCCACGGCTTCCAGCACTTTCGGATCGTAGGCGAGCCGATCAATCAGCGCATCGCGTTTGGTCAGCTGGAAGGGACGTATCGAGATATGCAGGCGCTGGTTGAGCCGGTTGATCACCTTGTTGACCCGGCGCCGCATCAGCCAGCGCATCGACGGCATCAGCAAGCGGCTGGCAAGTAGCCAGCAACTGAGCACCAACAATAACAACACCAGCCAGAGCGGCAGGGTCACGGAACTCGTCATGCGCTGCAAATCCTTGTCGGCGCCGGAGATAGCCAGAGCATAGATCGCAATGGCATGGCCTGTCAGGCGCAAACGCAGGATTCGTTGGCGATAGTTAGTGGCTGCAGCGCTCCGCCAGCAGCACAGTGTCAAGCTGTGCTGCTGGCCTGGTCGTTATGGTGTGTTGCTGCTGCGCCATTCCGCCGGCAATGGCCAGGCGACGCTGTGCACCTCACCGTTCCATTGCTGCACGCTGAGCCAGAGTTGGTCGCTGGCCTGCACCTGCGCAGGAAATGGCGCGTGCACATGCTGCAGCAGGTTATTGCCGTGCAGAATGCCATCGGCGTTTTCCGGCAGCGGTGCGGCCACAGGACCAACGCTCAGATAGGCTTGGCGGATTTGCGGTATGCAGCCGTCACAGAACCGCACGCTGAAATCTTTCTGCCGCGCGCCATCGTGGGCATACGGCGGTGCGTCATCGAGCGGTGTCGGCGCCGCCGTGAACGGGCCGATGGTTTGCTCCGGCCACTCCGGTGGAAACTGCGGATGCAGTGCCTGCCAGAGATACCAGCACGGCAACAGCAGCAAAAATCCGCTCAGGTAGTAGCAGACACGTTGCCAGTGAAGTTTGCGCGTGCTCATGGGGCAACACCTTCTTGTGCTGTTGTATTCGCCGTGGTGGAGCGGCGTCGGCGCGGCCGGTCGGTGGCGTGATGCGGCTCGCGTGCCGCTTTAAACGTGCGCTTGCTCCAAATCAGAAAACCGGTGATCGACATGCCAGTCAGGATTACGCCAAAGACAAACCACAGTAACTTGGTCCAGATACCGCCTATCGTGCCGTAGTGCAGCGGATCGGCAATATGCGCCAGCGTTTGCAAACCGGTCATGCTGCTGGGTGTTTGCACGGATACGACATCGCCGGTCCAGGGATTGATCTGCACGCGGTACGCGTATTGATCAAACAGCACATTGTTGCCCGCACCGGCGATGCTGTAGTAGTCGCGATGGTGTTCCGGCAGGGCGACCCACGCCGGCTGCAATTCCGGCAGGGTTTTCAGTGCCGTGTCGTACGCGTCGGCGAAAGGAATGCGGTTCGGTAAGCTGGCATCACCCAGCGGCACCGCTGTCATCGCAATGGGTGGCGTTTCTGGCGCCAATTCGATCTCGTTATGCCAGAGCACTGCTTGCACCAGATACCAGAAGCCGGTCAGCCCGATGATCAGCAAGAACCACAGCGACCAGGCGCCGGCGAGCCGATGCAAATCACCCAGCCAGACCCGGGCACCGCTGGCAAAGCGCACGCGCGGTTGCGTGTAGGCTTGCCAGAATCGTTTGTAGACAATGACGCCGGTGATCAGCGCACCCAACACCACCAACGACATCGCCGAGACCAGGTAATAGCCGATGCTGTAATTGTGATACCAGGGAAACAACAGCCAGCCGTGCAGCGTGCGCATGAAACCGATGAAGGTGATGCCCTGGTTGATTGTTTGCACTTCCGCGGTGTACGGATTGACGTAAGCGATCGCGGCCGGCATCTCCTTGCTGGCAAAACTGACCGCCGTAACCAAGTACGATTCAAAGGTCATGACGTGGCCGACTTCGGCATCCGGAATTTTTTGTTTGACCGCTGCCACGAGTTCCGGCACCGGTTTGGCTGGCAGATTCTGTGGATTCTCGGCGCGTGCAAGCGGGTTGGTCAGCCAGGTCAGTTCATGGCTGATCACGGCGATGGTGCCAGTCAGGCAGATAAAACAAAACAGCAGCCAGATTGGCAGCGAAAACCAACCGTGCAGCAGAAACCAGAAGCGCTGGTTGATGCGCATGATGAAGCCCTCTAAAGCAACAGAACCCCGCCCGGAGACCGGGCGGGGTTGCAGGGAGTGACTGTGTCTGGGTCGCCGCGAGGGCGATCAGAACTGGTAGCTGACGGTGCCGACCACATTGCGCTTGCTGCCGATGAAGCAGTCACCACGCGCCAGACAGGTGGTGTAGTAGGTTTCGTCTTCGATGTTGTTGACGGTCAGCGTGAAACCGAGCGCGCCGACGTCGTAACCGAACATTGCGTCGTACAGCGTGACGCCCGGGGTTTTCAGCTGATCGGTGCCATCCCAGCTGTCGCCGATGTGACGCACACCAAGCCCGGCGCGGAAGCCGCTGAGGCCGGCAATGGCAAATCGGTGTTGGCTCCACAACGACGCCATTCGCTCCGGGACGGAGGCGAGGCGTGGGCCGTCGTTTACTTCGGTATCGGTGTAGCTGTAGTTGGCGATCAACGCCCAATCGTTGGTGACCTGCAGCAGCGACTCGAGCTCAATGCCTTGTGCTTCGCCTTCGCCGGTTTGGATCTGACCGAGTACACCACCGACCACCACGTCAACGGTTTGGTTGCTTTCGCTCAAATCGTAAACTGAGACAGTGACCAGACTGTTGCTGCCGTCCGGTTGATACTTCACACCGATTTCGACTTGCTCGCCTTCGAGCGGTTTGAACGCCTCACCGTACACATCCAGACCAATCAGCGGCCGGAACGATTCGGCGTAGCTGAGGTACGGATGCCAGCCATTGCCGGCCCTGTACATCAGCGCGACGCGTGACGAGGTGGCGTCATCTTTCTGGCTGCCGGCGTTTTCGACTTCGTTTTCGGTTTTGTCGTGGCGAACACCGAACGTGGTGATCCAGCGCTCGCTGAAGGTCAGTTGCGCTTGGGCGTAAATGCCAAGTTGGCTGACGGTGTTTTCCGGATCGGTGAACAGCGTGCTCGGCGGTGTGAAGCTGCCGTAAACCGGGTTGTAGACGTTCAGCGGTGTCGCGGCGCCATAAGCCCAATCGCGGTTGGTTGTCGCGTCCTGATAGTCAATGCCGAACAGCCAGGTTTGTTGCAGACCTGCGCTGGCAAAGTTGGCTTGCAATTGATGATCAACGGTCAGGTAGTCGAGCTCCGGTTTGGCGATCCAGAACACGCGGTCGATATCGCCATTTGGCTGCAACTGCGGCGGAAACGCCGGATACAGGGTTTGGTAGCTGACTTCGCTGTTGGCATAGCGCAGGTTTTGCCGCAGTTGCCAGTGATCATTGAGCTGTACCGACAGCAACGACGTGAGCGACGTTTGCTCGGTGTCGTATTCGTCAAAGCCAGGCTCGCTCATGAACACGTCGTAGGGAATGTCCGGCAAACCGTTCGGCGCTGGCAGCACGGTGCCGGCATGCGGCAGAAATTGTGTGCTCGAACCGGTTTCATCTTTCTGGTAATGCAGCAGCAGCGTCCACTCGACGGTATCGGTCGGCTTCCAGGTAATCGACGGCGCCAGCACCACGCGATCATCCTGCACGTGCTTGACCTGGGTGTCGCTGTCGCGCTGCACGGCAATGAAACGGTACAACAGCGTTTCGTCGTCATTGGCGGCGCCGGTGATGTCGGCCGCGAGCTGGCGACGATCAAACGAGCCGAGTTGCATTTGCAGCTCGCCTTGCTGTTCGGCTTGTGGCCGTTTGCTTTGCAGATTGACGATGCCACCGACGGTGCCTTGACCGTACAACACTGACGACGGGCCTTTGAGCACATCGATGCGGGCCAGCGTGAATGGGTCCGGACGCGAGCTGGCGTAGTAGCCAAAGGTCTGCTGCAGGCCATCGGCAAACACTACCGGCTCGGCGCCGCGGATCATCGACCAGTCGCCACGGCTGTCGAGGCCGTACGGCTCGCTGCGCACGCCGGCGACATAACGCAGCGCGTCCTGAACGTTCTGGGCGCCCTGATCACGGATCTGATCCGGCGTCACGACGGAAATCGCTTGCGGGGTTTCAACCACGGGGGTGTCGGTTTTGGTGGCCGATGCCGTGCGCTTGGCGACGTAACCGGTCACCGGCTCGGTGGCGCTCTGTTCGCCCGCGGCTTTCACCACGACGGTTTTCAGCGTGGTTTCCTGTGGCTTGGCAGCGTCGACGGACTCGGTTTCAGCGGCGAAGGCCCACATGGGGGCAGTCGCCAGCAGGGATACAGACAGGGTATGGCGCAGCGCAGTGGCGATGCGGCTCGGGCGGGCGGAAGGCGCGGCGAGGCGGCTACGCGCGGGACGGCGGGACATAGGAGGCTCCGGGTAGGCTAGGGAAAGCAAACGCGACGCGATCCTATTAGCAAATGCGAATGATTCGCAATAGATATGGATCAAATCCACAATTTATTGGTTATTGG
>CAMLNB010000163.1 GCA_946481205.1 uncultured Kangiella sp. | reverse complement strand
TGCCTTTACCGACGTTGCGCACTTCATGGTTTACGCCGTAAGGGATAAACAGCACTTCACCGGCTTTCAAGGTAACGGGCAGCTGGCCTTCGAGGCGGTATTCCAGTTCACCTTCGGTGACATAAACAATTTCTTCGCCGGGGTGGTTATGGTTGGCCGCCGTTACGCCCGGCGCAAAGCGGACCAGCACCTGCACCACTTCGCGGCCCGGCGCAGAAAGCGCATGCCGTTGCAGATCATGTCGGGTGATGTCTTGTGCGTGAGCCACCGGGCTTGCAAAACCACTGCTGGCCAGCACGACAATGGGCGCCCAACGGGTAATCGTGTTCATAAAGCCTCCGTCAGTACACGGCCTCCGGCTGGAGGCCATGTACGGGTGTGAATGCGCTGTCAAACCAGCGTGATGTCGACGTCGATATTGCCACGGCTGGCTTTCGAGTACGGGCAGATCTGGTGCGCGGTTTTGATCAGCGACTCGCCAACTGCGCGGTCGATGCCCGGCAGGCTCACCTTGAGCCGCGCGGCGAGGAAGTACGCATCGCCACCAAGGCCCAGATCGATCTCGGCATCAACGGCGGCATTGGCCGGCAATGCGACTTTGGCTGCCGCCGCCGCTTTGCCGATGGCGCCGAGAAAGCACGCGGACCAACCGGCGCCAAACAATTGTTCGGGATTGGTGCCGGGGCCGTTGCTGCCCGGAGGCGAAAGGTCGATGACGAGGCGGCCGTCATCGCTTTGCGAATGGCCGGCACGGCCGCCGGTGGTGTGGGTCTTGCCGGTGTAAACAACTTTATCAATGTGATTGATCATGATGACTCTCTGCTACATGTTGCTCGGGTTGGTGTTGCCCAAGTTGGTGTTGCTTGGGTGCGTGATGTGAATGCGGGTAACGCAAGACACATTCAGGAAATGCCAATCTCAAGAAAGGATGCGATCAATCCGCGCCTGCAAGCGCGGGCCAATCAGCAAAATCGCCGGAATCACAATCAGGTAAGCCGCGGCCCACGAACGCAGCCAGGCGAACAGAAAACCGTCCGACAGACCGCGGTTGAGCACGATTAACGTGAACGAAATGATCCCGGTGGTGACAACGCCCATCGACAGCGCGAAGGCGATTTTGCGTTTCAGTTCGGTGGTCATGGCATGGCTCCTCTCATTCAAAATCTGAAAAACGCGCGATCAACTTTCGCTCACGTGGTAGCGCGCTGCCGGCGCAGAACGCGACAGGCCGGGGCCCAGCACTTTGCGTGCGTGCTCAAACGCGTCCCACTGCGTGACGTCGGGCAGTGACGGAATGGTCACCAACTCGCCCTGCGCCAAACCGGCAAGAGCGGCGTCAACCATTACCGGCGCGGTCATAACGATCTCAGGGGGCAATTGCGCGAGCGACGCGCCGGCGGTAGCCCAGAGATCGGTTGCGGTGGCGCCGGGCAACACGGCTTGCACGCGCACGCCTTTGTCCGCCAACTCGTGATGCAATGACTGCGACAGCGCCAACACAAATGCCTTGCTGGCGCCATACACGCCGTTGAGCAATTCCGGCGCCAGCGCAACGATGGAGGCGATATTGATAATCGTGCCGCGACCGCGTGCCACAAACGCCGGCGCTACGGCGTAAGCCAGCCGTGTCGGCACCGTCACGTTGAGCGTGATCATCCGCTCCATGTCGTCGACGTTGGCTTGCAGCAACGGTGCTGTTGAGGCGACGCCAGCGTTGTTGACCAGCAGCGTGATGCTGGCGTCGGTTTTCAGCACCGCTTCGACCTTGGCCAAATCGGCCGGCTGGGTCAGATCGGCGGTGAGAATTTCCACCGAGCGGCCAGTGCGGTTGGTCAGCGTCTGCGCCAGGGTGTGGAGTTTGTCGGCACGGCGGGCGACCAGAATCAGGTCATAGCCGGCGCGGGCCAGTCGGTCGGCATAAATGGCGCCGATACCGGACGAGGCGCCGGTGATCAGGGCGGTGCCGTTGTGGATGCGAGTGTTCATAGTGGGCTCCTGCTGCCGGGGATACCGGTGTGGTGCAGACTCTAGGCCCGCTTGCTTATGGCGTAAATGTCGTATATACCTCGTTTTATGCCATTGCCATGTCGGCCATTCCGGCCCGGCCTTCGGAGGTTCCCACCATGCTCACCGTTGGGTTTGTGGTGCCAAATCGCTTTCAAATCATGGGCTTGGCGCCGGTTTCGGCGTTTGAGCTGGCCAATGTCACGGCCAAGGAGCGGCTGTATGAGCTGCGCCTGCTGTCCGAGCACGGCGGCGCGGTGACCAACTCCTTTGGCGTCGCCATCGAAACGCAGCCCTTGGCGCAGCAGAAAGTGGACACGCTGATCGTCGCCGGCCTGCTGTTTCCCGAGCCCTCTTCGCCCGGCTTGCTCACGCAATTGCGCGATGTGGCCGCATCCGCCCGACGCACCGCCTCGGTTTGCACCGGCGCGTTCATCCTGGGGGAAACCGGTTTGTTGGCCGGGCGGCGCGTGACCACCCATTGGTTTCATGCCCGCTCCTTACAAAAACAATTTCCCGACGCGCGGCTGGAAGAAGACCGCATCTTCATCATCGATGGGCCCATCTGGACATCAGCCGGCATGAGCGCAGGTGTGGATCTCGCGCTCGGCATGATCGAAAAAGATTTTGGTGCAGAACTGGCGCGCAACGTGGCGCAGAAATTGGTGGTCTACCACCGCCGCGCCGGTGGCCAATCCCAACACTCGGCGCTGCTGGAGCTGGATGCCAAATCCGACCGCATCCAGCTCGCGCTGGCCTATGCCCGGCGCAATCTGCGCGCACCGCTGACGGTGGAAGAACTCGCCAGCGCCGCGCACCTCAGCCCCCGCCAATTCAGCCGCGCCTTCCGCGCCGAAACCGGCCAATCCCCCGCCAAAGCCGTGGAGCACCTGCGCATCGAAGCAGCGCGCGTCATGGTGGAGCAAAGCCGCCACACGATCGATGAAATTGCCGCTGAAACCGGCTTCGCCGATCCGGAGCGCATGCGCCGCGCCTTCCTGCGTGCCTTCGGGCAGCCACCGCAAGTGCTGCGGCGCAGCGCAAAAATGGAAGTGGAATGAGGTGGAGTCAGCCGTTAATGCATCGATAGCTGATTTCTGGTTTCGGCCGGTAGTAGCCCCCAAATTCATGCCTAATCATTAGCTGCCAAATGTTTCGACATCCAAACCGATGGAACAGTTAAGGTATGAGACATTGCGAGAAGGTGCCTCAATGCTGCGATGCATCACTCCATACAACTCATCGGAATCCAGAAAGTTGCCGATCTAGCCCGACCGCTTCTACACTCCTGCAAAAGTCACCTGTATGCTGATGCTGCTGTTGATGGCAAATAGAAACCATTTGGAGAGATGCTTTGATCATAACGTCTGGCACTGCCGAGGTGTTGCACGTAGCGAACAAACCAGGCATCACCGAGACGGGAGGGGGGCACGGCGAGAAGGGTGTAGACTTTCAGCGCTGGTGGGCTGTACTCCGAATGGTGGAAATGGAGCAATCCAAAGAGTCGGACTTCTTGCTCCTATTCCAAGCTATACAAGATATCACTGAGCTTGATTCAGGAGTTTCCCCGACCCGTGTACGCATTTATCAAGTAAAGAAAAAGGATCGTGGAGAATGGACTTGGCCCACCCTAACAGGGACTGCGGCGCCATCGAAGAGAAAAAGCAAGACCCCTGATGCTTCAGCGTTCAAAAAGGTCGGAAACAGCCCCATAGGAAAGCTACATTTTAGCATTGCGGCTTTCAATCAACTACCTGTTGAGGCTTACTTCATCTCAAACGCTGGCTGCGATGTTCCCCTTACAACTGGGGGAAATGCAGCGACATCTATGCCTTGTTCGTTGGCTGATGCTGCCCCAGAGCATGTCCAGTTACTGACACAAGCGCTTCAATCGTTGAGCGTAACCGGCTCCCCAACCCCAGACTTAAACAAGCTCAAGCTCCAGAAGGTAGCCATCCATCCTGATGAGCCTAGTAGTCATGTAATCACGTCAGCGCTTGCGCTATTGATGAATCGCAGCCCTCGTCATGCAGGTCAGGCCGCATCGTTTGTAGAGGCTCTTTATTTGAAGATTTCTCCATTGAGTCGCCACACCAACACATGTTCATCATTCGATGAGTTGGTGAAGCAGAGGGGGTTCTCAAGGCAGGACTTCATATCTGCTCTTTGTGCGCTGGAGGAAATCCCCGATTATTCGGCCTACTTAAAAGACTGGCTTAACCAGTTGCAAAACGAAGGAATGGATTTCATGTTAGTTACCGGAATACGTGCAGAAGCAGCAAGAGTTATCCGGGAGCAACTTGTGGGAGCTAACCCTGCCATTAGTCAGAGCATTCGTGATTTTTGTGATGCCTGGCTTGAAGCCAAAAAACCTGACTCCAAACTGCGGCCGTATTTCGATGACGCGTTAGCTGAGCTGAAGAAGAGGTTTAGCCACGTTCGCGACCCCGAGCTTCTTGCTCGATTTGCAATGAGGGCAATAAAAAAATGCGTGGACCAGAACTGAGACTACTCATACGCAGCTTGAGAACTAAAAACTATGAAAAACTTTCGATTCGAAAATATCTGGCTTCTCTCGCATCGAGACAAGAAGGCAAAACACGTGAAATTTCACCCCGGGAAAAACCTGATTCAGGGGAGGAATCACACTGGAAAAACGAGCCTGATTCGAAGTCTGTTTGAAACACTTGGAGCAAAGCCTCATGGCAGGCTGGAGTCATGGGACAACAACACGGCCACCTTACTGCAGTTTTCAATCGATGGGCGCCAATTCTTCGCACTACATCAGAGCGGGCGACGTGCGTTATTCAATGTAGACAACGAAGTGATCGTTGCGACATCGAATTTCGGAGACTGGTCGAGAGCATTCTGTGAGATTGCTGATTTCAACCTCGTTTTTCCAGATAAAAAAGAGTCTGAGGTTCAGCCAGCTGACCCTGCATGTTTCTTCCTACCCTTCTACATCAATCAGGACGGTAGCTGGCAGTCTGATTGGAATACCTTTGACGGACTGAAGAGATTTAGCTCACCTTATAGCGCTATCTTGGAGTATTTCACCGGCGTATGCCCTCCTGGGTACTATCGAGCCAAAGCTGAGAAGGGTCAGGAGTCTAAGCTCCTAGAAGACTATCGCCGCGAGCAAAAGCTTCTTGAGCGTACGATGGAGCGATTTAGCCGTACGCTACCGCTGTCTGGCCCGAAGATCAATCCCGACAACTTTGCAGATGAAATTGCTGAGTTGACAAAGGAGGTAATCGAGCTAAATAAGAGACAGGAAGTTCTGAGAAGTGTCGCCGTTCGCGAGCAAGATCTGCTTTCGAGCTTGGAGCAACAAATTCGCTTGGCTGACGAGGCCATCGCCGCACATGACAATGACGCAAATTATCTTCGGCATGAAAACTCAGGGCCGCTTATTTGTCCAACCTGCAATGCGGAGCACACCAAGTCATTCCTCGATTTTCTCAATTTTTCCGAGGATGCTCGCGTGCTACGAGAGTTATCTGGCCGCCTCCGGGATGACGCAAGCCAAGTAAAACGGCGAAGCGAGGCAGCATTAGCCGAACTCGACACTCTTAGCGGTAGATATCAGAGCATTTCTAAGCTATTGGATACTCGCAGAGGAGAGCTTAAGTTTCGGGATGTCGTCGACAGTTTGGGGGCGGAAAATGCATTTGCGGCCTTCAACGTGGAGCGAAGCAAACTTCGTGAAACTATTGATAGTGCCCTAGGAATTATCGACGCATTGGATGAACGAATGAAAGCCCTACGCACGGCTAAGCGCACGAGGGAGATTCTGGATGAATTCAGATCACATTATGCGAGCGGACGCTACGCATTGAAGCTGCCCGCAGTCGACGCATCAAAGATGAAACTGACCGGACGACCGGACCTTTCCGGAAGCGGAGGGCCTCGATCAATTCTGGCCTATTACGCTGCATTGTGGCGAACTTGCCATGGCTCGACCGGAACTTATGACATCCCGATCGTCATTGATTCACCAAACCAGCAGGCTCAGGACGATATCAACCTCCCCGCCGTGCTCCAATTTATTGCCAAGGATTTGCCGGAAGGAACGCAACTAATTGTTGGGCTTGAATCTCCAACGGACTTCCCGTTCGACAAAGTGCTCCTCTTGGAAGAAAAATATTCTTTACTGAGAAAAGATGACTGGACCGACATCGAGAACATGGTCGAACCGTTGCTCAAGAAGATGTACTCAACACTTCAGCCAGCAAGTGACGAGCCAGATCACGAGCTATAGGGATGGCGACCGTTCATTATCTTCCCAGCAAGCGTAGCCCGGATGGAATGAAATGGAATCCGGGGTGACATTCGAAGAGCCCCCGGATTTCGCTACGCTGCATCCGGACTAAACAGGTTCAACATCCGCTGAGTGATGGCCGGTCACCCGACCGGATATCACTCCGGCAATCCAGCCAATCGCAACTCTTCTGAAAGTCGCACCGGATCTTCCGGCCGATGAATCGGCAACCACTCTTTGATGCTTGAAAGGTGCAGTGGCGCATTGAGTGCGCGCAGGCGCGCCATGGTCTGGCGTTTAAGTGACTGTGCCACTCGACTCGCGCTGGATCTGCTCCAAGCCTTCGCGATATGTCGTTACGTTGAATTCGTGAAATCGGCGTTTGAACTTTGTCGAGTCAAAGCGGTTGTCTTGCTCGTAACGAGGCAGCAGCTCGCGAAGCTCGCGCACCGGTTTGGAGACCACGCTGGCGGCTGTCAGCGCCCATTTGCTCAGCACATGGTATGACGGCGCGGTGCCAAAAATTGCCGCCGCCAGCTCCACGAATTGCCGGTAGGTCAGGCGATTATCGTCACAGGGCAGGTGCCAGGTTTGATTGAACGCGTCCGGCGTGTTGCCCAGTAGCGCCAATGCCCGGCTCGCATCGGGCGTCCAGATCAGGGTGCGGCGAACATCGTCCCGCACTGGCACGCGTGCTTTCTTGCCGGCTTTGATGTTGTCGATGATGAGCCGGTTGGTGATGCTCTGTGTTTTACCGGGGCCGTAAAACTCCGGTGCCCGACCAATGACAACCGGAATTTCACCTCGCGCTATCTCCTGCAGCACGGCGGTGGCCATGTCGGCTCGTATTTTGCCTTTGCGGCCAACGGGTTCAAAGGGCGCGTCTTCGGTAAGCAGCCGTGCATCTTGCGGATACATATAGGTGTTATCAAAGTACACAAATTTGGCACCGGCAGCGCGCGTGGCATCCATGGCGTTTTTCAGCATGACCGGAAACTGTGTTTGCCAGAGCGCGGTATCCGGCGGCAGGCCGGCTGTGAAATAGACGATGTCACTGCCCTTGACCGCTTCTGCGGTCTGCGTGGCATTGAGCAGATCTGCCGTCACCACGGTGTCAGTGTCATTGACTTTGCGTGGGTTGCGGCTGACGAGCCGCAATTCAGGTGTGTGGCTGCGCCGCAACTCGCGCGCAAGTTCCACCGCAATTTGGCCGGTAGCGCCCAGGATGGTTTGCATGGGTGTTCCTCATTGATTAACGCTGGCGCTATCACCCTCGCCATCGCTACCCCCAACAACAGCAAGCGTAGCCCGGATGGAATGAAATGGAATCCGGGGTGACACTCGGAGAGTCCCTGGATTTCGCTACGCTGCATCCGGGCTAGAAAGGTTCAACATCCGATGAGTGATGACCGCTCACCCAACCGGATATCACTCCGGCAACCCCGCCAACCGCAACCCTTCTGACAGCCGCGCAAAATCTTCCGGCCTATGAATCGGCAACCACTCTTTGATGTTTGAAAGGCGCAGTGGCGCATTGAGTGCG
>CAMLNB010000162.1 GCA_946481205.1 uncultured Kangiella sp. | reverse complement strand
GCGCCGACCGCGCTGACCGAAGGCACTGCCAATTTGGGCCCGATGAGCCGCGCCATGAAGTCGAATGAAATCGCCTCGTTCGAGTCCAAGCACGGCTACAAGCCGACCAAGATCGCCGTCGCCATCGACGCGCTCGCCGTGTTCGTGCACAAAGACAGCCCGGTCAAAGGCCTGACCATGGCCGAAATCGATGCCATTTTCTCCAAGACCCGCAAATGCGGTTTCCCGAAAGACGTGCAAACCTGGGGTGATCTCGGCATCACCGGCAACCTGGCCACGCAGCGCATTGCTGCTTACGGCCGCAACTCGGTTTCCGGCACCTACGGTTACTTCAAGGAAGAAGCGCTGTGCAAAGGCGACTTCCGTGACACCGTTGCCGAGCAACCGGGTTCCGCTTCGGTGGTGCAGTCGGTTTCCGGCCAGCTGAACGCCATCGGCTACTCGGGCATTGGTTACCGCACCTCGGGTGTCCGCGCGCTGCCGCTGGCTGCCAAAGCGGGCCAGCCGTTCGTCGAAGCCAGTGAAGCGACTGCCATCAGCGGTGAGTACCCGCTGTCGCGCTTCCTCTACGTTTACGTCAACAAGAAACCGAACCAGCCGCTGAGCCCGCTGGAGATCGAATTCTTCAAGATGATCATGAGCAAGGCCGGTCAGGAAGTGGTGGTCAAAGACGGCTACATTCCGCTGCCGGCCAAAGTGGCCGAGAAGCAACTGGCGCTGCTGAAATAAATGCAACGCTGAAACAAGAAAACCCGGCCAAGGCCGGGTTTTCTTTTGTGCGTGCAGTGGTCGCATCGGTGATGCCAGCGCTCAGCTTGCTTCAACAAATGCTTTCAGTTTGTTCAAGGCCACATCCCACTGCTGGCCGATGATTTCCAGCGTGCGCTTGGCTTCTTCAATTTGCGCGGGGTCGAGTTGCCAGAGCCGCTCACGGCCCATTTTCACATCGCGGACAATGCCGGCTTGCGCCAGCACCTGCAGATGCTTGGTGACACCTTGCCGGCTGATGTCGGTGGTTTCGGTCAGTTGCGCAATCGAAAACGCACCGCCCGCGCAGAGCACGGCCACCAACTTCAAACGCGTCGGGTCGCCGAGCGCAGCAAAAATGCTGGCGAGTGCCTCGCTGGAGCGGACGAGGGCAGGCAAGTCGCTGCGCGCGTCCGCGGAGGCTGTGATGTCGTTATTGGCTGGCATATCGCGCAAGGTTGTTCAATTGTTGGTCCCAACCACGGTTGTTCATCCGGAACGCTTCGAGCCGGCGCTGGGGGGCCACCTTATCAAAGCCAGATTCTACTATTGAAACCAGCGTGCTGTTGTTGGCCGCGTCGTTCAAGGTGAACGTCACCAGTGTCGGTTCTTCCTTGTCGTAATCCACGGCCGGGTCGATCGCATACGGGTGCCAGCGGTAGGAAAAGAACTGTTGTGGTTCCACACGCTCAACCATCACATCAAACCAGACGTTTTCAAAACCACAAATGGTGATCTGGCCGCGTGTGCGCTGGCCTACCACAAACTGCTGGCCTTCCAGCTTGGCGCCAAACCAGCGGCCGAATTGTTCGGCATTGGTCAACGCTTGCCAGACCCGCGCCCGCGGCGCGTTGATCAAAATTTGGCGCTCAATCTGATTGCTTTCGGTCGGCTTGCTGTCGAGAACGGTACTCATGGTGACGTGCTCCTGTTCGGTCCGTTGAGGGGAGGTGGCCATTACGCTGTGGCGGCGGTTGTGCTGGGCTGCTGATACGGCGTGCCGCGACCGGTCGCGACATACTGCTGCAAGCTGGTCAGAAAATGCTGCCAGCCTTCGCTGCACAAGCCGTAACACTCAAACGACGGCACCAGACCGATGTGCTCAAAGTCGAGCCGGGTCTGACCATTGGCTTGCGGGCTCAGCCGGAACTGCAATTCTGTACCCACCCATTCATCCCGGCGGGTGAATTCGCCAATGGCGATGTGCGCCGCCGTGCAATGCCAGCGCACTTCGCGGCCCGGTACCAGCTGCTCGATGCGCAGGGTTTTGTAGTTGGGCCCGAAGCGCAGCTTCAGGTGCCCGCCGACGTGGTTTTCCACGTCGCAATCCCCGGTCCACCAGCCGCGCAGGCCGCGGGCTTCGGTCAGCGCGGCATAAACCGCCGCCGGGGTGGCGTTCAGCACAAGACGTTGTCGGTAGTGTTCCATGGCGCGGCTCCTAAAAAGCAACTGAATGGTTGCGTATGGCCACCATACCGCCAAGCTTTGTCATTTGCAACCTTTTGGTTGCTTTTTGTGGTTGCCCCCGTCCTCAGCCGCTCGGGGTGTGAGCGCAGCCGGGATTTCCTCACCCAGCGTATGGCCCGGTGGCAAATGGTCCTCACCGGGTGGTTGCGCTACCATCCGGCGCTACTGCCATCGCACGGTCGAACCATGCGCCAGCGCATCCACATCGCCAGGGCTTCAGACGGCACGCCGCTCGCGTGGGCGCGCTGCGGTGGCGGGCCCACGCTGGTCAAAGCCGCGAACTGGATGACGCATCTGCGCTACGACCTGGACAGCCCGGCGTGGCGGCACTGGGTGGCGTTCTTCGCTGATCACTTCGACTTTGTGCGCTTCGACGAACGCGGTTGCGGCCTGTCCGGTTCGCAGGTGGAAGATGTCAACGAGCGGCACTGGCTGGGTGATCTGGAGGCGGTGGTCGAAGCGGCCCACATCACCAAGCCGATGATCCTGCTCGGCATCTCGCAAGGCGCGGCAGCCGCCATCCGTTACGCCATTGCCCATCCGGAGCGCGTGGACAAGCTGATTCTGTACGGCGGTTACGCCCGTGGCGCTTTGCTGCGTGGTGAACGCCATGCTGAGCACTACCGAGCCCTGCTGGAAATGGTGCGCCTCGGTTGGGGCAATCAGAACCCGCTGTTCCGCCAAGTGTTCACCGCGCGCTTTGTGCCCGAGGGCAGCCACGAGCAGCTCGATTGGTTCAACGAGCTCTGCCGCATCAGCGTGACGCCGACCATGGCGGTGCGCTTACTGGAAGCGCGAGCACGCACCAACATCGTGGATCTGTTGCCACAAGTGCGGGTGCCAACGTTGGTGCTGCACGCCAGTCACGATGAAGTGGTGCCCGCAGCCGAGGGCCACGTGTTGGCGTCAGGCATTCCGGGGGCGGAATTCGTCGAGCTCGATTCGCGTAACCATGTGCTGCTGGCGCACGAACCAGCCTGGCAAACCTTTCAGCGTGCGGTGCGCGAATTCACCGGCGTTGCCCGCAATGATCGGCGCCCCGCCGATGAAGCCCCACTGACCCGACGCGAGCGGCACATTCTCGATTTGCTGCGTGCCGGCATGGGCAATGCCGAGATCGGCGCCCAGCTGTTCATCAGCGAGAAGACCGTGCGCAATCACCTGTCCAGCGTCTACCGCAAACTCGGTGTGGCCAACCGCGCGCAGGCCATCGTCAAGGCCGGTGTGGCCACGCCAACCGGGACAGGCTGATGCCAAGTCGGGACATTTGTCCCGGCCCGTGCCGGGTCCGCCCGCTGAATTGAGTCGCGTGGCTCATGGGCCGTTGTGGTGCGCCTCGCCAAGCTGACGGCTCCTTTCAAGCTGATGGCTCCTTTTCAGTGGAGATCGACACATGCGTCGTCTTGGCATTCTTCTCTTTGGCGTCGTGACGTACGCCGTATTCTTCGCGACTTTTCTGTACCTGATCGCTTTCGTTGGCAACCTGCAGGCAACGCCGCTCGTTGAAATGCTTCCCGCGCTCGCCGATCTGGTGCCGCGTTCCATCGATGCCGGCGGCGCCGATGGCCCGGTCGCGCTGGCGGTTGTGATCAATCTGCTGCTGATTCTGTTGTTCGGCATGCAACACAGCGTCATGGCGCGTACCGGTTTCAAAGCCTGGCTCAAGCGCCAGCTGCCGCCCGCTGCCGAGCGCAGCGTTTATGTGCTGTGCGCCAGCGTGATGCTGATGCTGCTGTACTGGCAGTGGCGCCCAATCCCGGATCTGCTTTGGTCGGCAGAGAGTGGCGCAGGGCAGTTGATTGGTTGGGCGCTGTTCGCCGGCGGTTTCGGCTTGGTACTGATCGCCACATTCCTGATCGATCATTTCGATCTGTTCGGACTCAAGCAGGTCTGGCGCCAGTTCGCCGGCCGTGATGAAGCAAAACCGCGTTTCGTCACCCCGCTGATCTACCGCGTCGTGCGCCACCCGCTGTACCTGGGTTTCATTCTGGCGTTCTGGGGCGGGCCGGCGATGAGCGTCGGGCATTTGCTGTTTGCTGCCGCCATGACTGCCTACATTCTGATCGCCATCCAGTTTGAAGAACGCGATCTGGTGCGCCAACTCGGCGAACGCTACGCCGCGTACCGGCGCGAAGTCCCGATGCTGGTGCCGTTGCTCACCCCGCGGGCAAGTAATGCAACGCACTCACCCGCGCAGCCGCACATGGGTGACAACTGAATCACGGCGGCCGTGCTGTGGTTTCGTCGCTGCGACCTCGGCGGCCAGCACACCGCAGTGATCTGCCGTGTGCTGGCCTCTCACCGGATCAGTGCTTGGCGCCGGCCGGTTTCGTTGCCGGTGTGGTGATCTCACGTTCATTGCTGTCGAGCACGAACACCGCCAACAGACGTGCCGGTTCGGTTTTGCTGGCATTGGCACTCACGCCGTGAAAATCGCCGGGGTTTTCATAGAAGTTTTCGCCAGCGCGGTAGATCTTCTCCGGCGCGCCGTTGACGCTGCTGCGAATCGCGCCTTCCAGCACGGTTGCGTAAATGAACGCGGTAGCAGGGTGCGTGTGCGACGGCGACGAGCCGCCCGGCCCGTATTCGACCAACACGCCTTTGATGCTCTTGCCGGGGACGTTTGGCAGTGGCTGTTCAAACACCACTTTGACATTTCCGGAATGCTGATCAGCTGCTACGGCGCCGGTTACCAGCAGCGCGGTGGTCGCAACGGTGGTGAGAATTCGGGTAAGCATTGCAATACTCCTTTCAGGTGGGCCAGCAGGTGCTGGCCACAGTGGGGAATCAATTGATTGGCGAGTGAATTTGCGAGCAGGTTTGCGAGTGCATCAGCGCGGCGCGCCAGCCGATGCCTGCGCCAACCATTGGTCAAAACGCAGCGCACCCAATCGCGCGTGGTTGCCCGGTGTCAGTGAGCGGTCATCCAGCACGGAGCCGAAATAACGCGCCCGCACATCCGCCACGACCTTCGGGCCGTCTTTCGTGTTTTCCTGGGTAGCGCGCTGCGTGGCGCGCAGATAACGCCGCACCAGTTCATCCATTGGCAGTGCTTCCGGGCCGGCGACTTCCACCGTGCCGTTGACCGGTGGCGCCAGCGCGATGTCGGTCAGTGCCGCCGCGACATCCGCAGAGGCAATTGGCTGCATCAGCGCTGGTGACAAACGAATCTCGTTGCCCACCGTCGCCGCTTGAGCAATGCCACCAATAAACTCAAAGAACTGGGTGGCGCGCAAAATGGTGTGCGGAATGCCGGAGCGCTTGATCAGGTTTTCCTGCGCAACTTTCGCCCGGAAGTAACCGTTGTCGGGCAACCGTTCACTGCCGACAATCGACAGCGCCACGTGGTGGCCCACACCGGCCGCCACTTCCGCCGCCAGCAGATTGCGGCCAGAGGTTTCAAAAAATTCCAGCACCGCCTGGTCTTCCCACACCGGCGCGTTCGCCACATCCACCACCACGTGCGCGCCGTTCATCGCTTCGGCCAGCCCCTCGCGGGTAATGGTGTTCACGCCAGAGCTGGGGGCAGCCGCCAGCACATCGTGGCCGCGCTCGCGCAGGTTCTTCACCAGTTGTGATCCGATAAGGCCGGTGCCGCCAATCACCACGATTTTCATTTTTTGCTCTCCGCTGTTGCCGACCTTGCCCAGTGCCGTCGACGCCAGTGCAGCCTGCGCCCAGCGGTGCAGGAAGTCGTCGCAGCCGCCTTGAATTGACCTCCAAGAAAGCTTGGTTTTCTGTCCAAGGCGGTTGTGTGTGGCGCGCAGGCTGGCTTGCTGTGCCGGGCTTGCACCTCCGGGCCGTCACCGGCGACGCCCGCCCGCTGCTGTGGCAGAGCAAGTCCAGTACACTTGAACGGTCGCCCCGGTGGTCCCGACACCACCCAGCAAAGCCGCTTAGAGAGACCCTCCCGAAAAAGAAAGGCCCCTCCGCAGAATTTGTCGGCGGCTGTAACGAGCAGAAAGCCCCTCGCCCCTTGCGGGAGAGGGGTTGGGGAGAGGGGGAGAATTCCGAGAGAAGGCGGCTGGGCGAATCGGACACAACACCCACACACCCAAGGACCCAACCGTGCATTTTCAGTTTGAAGACTGCGAGCTCAATGCAGAGCGCCGGGAACTGACCCGGCACGGGCAGACCGTTGCGCTCGGCCCGCAAGTTTTTGATCTGTTGCTGCACCTCGTCCGCCACCGCGATCACGTCGTCAGCAAAGACGATCTGCTGGCGGCCATCTGGGCCGGCCGCATCGTGTCCGAATCCACCATCACCAGCCACATCAACGCCGTGCGCAAAGCCATTGGCGACACCGGCTCCGAGCAGCGCCTGATCCGCACCGTGGCGCGCAAAGGGTTTCGCTTTGTTGGTGACGTCACCGTGGCCGCGCCGGCCGCGCAGCTTGTTGCCACATCAGTCCCTCAACCGCGTGCCATTGAGCCAGAGCGGCCAACACCCGCGCTGCATCTGCCAGACAAGCCGTCGATCACCGTGTTGCCATTCCAGAATCTGAGCGGCGACCCGGAGCAGGAATACTTCGCCGACGGCGTGGTGGAAGATGTCATCACTGCGCTGTCGCGGATGCGCTGGCTGTTTGTCATTGGCCGCAATTCGAGTTTTGCCTACAAAGGCAAAATCGTGGATGTGAAAGCCGTGGGCCGCGAGCTGGGCGTGCGCTATGTGCTCGAAGGCAGTGTGCGCAAATCCGGCAACAAAGTGCGCATCACCGGCCAGTTGCTCGATGCCACCACCGGCGCGCATCTGTGGGCCGAGCGTTTTGAAGGCACGCTCGATGACATCTTTGCCCTGCAAGATCAAATCGCCGAAAGCGTGGTCGGTGCCATTGCGCCGCAGCTGGAGCGCGCCGAGATAGAGCGCGCCAAACGCAAACCCACCGACAGCCTCGATGCGTACGAGTGTTACCTGCGCGGCATGGCCAAGCTGCACACCGGCAGCCGCGACGTGGTAGAAGAAGCGTTGCCACTTTTTTACCGCGCCATCGAACTCGATCCGGATTTTGCGTCGGCCTATGGCGCCGCTGCCTGGTGTTACGTCTGGCGTAAAGTCAACGGCTGGATGACTGACCGCGCCAGCGAAACCAGCGAAGGCGAGCGGCTGGCGCGCCGGGCCATTGCACTGGGCCGTGACGATGCCGTGGCGCTGACCCGCAGCGGCCACGCGCTCGGCCATCTTGCAGGCGATATCGATGGTGGCATCGCGCTGCTTGATCGCGCCGTGCTACTCAACCCCAACTTTGCACCAGCGTGGTTTCTCGGTGGGTTTCTGCGCGTGTTCCGCGGTGAAACGCAAGACGCCATGGCCCACTTTGCCCACGCCGTTCGGCTCAGCCCCTTGGACCCAGAAATGTTCCGCATGCAAGCCGGCACCGCGCTCGCGCATTTCTTTGCTGGCCATTACGACGCGGCGGCCGAATGGGCAGAAAAAGCGCTCGGCAATTTGCCCAGCATGCTCGTTGCCGCCGTGGTGGCCGCCGCCAGCCACGCCCTCGCCGGCAGAAATACCGAAGCGCAACACGCCATGGCACGCCTGCGCGCACTCAATGCGCCACTGCGCCTTTCAAACATCAAAGAGTGGTTGCCGATTCAT
>CAMLNB010000161.1 GCA_946481205.1 uncultured Kangiella sp. | reverse complement strand
CTGGCGCTGAATTTTCCGGATCGGATGAAAGATATCGAGAGCTGAGTTTCAGCCACTAACAACAAGGGCCGCAGATGCGGCCCTTGTTGTTTGTTGAAGTTGCATTCGCAAGATTGGTAGAGCGGCAAAGCCACGAAACCCATAATGCTATTTGCCAGAAGCAGGATGTTCTAAAATGATCTGCCCTCAATAATAGGCTTTATATCACTGTCTTCGAATGGGAACTGTAAATTGCCGAGTGGCTTAAACTCGATATGAGCCAAGTATGGAAGCAACGGAATGACGTTGTGTGCCCAGCATAAGAAACGTGGAAGTATCTTGAAGCTATCTGTGTAGTGAGTGACAGTTACGATGTTGCCAGGAAGCGGCTGGAAATCCAATCGATGAAGAATGTGTCCCCTCCACCAGGATAATTGCCAGTTCTGTGCGTCATAGTGAGTATCAAACCCCACCTTCCAACCGCGCAACGCCGCTTGTTGTTCTAGAAACTCACCGAGTTGCTGGCTATCAGATATGAGTCGAATTGTCGTGCTCACTTAAAGTGCCGCCTCATCCTCCTCGCCGGTTCGAATCCGAATCACCCGAGCAACGTCGTAAACGAAGATCTTGCCGTCGCCGATCTTGCCGGTGCGGGCGGTTTCCATGATGACTTCGACGCAGCGGTCAACCAGTTCGTCAGCGACGACCACCTCGATTTTTACCTTCGGCAGGAAATCGACCATGTATTCAGCGCCACGGTAAAGCTCGGTATGGCCCTTCTGGCGGCCAAAGCCTTTGACTTCGCAGACGGTCATGCCGGTGATGCCGACGTCGCCCAGCGCTTCCCGGACATCGTCCAGCTTGAACGGCTTGATCACCGCTTCGACTTTTTTCATTTCCGCTCTCCCTCACGCGATTCACTTGCTAACTGTATTCGTCTGCTGACTGTAGCAGCTTTTGCGGGTTTCGACGCTTCAGCGCCAGTCATCCGGCTGTTTGATGAAACCCGAAACGATCGGATAACGCCGATCGCGACCAAAGGCCCGTTTGCTGATGCGCGGTCCCGGCGCCGCTTGCCGGCGTTTGTATTCGTTGCGATCGACCAGCTGCATGACCCGCTTGACCGTGGCGACATCAAAACCGGCCGCGACGATTTCTGGCAGGCCTTCGTCGCGCTCGATATAGCGCTCCAAAATGGCATCCAGCACCGGATAGGGCGGCAGGTTGTCCTCGTCTTTCTGGTCCGGCGCCAGCTCAGCGGACGGCGGCCGGTCAATGACCCGCTGTGGGATCACTTCACCGTGGCGATTGCGCCAACGCGACAGCGCATACACGGTCATTTTCGGCACGTCTTTCAACACATCGAAACCGCCGGCCATATCGCCATAGAGCGTTGCGTAACCGACCCCCATTTCGCTCTTGTTGCCGGTAGTCAGCACCAGGTAACCAAACTTGTTCGACAAGGCCATCAGCAGCGTACCGCGGCAACGCGCCTGCAGATTCTGTTCAGTCAGATCGACAGCGGTGCCGGCAAACTGTGGCGCCAGCGTGTCCAGAAACGCTTTGACCATCGGCTCTATCGAAATAATGTCGAACTGCGCGCCAAGCATTTGCGCTTGCCGGCGAGCATCTTCGACGCTGATATCGGCGGTGTAGTGATACGGCATCATGACCGCACGCACCTTGTCGGCACCGAGCGCATCGGCCGCAACAGCCAGCGCCAGCGCTGAATCGATGCCGCCAGACAAACCGAGAATGACACCTTTGAAACCGCTCTTCTGGACGTAATCGCGCACGCCCAGCACCAGCGCCTGATAAATCTCGGCTTCGGCACTGAGATCCTCCGCGCTGTCCGCCAGCGCCTGCAGCTTGCCGGCTTGCCAACGGACATGGCGCAAATCTTCGGCAAACGGCGTGCATAACAGGATGCGGCCGGCGGCGGTCCAGACCTGCGAGCGACCATCAAACACCAACTCATCCTGCCCGCCGATCTGATTGACATAGATGATCGGCAAGCCGGTTTCCGTTGCGCGCGCCTGCAATACGGCTGCGCGCTCATCCGCCTGACTGCGGTGCCAGGGCGAACCATTCGGGCTGACGATAAAATCGGCACCAGCGGCTTTTGCCGCCGCAATGGGTTCTGGATACCAAAGGTCTTCGCAAATCAGCAGACCGATACGAACACCATCGAGAGTAAACACGCAGGTCTCATGGCCTTCACTGAAATAGCGCTTTTCATCGAACACCAGATAATTGGGCAAACGCTGCTTGCGGTAGCTCGCCAACACCTGACCATCCAGCAGGACACTGGCAGCGTTGTACAGCACCTCACCGTCGCGCGCCGGATGGCCGACGACCACAGCAATGCCGCGCGCCGCGTCGGCCAGCTCGCGCAGCCCGCGATCAATCGCCCGCTGAAAATCCGCGCGCAGCACCAGATCTTCGGCCGGATACGCACACAAGACCTGCTCGGAGCAGACCAGCAAGCGGGCGCCATCGGCCTTCGCCTGCGTGATGGCCTTGCGCAAACGCGCGACGTTGCCGGCAATATCACCGACCAGTACGTTGACTTGCGCCAATGCAATCTGCATGGCCGACACTCCTCATCTGTGCTGCTGGCGATGCGTAATCACGACAAACGTCGTTACCGCCACGAGCAAAATCTGGCGCATATTTTCGCCTATCCCGGCGCTGGCGAACAGGCAGACTTGCAGCGGCCGGTAATTTTGTCGACACTGCCTGCAGTTTTGTACGTAGCGACGCATTTACCTAGAACGACGTCCACAATGACCGAATGAACCAAGCCATCCCCGCCTTCGTCCGCGCCCGCGATCAGGCCAACAGCCGTGAGCACTACACCTGGCGCGCGCTCAGCATGTTCAACCTGTACCGGTTCCTGGTGGCCGGCGGCATGGTGTTGCTGTTTGAACTGAATCTCGGCCCAAGCTTCCTCGGTCAGGACTGGCCGCAACTGTACCGGCACAACACGGCGATCTATCTGCTGCTGACGCTGCTGACCATTCCGCTGCTCTATCGCCGACAGCCGAGTGTGCGCGTTCAGGTTGTCATGATGGTGCTGGTCGATATCGCCTGCATCACGCTGGCCATGCACGCCAGCGGCGGGGTACCGACCGGGCTCGGCATGCTGCTCGGCGTCAGCGTCACTACCTGCAGCCTGATCCTGGCGCGACCCTGGGCACTGGCGTTTGCCGCGTTGGCCAGCGTCGCCATCGTCACCGAACAGACCTGGTCCTTCCTCGAAGGCAATCGCTCGATCAACACCTTCACCCAGACCGGGATTCTCGGCGCGACCTTCTTTGCCATGTCGGCGCTAGCGTTGATGCTGGCCCGGCGCATCCGCGAAACCGAAGCCGCCGCCGAAGCCAGCCGGGTCAGCCTCGCCAAGCTCGAGCGCCTGAACGAACACATCATTCAGTACATGAATGCCGGCGTTCTGGTGGTCGACAAACAGCATCAAATCCAGCTGATCAATCACGCCGCCTGGACCTTGCTCGGCATGCCGAACGCCGTCCAGCAAAAACCACTCGATGAAGTCAGCCCAGCGTTGCTGAAACAACTGCGGCATTGGCGGCGCAACCCGGACATGAAAGGCGAGCCGTTCCGGCTGGCCAATACCGGCCCCGATTTGCTGCCGGCCTTCACCGGGCTCGGCACCGATCAGCAACTGACGCTGGTCTTTCTCGAAGACACCAGCAAGACCACCCAGCAAGCGACCCAGATGAAACTGGCCTCGCTTGGCCGATTGACCGCCTCCATCGCCCACGAAATCCGCAATCCGCTCGGGGCGCTGAGCCACGCCGCCCAGTTGCTGAAAGAATCACCCGATATCGGCCCGGCCGATCAACGGTTGGTGGATATCATCGAGAAGCACTCGGCGCGGATGAACAACATCATCGAGAACATCCTGCAGATCTCGCAGCGGCGTGCATCCAAGCCGGAGCGCATCGTGATGGCGAGCTTCCTGCAGAATTTCGTCGAGGATTTCAAACTGGGTCGCAGCCCGGCACCGGAGATTTTGGCGGACGTGACGCCGCGCGATATCATCGTGCTGTTCGACGTTGGCCAGCTGATCCAGGTGCTGACCAATCTGTGCGAAAACGGCATGCGCTACAGTATCCGCAAGGTCAACCGGCCTTTGCTTGAGTTGCACGCCGGTCTCGACAAGAGCACCGGCCGGCCGTTTCTGGATGTGATCGATCACGGTGAAGGGATTAACCCGGAGGTCGCCGAGAAAATGTTTGAGCCGTTCTTCACCACCAGTTCGAAAGGACTTGGACTAGGCTTGTATCTGGCCCGAGAGTTGTGTGAAGCCAATCAGGCGCAGCTGAGTTACCTGCCCATCCCGAGTGGCGGCACCTGCTTCCGTATCAGTTTTGCTCCCGCGCAGCGAACCATTCCCGCGCCATAACCGACGATAACCGATGAAAACACCGCTCGCCCTGATCGTTGACGATGAACCGGACATTCTTGAGCTGCTGGCCATTACGCTGGGTCGCATGCGGGTCGATACCCGCGAAGCAACCAATCTGCAGCAAGCGCGCGAACTGCTGAGCCAGCAGAAATTTGATCTTTGCCTGACCGATTTGCGCCTGCCCGATGGCGACGGCATTGAGCTGGTCAAATACGCCCAGAGCAATTACCCCAGCCTGCCGGTCGCCGTGATCACCGCACACGGCAATATGCAAACCGCCATCGAAGCGATGAAATCCGGCGCGTTCGATTTTCTGTCCAAGCCGATCGAACTCGGTGTGCTGCGCGAACTGGTCAAGAATGCGCTGGCCTTGCCAACGCCAGAGAGCGAGAAGATCGTCACTGAGTTTCCGCCCGATGCGCCACAGCTGATCGGCACCAGCAGCAAGATGCAGGCGCTGCGGCAGACCATCGCCAAAGTCGCCCGCAGTCAAGCGCCGGTGCATATCACCGGTGAATCCGGTACTGGTAAGGAATTGGTGGCGCGATTGATTCATGCGCTTGGGCCGCGCGCCGATGCTCCGTTTGTTCCGGTCAACTGCGGCGCCATTCCATCTGAGCTGATGGAAAGCGAGTTTTTCGGTCACAAGAAAGGCAGCTTCACCGGCGCCGTTGCCGACAAGCCCGGCCTGTTTCAGGCCGCCGATGGCGGTACGCTGTTTCTGGATGAAGTCGCCGACTTGCCGATCACGATGCAAGTCAAATTGCTGCGCGCCATTCAGGAACGCGCCGTGCGTCCGGTCGGTGCTGAAAAAGAAATTCCGATCAATGTCCGCATTGTCAGCGCCACCCACAAAGATCTCGGCGAACTGGTGCAGAACGGTCATTTTCGCCAAGACCTGTTCTACCGCATCAATGTTATCTCGGTAACCACGCCAAGCTTGCGCGAGCGTATCGACGATATCCCCGAGTTGGCGGCACATATCCTGAAAAAGCTGTCCGAACGCCACGGCATGAACCAGCCGGGCTTGACGCCAAGCGCGCTGGCCGGGCTGAAAAAATATGCCTTCCCCGGCAATATCCGCGAACTGGAAAACCTGCTGGAACGGGCGCTGACGCTGGCCGATGGCGATGTGATCGAAATCGAAGATCTGCAGTTACCGGAAAGCAGCGAGCCAGTCATTGATGCGGCGACGCTGGCTGCCGTGACTCCTGGCAAGCGCGGCGAGATCCCGCTCGATCTTTACTTGGAAAAAATCGAACGCGATGCGATTGTCGAAGCACTCGAGGCCTGTCGCTGGAACAAAACCGCCGCGGCGCGCAAGCTCGGCATCAGTTTCCGCGCCATGCGCTACAAGCTGCAGAAACTTGGTCTCGAATGATCGCAGCGGCCTCCGCTCAGCGTTTTCCTTCGCCAGTCACGGCGCCGCTGGAGCGGCGACACAGAGGCGCTGCTGATTGGCGTCATCCAGTTCGGCAGCCACACTGCGGATAGCAAACTGCGAAAACTCGCCGTGAAGAATCGGCTTATCCTGATCGCTGATAGCAAACTGAAACGGCCACCAGACCCCGTTCACCAAGCGGTAGTCATGTTCCTTGCCACGGCGGCCGTTGTCAAAATCGAGCGCGATGATGCGATCCGCCGCATCCACCTCAATCATGAACGCATCGACCAACGGTGAACGCACTTGCCAGCGCATTGGTGTCTGCGCCGTCAGCACCGTCTCGACTTGCGTAAACAAGTAGTAAAAGTGATAACGCAAGCTGGCCAGCGCCTGCTCTCGCTCGGCTGCGGTCAAGCAGGTGCGAATCCCGCCCTGCTCGCGCCAACCTTCGCTGGCACTGGCCCAGATCAGTACTGATGCGTTCTGGCTGGTTTTATCTTGGCTAGTGTTGTCTTGACTAGTGTTGTCCTGATTGTTTTTGTCGTCATAACCGAGATCACGTCGCATCAGTCGATGACGCGGGAAATCCAGCCAGTATTCCGAGTATCGAATCGCACCGCTTACAGCGTCGGTTCGGCGCAGCAGGTAGTGATTGCCCGGCAATCCCGTCGACGGTATCGCCAGCGCCGTCAGCACACGCTGTCGCAGCGCATCCGGCTCTGCTTGCGCATCAAAGCTGATACCCAGCACCGCCAGCCACAGCAGTAGCCCGTGCGAACAAAACCGATATTTTTGCATCAGGATGACTCTTGCCATTGGTACGGAGCCGGATCGATTTGCGGCGCGCGCCCAAGCAGCAGGTCGGCCAGCAAACGCGCCGACGCTGGCGCCAACACAATGCCATTGCGGAAATGCCCGGCGTTCAGCCAGAGATTTTTCCGCTGTGGAACCCGGCCAATGCGCGGAATGCCGGCCGGACTGCCAGGCCGCAAACCGGCCCAGTGTTGCGCTACCGGCACCTGAGCCAACGATGGCATGATCTGCACTGCGGATTGCCACAGACTCTGGTACGCATCGTCTGTGGTACTTTTATCGAAGCCAACGTGCTCCAATGTCGAGCCGCACAGAATCCGGCCATCGCGCCGCGGTATCAGGTAGCGGCCATCACGCAAAACAATCCGGTGCAATCGGTGCGGGTGTGGCGCAAACATCAGCATCTGGCCACGTACTGGCGCAATCGGCAGATGCTCTGCCTCGGTCTGCACAATCTGCTGGCTCCAGGCGCCGGCGCAGACCACAAACTGCTGCGCAACCACTTCACCTTGCGCCGTCAGCGCGGCGGCAATCGCACCGGTTTCCGTACGACGAAACCCTTGTACCGGCGTGAAGGTGCGCACGCTGACACCACGACGCTTCACATCGGCAAGCAAAGCTTTGAGCAAACGTGGATTGCGGATCTGGGCAACGTCCGGAAAACAGAGCGCGTCCTCAACATCATCGGCCAGATCTGGCTGATCCTGCGCCAATTCTTCCCTGCGCCAACGCAGCAAGGTGCGCGCCTGTTGCTGTGCCCAGTCGATGGCGTCGGCTTTGTCGGCGATCGACAACAACACCAAGCCACTGCGCTGCCACTCAGGATCAATACCGGTATCGCGATGCAGCTGTTCGGCCAGCAGCGGGTACGCCGATTGTGCATACGACGCCAAGGCTGTGACCGCCGGACGATAGCGCCACGGATACAGCGGCGAGACGATGCCGCCGCCGGCCCATGATGACTCCTTGCCGCAATCACCGGCTTCCAGCACCGTGACCGAGCAACCGGCCATGACCAGCTCACGCGCGGTCAACAAGCCGATCACGCCACCGCCAATCACGCAAACATCAACCGCTTTCATTGCTTGAAATTCCGTTGTCTCGATCCGCGCGGCTGAGCCTGCACGCGCCGGTGATCCTAGCGCAGCGGACCCCCTTTCTGGCACCGAAAGTTTCGGGCAAAGAAACTTTCCGGGACAGGAGGTTTCGAGGATAGAAAAAAGGCCGCTAACGCGGCCTTCGATTTATTTTGCAAAGTTCAGCGACCAT
>CAMLNB010000160.1 GCA_946481205.1 uncultured Kangiella sp. | reverse complement strand
TACCCGGATGCCAACAGCACGCTGCGCGTGACCTACGGCAAAGTCGCTGGCCGCACCGCTGGCAACGCCGATGGCACGGCCTGGACCGCATTCACCACGCTGCGTGGCATCACAGCCAAGCACACCGGTGAAGGCGAGTTTGACGCCACCCAACCGCAGATTGATGCGATCAAAGCCAAGCTGTTCGACAAGTACTACGAAGCCAAGCTGGATTCGGTTCCGGTCAACTTCCTGGCGACCTTGGACATCACCGGCGGCAACTCGGGTTCACCGGTGCTGAACAGCCGCGCCGAACTGGTGGGCCTGGCTTTCGACGGCACCCTGGACTCGGTAATCTCGGACTGGGATTTCAACACCGCGACCACCCGTACCATCGCTGTGGACCTGCGCTACATGCTCTGGGTCATGAAAGTGGTCGACAAGGCCGACAACCTGCTGAAAGAAATGGCCGTGCAATAAGCATCCGCACTGCTGAGACAAAACGGGGCCACTGGCCCCGTTTTGTTTTGCCGGCCAGTGTCGTGGTTCCGTAATCAGGAGCAATCCGGCGAAGCTGCCTTCTGAATCGCAGTCAGATCAAATCCGGCTGCCGGCAGCTGTGCTATAAATCCGTCACCGTTACTTACCGCAATCGATCTATGGCTACTCCCCGCCCCGTCAAAATCTGGGACATCGGCATACGCCTGTTTCATTGGTCGCTGGTCCTGTTGATTCCGCTGCTGTGGTTATTGGTTGAAGAGGCTGAAGTCATCACCGAATGGGCCAGTGAGCGCGGACTGTACTTCGACGCCATGCGTTGGCATGCCCGGCTCGGTTACGTGGTGCTCGGCTTGCTGGTGTTCCGCTTGCTGTGGGGCCTGTTCGGTAGCGACACTGCGCGCTTCAGCCAATTTGTTCGTCACCCGAACGTGGTCATCGCCTACTTCCGCAAACTGCTGACACCGAGTAGCGCGGACGAACCGAGCGTTGGCCACAATCCAGCTGGCGGTTGGATGGTCGTTGTGCTGTTGTTGTTGCTCGCCAGTCAGGTTGTTTCGGGTTTATTCAATTACGACGATGTCGATTTTGAAGCTCCGTTCTACGCGCTCGTCAGCGACAACATCAGCGAGGCCATGCACGATTGGCACGATCTCAGTTTTGATCTGCTGTTGATCGCCATCGGCCTGCATATTCTCGCCATTCTGTTCTATGCCATCGCCAGGAAAGACAAGCTGGTGCCACCGATGCTGACCGGCTCGCGCACACTGGCAACCGATACGGTACCAACGATTGTCGGTGGCTGGCGCTTGCTGGTTTGCGCCGTCGCTGGCGCCGCGATGACCTGGTGGTTCTGGCAGTACTGAGCGCCGGCTCCGGCGCGTGTCGCCGTTAGCCAAGCGACCGGGAATTCATGGATCGAAGCGACATGAAAAGAGTCGACGCAGAGCGCCGCCTCTTTCCACCGGTTCACTGCACATCCGAACAGCGCTGAAACGGAAAAGGAATCACCTTTTCCTTGCCCTCTTTGCCCGGCCCGGCGATCTCCGCTGTCAACACATCCCCTTCGCGTCGATATTCGATTCGGGTTGGAAAATCGTGCTGAGGATTTTCAAACCGCACCCAGTTCTCGCCACCGCCCGTTCGTTTGAATGCCGTCGCTGGCCGCCCTTCAGGCTGCGCGAGATAAGTCACGACGCCATCCACTTCCGCCACCCGCAAAAACTCGAATGCCACCGCGCGCTCATGTTTGACAGTGCGGCTGACACCCAGCATCAGCTCGCCGCGAGCCGGTAACCAGTATTCCTCGGTCACGCTGGCGCCTGCCCCATTGCACCAGCGGCCGCTCAGCCAATGCAGGGCTTTGATGCCCACATCGGGCGACGATGCCAGCAACGACGGGCTCCACGTCGACGCCATCAGCAGTAACAAGGCTGTTGCAAGCGTGGCTGTCTTAGGTTGGGCCAGCATTCGCAAAGTTGTTCTCATGAGCTATCTCCTGCCGTTATCGTGCACCGTATTGCGTTATCCAAGCGTAGCCCGAGACGACTCGGCTAGACTTGAAGAAAAGCGCAAGCATGCCGCAATGGACGACGTTGATGGATTACCGCGAATACCCGGTTCCCGCAGCCCTGCAGCGCCATATCCGCTGCGTCTGGCAGCTGCGCGACCCCGCGCCACCGCGGGGCGCGCAAACCGTGTATCCGGACGGTCACTGTGAACTGATTGTCCATCGCGGCCAGCCGATGCAGGCCGCGCACCCGCGACAGGGCTGGCAAATGCAAACCGTCAGCGTATTCGCCGCCCAGCATCGCAGCGCGGTTCGACTGGCCGCAACAGGCCCGCTGGATTGCATCGGCGTGCGCTTGCAGGCTGCAGCATCAACAGCACTGGCAGGCGCGGCTTTGCCACAACTGCGCGATAGCATTGTCGATCTCGCCGGGCTTGATGCCGCGTTTTCCAAGCGATTCATCGCGGTCTGCAGTATGGCCGACAACATGGCGGCGCTGTGGGCACTGCTGGAAACCGCGCTGCACGGTTACCGTCCTGATACCCGCATCGAGGCTGCGGTGCTGCAATTGCAACAACAACATGGCCAGTGCCGTATTGAGCCGCTGGCACAACACGCATCCATGAGTCTGCGGGCCTTCCAAATGCATTTTCTACAGACTGTCGGTTTGACCGCCAAGGAATTTGCCCGCGTCCAACGGCTCCAAGCAACGCTGCAGCAACTTGATTCCGGCGTCACGTCGCTATCAGAACTGGCGCTGGAACGCGGCTTCGCCGATCAGGCGCATGCAACACGCGAGCTGCAACACTTCACCGGCCTGACGCCGGCACGGTTGCGACAAGCGCTGCAACAACAGCGGGATAGTGATGAAGCGATCGCACTGGCCGCAGCCTTTGTTCGTGGCCATTCCCGCGTGAGCCGCGAGGTATTGTCGTGAATGATCGGGATACGAATGATCTGGCTGTGAATGATCTGACCACGAATGACCGCGCCATCAACCGCAGATGCTGGCAATGGTTGATTGTCCTGCCACTGTTGTTCAGCAGCCACAGTGCAGCGGCGCTGTTTATCATCGCCCATCGTGGCGCTCCGTTTGTCGCGCCAGAGAACACGCTACCGGCGCTGCAAAAAGCCATTGAGATGCAAGCCAATGCGCTGGAGGTGGATCTGCGCCTGACCAAAGACGGCCATCTGGTGTTGATGCATGATCGAACCGTCAATCGCACGACCAATGGCCGCGGCAAGCTTGAACGGTACAGTTTGGCCGAGCTGCGCGCCTTGGATGCCGGCAGCCATTTCGATGAGCAATTCTCCGACGTGACTGTGCCGACGCTGGCCGAGGTATTGGCGCTGCCTCGGAACGAGGCCTGGCTGATACTGGAACTCAAGGAAACCGGGAAGCGCGCCGAACTGGCAGAACAACAACTGCTTTCAATGCTGGCGGAGAACAAGCCCGAACGAGTGATACTGAAATCATTTGATCGGGATCAATTGACGCGCCTGCGAACAAACGCACCAGAGTATCCGCAGCTCTACGTCATGCTGGCGCACTATCCTGCGCTGAACTTCACCGTCGCCACCGCCCCAAGCTTCCATGATCCGCTGCACGAACCGGTGCAGTGGTTGCAATGGCATCGCGCGTTTCTGAATCAGGATCGCGTGAGCCGCGCTCAGGCAGCTGGCAAGCGCGTCATTGCCTGGTCGGTGAATGATGATGAAGACATCATCGAGATGCTGGAGCTGGGAGTGGACGGCATCGAAACGGATCGACCTGATCGCGTTCGCGAATTGTGGCTGCAACGTCAAGCCGATGCCGCCATCCCCTAAAACAAGAGCTAGGTCTCGTCAGATTGGGTGAACGTCAACCGATTGCCAAACGGATCGGCAATCGTCATGTCATGACTGCCCCAGGGCATTTTCTCGATATGCGGTTTGGCATACTTGTAGTGCTTGGCCAACAGCTCACGCTGGTAGGCAGACAAGTCTTGCACTTCGATGCGAAGCCCGGTACCCGGTGAACAATCACCATGGTGCTCACTCAGGTGCAAGCGGCAGTCATCACGGGCCACGCACAGGTAGAGCGGCATATGCTCGGCAAAGCGATGTTCCCATTCAACGGCAAAGCCAAGAAACTCGATGTAGAATTCCTTGGCTTTGAGCTCATCAAATATGCGCAGTATCGGTGTCACGTTTCCAATGTGCATTGCGGCTCCTTTGCTTGTTCAGTTTCGCAACCACGTTTGGGACGCAGCGCGCCGAATCCGCCGGGATTATTCTGCTGCAGTTAATCCGTTGAAGTTAATCCGCCTGAGCCGCGGTTTCTGCTTCGTTGCAGTCCTTGGCCATGGCATAACCTTTCAGGAACGAGCGACGGGCATACCCCGCCGCGACTGCATCCGCCAAATCCTTTGACCGGCGTTCCGCACCGGTCAGCTTGCGTACCCATTTCCGGAACGGCACAACGTCCTCGGCCGTTGTTTTCAGTGCTTTGACGGCGGCTTTCTCAACTTCGTCTTTGCCGCGCTTCAGCAGATTGCTGTCGTCATCCTCGTCATCGGCATCACCGTTAAGGCCGAGCACCGTATCCAACGCTGCAATGTCTGCGAGCAAGGCGGCACAATTGGCGTCAATGGGCGCGGCAAAAGTGCCCTTCTCCGCTCGTCGCAGCACTTCTGGCACCTCAAGCTTGACGACATTCAGATCCTGCAGCGGCATCACAGCAACATCGGCAACCTGCTTGCGGTCTGACGATGCACAGGCCGACAGCATGCCCAACACCAACACCATGCCAATCCGTTTCATAAACGACGTATCTCCCGGGCAATGCCGCGATAGTACACAGCAGGCCATGGTGCTGCAAAGCACTGATGACTTGGTTACCATGCGAGGACATTGATCTTGCAGAGGCATCCACATGAGCGAACAGAATCCGTTGGCGCTGCTTGCACTGGGCGTACCGGTGCGCGCCAAACCGTCCATTTATCCGGAACCTTTCGCGTCACGCATGACCGGCCGCGAAAAGCGGGTGCTCGGTGACCGTTTTGGCCTCAGCAATTTTGGCGTCAACCTGACCCGGCTGGCGCCCGGTGGCAGCTCGGCGCTGCGACACGCGCATTCCAAACAGGATGAGTTCATCTACATCCTCAGCGGTCGACCGATCCTGCACACCGATGAAGGCCGCACCCAGCTCGAGCCGGGTATGTGCGCCGGTTTCAAAGCCGGCACCGGCAATGGCCACCGGCTGCTCAACGAAACCAGCGAGGACGTGCTGTATCTGGAAGTGGGCGATCGCAGCGCCGGTGATGTGGTCAGCTATCCCGATGACGATCTGAAAGCCGAATTCATCAACGGCGCCTGGGTCTTCTCACACAAGGATGGCTCGCCGTACGGCTGACGGCGGTCGCTGCTCATCCGTTGCTGCTATGGCGCCAACTGATGATCAAAGCTGATCACCCGCGCCAGCTTCCATACGCCATTCTCATGCTTCCAGATGTGCGTGAACTGCGCCGTTTCCGTCAAACGGTCCGGAACGTTTGGTATCAACGCATAAAACCGGTGAACACCGGTCTGCACCGCACCGTAGTTGTTCAACGGATACACGCGCATGCTGCCGGCAACCAGCTCGCGCCGTGCCCGAAAATCCGTACCCTCCTGAATGCGCTTGCACATGCCGGCGGTGGCTTCGACGAACTGCTGCTTTGAGCTGGCTGTCAGCCCCCATTTGTCGTGATAAAACTCGAAATCATCGGCCACCAGCTCGGCCACTCTCTCGGCGTTGCAATTATCGAACGTGGATGCAAACAACAAAGCATCCTGCCTGGCGACCTGCTCCGTCATTTCCTGCGACACCGCAGGTCCCGCCGTCAGATTGATCGGCGCGTGACCGGGGCTTTGTTGATGATGAGTTTGCTCATGCTTGCCCGCCGTGCACGCCGTCAGCGCGGCGCAACACAGCGCAAGTACAGTGCCTGATCGCAACATCAGAGCGCTCCTTTTAGGCTTATTACAGAATCCTTCGCCGCATCGGCTCAGGAACGCGGAGCTTGGGCAGCGGTAGCACTCGACGCACAGCCGGCCAGCAGCTCGTCCTTATTGACCATGTTGATGCTACCGCCGTTGACCACGTCGCCATCCACCTTCGGGTTGCCACGGTAACGCATGCTGCCGCCATTGCGGATCTTGGCATCCAGCGTGTTGCAAGCGGACAGCGCAATCTGACCACCGTTGTAGATCTCCGCATCAGCCTGCTGTGCGACCAATGCACTTGCCTGAATGCTGCCGCCATTGCGTATGACCAGCTCAATGCTGTCCACCGGTGAGAAACCTTCGCCGACCGTGATCTTGCCGCCGTTAAGCAAGGTGAGTTTTGCAATCGTCGGCATATAGATATCAATGCTGTCATGGTTCAACGAATTGCAGGATGCCGTGCAGTGGATACGCAAGGTATCGCCATCCACTTCTATTTTGATTTTGGCTTTCACCGCCTCGTCCGCGTTCAGCGTGACCCGGTAGTCATTGCTGTGATGGATATGGGTGCGACCGGCAACCGAGATGGTGACCTTGCTGAAGTCAGCCAGTTTGGCCGCCATGGGTGATTCGGATGCCGTTGAAGACAAGGCGCTCACTGCCATCAGCGCCAGTGCGCTGCCACGAATGGTTTGCATCAACATTGGGTTCCCCTTTTTTGTCAGGCCCTGACCGAGCCGCCAATCCAACCTGGAGCAGAGACTGTGCCAGCTGCAGTGCTACCTCAGCGGCCATCCATGTGAGCTTGCTACTGTAGGCCGAAAACCGTCTTAAGTTATTGATGAAACGAGAGTTTGATCAATGGTGTGGTGCGCGGAATCTCGATGGGGCCCCGCTGCTGGAGGTCAGGACAGCACGCAGCCGATGGGCATCTACACCAGAAGATGGTGAATCCAGCCACTGCATGCCAGCGTTTGTGGTGAGCGAAAAGAACGACGGCCGGCAACGTAAACCCCTCGCCAGCCGCCGTTCTTTGATGAAGAGTGTGATTACCGCTAATTCAGCAGATTCGCCTGCGTTGTCGTGGTGTAGCGCTGCAAGCCGAAATGGCCAAGCGTGTTGAAGGTGTAACTGGCATTCTGCAGATCGATGTTGCTGGTGTGCGAGCCATAGACATAACAGCTGCCATAGCACACCACTTCATCAAAGAAGCTCTTGATCGAATACATCCGGCTGGCATAACGCTTGTTGCGCACGGAATTGATCAAGGGACTGTTGATCGACAAGCCATTGGCGCCACATGTCGAGGTCAACACGTTATACGGGTACACACCACAGGAATTCAGCCCGTGCTGCGCGCCGGCAATACCGACAAACGCATCAACGCTACCGCTGTATGCCAACTCGTTAATCGCTTTCATTGCCAGCGTAACGCCCATCGAGTGGCCGATGACATCAATCTTGCCGGTACACGATGCCGCCTTCGCTTGCTGCAACGCCGTTTTGACCGGATTCACGTTGCCACTGCCATGATCGTTGCACGCTGCGCAGGTCTTCGAACCCCAATTGGGCCGGTACAACTGACTATCGGCATAACCACGAAAGCGCAGCTCGTTGACCGTTTCATTCCAATCCGATGGATAGCCGGCATTGCCATGCACCATCACCACATTGTCCACACAAGCGGCGTTCGCCGCTGCGCAAGCTGCCATCAACACAATGGCAAAGACTCCCCCGTATCGCTTCATTGCTGCCCCCCTTCTCATGGCTATAAGGAACCGGTTTCCCCGGCGGGAACGACCGGCCCCGTATAGCAAATGAGCAGCGCAGCAAAATTGTCGTTAGTACTAAAGCATTACCTGAGGTCGCTGACGTGGAAAGCCTGCAGACACCACGATCAGCAATCGAGCGGTACTACGGTTTTGATGGAGAGTGGCGTCTGATTCACGAAGTAACATCCATGGCCACCAGCACCGCTGCCGCTCGCA
>CAMLNB010000159.1 GCA_946481205.1 uncultured Kangiella sp. | reverse complement strand
ATGGAGGTGCAGCTTGTCTGCGCCAACTGATCGCACCGCCCGTTCGCAACAAACCCGGCCAGCGCGTGAAGCGCTGCTGAACGGCCCGGCACTGCTGATGATGTCGGCGGTGGTGGCGGTGGCGCTGTTTGTGTTGTTTCCACGCCAACCGGCGTTTCGCGATCCGCAAAACCTGCGCGCCAGCGATGCGCTGTCGATCGCCTATCTGCGCGTACTGGTTCGTTCTGACCCGGACAATATTCCACTGCGCTTGTCATTCGTGCAGCTACTGACCGAAGCCGGCAATCACGACGAAGCCAGCACTGCCTTGGCACCGCTGCTGACCTTGCCGCCAACACCGTATGCCTTTGAAATTGCACTGGCGCGGCTGCGCCTGCAATTGCAGCAATTGTTTCGTGCACCGGACAGCGAACGGGCGCCGTTGCTGCGCACTGCGATCCAGAATGGTTTTCACAGTGCGCTGCCGTTGGCGGTAAATGAGCGTGAGCAAGATGCGCTGTTGGTCGAAGCGCGCAAATTCGGCGAGCCCGGCGTTTTGGCGGCCCTGTATGAAACGCTGCTGGCTCGCATCGATGTGCAGGGGCCGCGCCGCGGTCAGTTGCTCGCCGAGACGGCGCAGCTGCATCTGGCGGCTAATCAACCGGGTATTGCTGCGCAGCGCTGGCACGAAGCCTTTTTTCTGTTGACGGCAGCTGAACCGAAACGGGCCGCCGCATTTGCGGCGATGCGGGCGTATCTGGCCGCTGGCGAAACGACGCGGGCATTGGGTAGTGCCAAACAGTTTCTCAGCGCGCAGGAAACGGATCCGCGCCTGCTTGCGCTTGCTGCGGATATCGCCCAGCAAAACGGCGACGACGCACAGGCGCGCGATTGGCTGTATCGCTTGCGCGCGCAGCAACCGGACGACGATGGTTTGCTCGAACGCCTGCTGGCGCTGGAACTGGCGCTCGGTGATCTGCCGGCCGCGCTGACCTTGGCGCGCGAGCTGGAGCAAGTGCCCGCACCATCGCCGGCGCGGCAACTGTTGTTGGCGCGTAGCTATGACTGGAACGGAGAGAGCCAGGCGGCGTTGCCGCATTGGTTCGCGTTGGCCATGCAGGCACCGGATCCGGAAAACGAGAGTCGCGCCTTTGCATTGGCAGTTGCGCTGGCTGACGACGACAAAGTGCTGCCTTTGGTCGAGTCAGCCAGTGCGCGTCGACGTTTGAACACCGCTGAAGCCGATGCGTATGTTGTCAGCGGCCTGCGTCACGGCGAACCGAGTCGCTTGGTGCAAACACTGCAGAATTATTTGCAGCGCGAAGCGCAAGATCGGGCCGCGTGGGCGGCGTTGGCGCGGTTGCAGCAAGCCAGCGGTGAACCGGTCGCGGCATTGCGTGCCTGGCAGCGTGCCGAGCAATTGGCGCCATTGCGACCGGCGGAGCGCCTGGCCATTGCCGAAAGTTACTGGCGCAGCGGTCAGGCCGAGCCGGCCTTGAACAGTTTGCTGCCGTTGTCGTCGGCGCCACCGGTTGGTCAGGAGGTGCGCTATTGGCAGTTGCTGGCCGAGATCGGTTGGGCCTTGGAACGCGGCAATGTTGCGCGCCCGGCCTATCAACAATTGCTGGCGCGTTATCAACCGGACGACAAGCTGGCGATTGATCGGTTGCTGCAACTGGCCAGTCAGAACGGTGATTCCGCGGCGGTCGAGCGACAGGCGCTGTATGGGTGGAACCGGTTGCGCGCGCGTGAATATTTTGTCGTGCTGCTGGAGCTGGCGCATCAAGCCAACGATGGCAAACGCATCGATCAGCTGCTGGCCGAAGCGCAGCAGCAGGAAACGCGGTTTGCCAAGGAACCGCGTTACTGGCAATTCCGCGCCGAGCGGGCGATGCTGCGCCGTGATCATGCAACGGCACGCACGGCCTTGGAGCGGTTGGCGCAATTGCGGGCCAACGATCCGGAAGTCATAGAAGCCCTGCTGTGGTTGCTGTTGGCCGAAGAGCCGGTCTCCACCAGCGCAGTCAATTTGCTGGTGGAGCGCTATGCCAATCTCGCCGAAGGCGATCCGGTATTGGCCGAAGCGATGGCTGCGGCGGAACAGGTGCTGGGTCGGCCGGCCGAAGCGGCGCGCTGGTATGCCATGACCTTGCCGGCGCGCGCGCGCGATCTGCCGTGGTTGCTGACGGTTGCCGATAATCTGGAATGGCTGGGTTGCACGGTGACCGCCAATCAGTTCCGCTACCGGGTTTTGCAACAGCTGCAGGTGCAGACATTGCCGATGGCTGCCGCTTCACATCCACAGCGCTTGGCCGATGTGATGTATGGTCGTCGCTACTTTGCCGTCGGGCTGGAGCAGCAATTGCCGGATGCCGATGCCTTGCGCGAGTTGATTGGCCAGTGGCAATTGCAGGATCAGCTCGACAACGCCCGATGGTTTGCGTTGCGCTGGCAGCAAAAGCGTTTGCAGCTGTCGGATTGGGAAGATGTGGCTGAGGCGTGGCAGGAACAGAATCGCGGCGAGATCAGCACAATGCTGCAGGCGCTGCAGGCCGAATTGCAGCTGGCGCCAGAAGGTCCGTTGTCATCGGCTGTGTTGCCGTTGAGCCTCAACGATGTTGCCGCGCGGGCACGCCGTTTCAGCGTCGGCCGTGCCGCTGCAACCGTGCCGGATCCGGCTCGCGAATTGCCGACCTGCCGGCAACAGTATGAACAATTTTCAGCGTTGGCTTTGCCGCTTCCGGTACCGACTCCTGCGCCGGCGTCGGCCATCGGTTTGCTACCGCCAACGACCTCGACAGTGGTGACCCCATGAGATTGCCTTGGCTGGATTCCGTCGACGGACTCGATATCCGCACTGCGCCACCGGACTATTGGATCTGGTTGGAAACCTTGCTGCTGACGGTGGCCGCGTTGCTGTTGTCGGCGTGGAGCAATCCAGCGGATCCGCTGCGGGTTGAGAGTGGTTTTCCGTGGCCGGTGGTTGGTCCGGTGCTGGCCGGTTTGCGTTATGGCTTCGCGGCCGGTTTTGCCAGTGCCTTGTTGGTGTTGGCAACGCTCGGCATCGCCATCAATCGTGGCTGGCAACCGGTTGAAACTTTTCCGCTGGCCTGGGCCACCGGCGTCGTTGCGTTGGCGATGGTCTGCGGTGAATTTCGCGACGCCTGGCAACGGCGGCTGCGGCGTTTGACCGGTGCCAATCAATACCGTGCTGAGCGTTTGGAAGAGTTCACCCGCAGCTACCATTTGCTGCGCGTATCGCATGATCGACTGGAGCAGGCGCTGGCCGGTTCCGGTCATTCGCTGCGTGAAGCCTTGAATCGTTTGGGGCAACAGATTGATCCGGGTCAGGGGCTCACCGCCCAAAGTGCCCAACGTTTGCTGGAATTGCTGGCGAGTTACGGATCGCTGCAGCAAGCGGCGATTTTCGTCGTTCGTGACAGCGCCATTGATCCGAAGACGCCGCTGGCGAGCTGGGGCCAACTCGACAGCCTGTCGCCGCACGATCCGCTGCTGCGGCAAGCGCTCGAACGTGCCGAATTGGTGGCCATCAATGCTGACAGTGCCCAACTTGAGGCGAGCCGGCACAGCAAGCTGCTCGCCGTCGTACCGTTGGTTGATGCCAGCGGCAGCATTCATGCGGTGCTGGCGATCGCCAACATGCCGTTCTTTGCCTTCCAACACAGCACACTGACTTTGTTATCCGTGTTGTGCGCGCATGCAGCCGATCTGCTCACCGGTGCCGGCAAACCGGGCAGTGATGAACGCTTCGCCCGGCAATTGGCGCGGGCCCTGAAAGACAAAGAGACATTCGGTTTGGCGGCCACACTGGTGCATGTGGCGCTGAGTGACGCGGACGGCGAGCAATGGCGGGCATTGGCCCGTCGTGAGCGGCGCGCACTCGATGTCTGGCGCGAACGCGATGCGCACCTGACGATTTTGCTGCCCATGACGGATGCTGCCGGTGCTGCGCAATGGCTGCAGCGGTTACAGCAAGCCGGTGCGCCGACCATCGCTGTGCATTGCGAAGCACTCGACAACGCCAGCGCGGCGCGGACCTTGTTGCCGGCGCGCGTGGAGTCACACTGAAATGTCACGCCTCTGGTGGTTCGCCGCGCTGGCGTTGGAAACGGCAAGCCTGCTGGCCTTGCTGTTGCTGACACCGAGCTGGTTGGCCTTGCTGGCGTATCTGCTGTTGCACGCAGCGGCGACACCGATGCTGGCACGTGCTTGCTGGCATTTGTTGCCGCGCCGCTATCGCTTACCCGTGCGCGACAGCATGCGTTTCCTGCAAGGCATGTTGTTGCTGCTGCCGTTGGTGGGCGCCGTGGGTCTGCTTTGGGGCCTGGTGGGTGCGCTGCGCTTGCCGCGTTCGCGTCGGCAACTCAGCTTGCGCTTTATCGGCGTGCCGGAATTGCCGTTTCAATCGCCGCAGGTGTTTGCCTCGCCGCCATACAGCAGCGGCGCGCTACGTCAGATCCTGCGCTTTTCCGACCGGCCCCTGAAACGATTGAAAGCGGTGATGGCAACGCGTCATATGCCGGTGCATCAATCGGTGCCGATCTGGCAAATCGCCCTGAAAGATCGGGTCGATGATGTTCGTCTGTTGGCCTACGCCATGCTGGACGGCCGCGAAAAACAATTCACCGAACGGATTCAGGAAATCAGCGCCGAGCTTGATGAGCTGCCTGCACCGCGCCGCGCCGATGCTCATCGGCAATTGGCTGGTTGGTGTTGGGAGTTGGTGTACAACGGCTTGGTGCAAGGTGCGGTGCGCAATCATTGGTTGAAAACGGCACGCCAGCACGCCGAGTCGGCGTTGGCAGCTGCCAACGCGCCCAGTCCGGTGCCCAATCTGGAACAACAGGCGAACGCCGATCTGCATCTGCTGCACGCGCGCATTCTGCTTGAGCAGGACGAAATTGCTGCCGCCGAAAATGCTCTGCAGCAAGCAGAAGCAGCCGGCGTAGCGCCAGCGATGCTGGCGCCGTGGCGAGCGGAACTGGCGTTTCGCCAGCGCCGCTTTGCCGATGTGCCCCGCGCACTGATGCAGGATAACCGGCAACTGGAGCAGGGCAGCGCGTTGGCGGGCGTGCGCGCCTGGTGGTTACCGACAACAACCGAGGTGCGGTCGTGAACCGTTTGCCGACAGATCCGAATGCAGCAGCGGTTGCCGATATCGCCTTGCTGCTTGAAGGCACCTATCCGTTTGTTCGCGGTGGCGTTTCAAGCTGGGTGCATCAGATCATTTCCGGGTTGCCGGAGCTTCGTTTTGCTGTGATCTTCATCGGCGGCGAGCCATCGTTATATGGCAAGGCGCAATACACGTTCCCGCCGAATGTCACCCATTTTGAAACGCATTACTTGCTCGATAACAGCGCCCATACACCAAAGGCGCGCAAAGGCGACCCGGCAGCGTTTGCCGACATGGCGGTCCTGCATGAGCAGATGCGCGCCACCCCCTCGGGTGACCATGCGTTGTCGATGACCGAGATGCTGCGAGCGTTCACCAAGCTGGGCGGTGCCGGTGGCATCAGCAAAACCGATTTTCTGTTTTCGGAAGCCTCCTACGATTACGTTTCCGAGCAATACCGGCAGCGTTGCACCGAACCCAGCTTCGTCGATTACTTCTGGGCCGTGCGGACCATGCATACGCCGCTGTTTGTGCTGGCTGACATTGCCCGCAAGCTGCCGCCGGTGCGGATGGTGCATTCCATATCAACCGGTTATGCCGGTTTGCTCGGCGCGATGATCCGCTTGCAGCGTGAGATTCCGTTTGCGCTGACTGAGCACGGCATCTACACCAAGGAGCGCAAGATCGATCTGGCGCAGGCCACTTGGATCCGTGATCACAACGACGATGTCAGCAACACGCTGCACGATGAGATGGGCTACATCCGTGGTCTGTGGATCAAGTTTTTCGAGCAGATTGGTCGCATCGCCTATTCGCAAGCCGAGCCAATTGTGTCGCTTTATGAAGGCAATCGTTTACGCCAGATAGCCGACGGCGCGGCCGCTGAGCGTACACAGGTGATCACCAATGGCATCAATCTGCAGCGCTACGCGACAGCATTGGAAAAGCGCCCGGAGGGTATCCCGCCGGTGCTCGGGCTGATCGGACGTATTGTGCCGATCAAGGACATCAAGACCTTTGTCCGGATGATGCGCGTGGTCGTCAATGAACGGCCCGATGCCGAAGGCTGGTTGATTGGCCCGGAGGATGAAGATCCGGCCTATGTGCAGGAATGCAAGGATCTGGTTGAAAGCCTGGGGCTGCAGAGCAACGTCAAATTTCTCGGCTTCCAGAATGTCGCCGAGATCTTGCCGCAGCTTGGTCTGATGATGCTGACCTCGATCAGCGAAGCGCTGCCACTGGTGCTGCTGGAAGCGTTTGCCAGTGGCGTGCCCTGCGTTGCCACCGATGTCGGTTCCTGTCGCGAGCTGATCGAGGGCAGCACGGCCGAAGACCGCGCACTCGGCAGCGCCGGTGCGGTCGTGACCATTGCCGATCCGGAAAGTACTGCGCAGGCCGCGCTGGCACTGCTCAATGATCCGGAGCGTTGGCAAGCGGCGCAGCAGGCGGGACTGAAGCGGGTCACGCAGTACTACGACGACCGGATGATGTTTGGTGCCTATCGCGAGCTGTACCAGCGCACGCTGAGTGGTGCCGAGCATTCGACGCCGATGCAGGCGGAGGCTTAACCCATGGCCGGTATTGGTTTTGAAATTCGCCGCATTCTGGAGCGTGACAGTTTCTTCGCCGTGCTGAAAGCCTATGGTTATGCCGGCTTGATCAGTGGTGGACCATGGGTGCTGTCGATTCTCGGCGTCATGGCGATCGGTTTGTTGTCAGTGGCGCTTGGCACGGAACAGCAGGCGGTCAATCAGTTCCAGATCTGTGTCACCTATTTGATGGCAGGCTCGCTGATCCTGACTGGTGGCATGCAGCTGATGTTCACCCGCTTTGTCGCCGACCGCCTGTACGCGCATGAGCCGCGCATTGTGCTGCCGAATTTGCTAGGGGCTTTGCTGCTGACCACCGTGGTGGCTGCCGCGCTGTCCGGTTTGTTCGTGTTGCTGGCGTTTGATGGCAGTGCCTATCTGCGCGTGCTGCTGATCGCCAATTTTGTTGTCGTCTGCAATCTGTGGCTGGTGCTGATTTTCTTGTCCGGCATGAAAGCCTATCAGCGTATCGTCCGAACCTTGGCTGCTGGCTATCTGCTCGCCATTCTGGTTTCGATGCTGTTGGCACGATTCGGTTTGGAAGGCTTGCTGACCGGGATTCTGGTTGGCCACGCAGGCCTGTTCTTTGCCTTTCTGCACCATGTGGTTCGTGAGTATCCGGGCCAGTCGCTGCTGCGTTTTGATTTCCTCGATCAGCGCAAGGCGTTCTACAGCCTGTTTGCCATGGGCGTGCTGTACAACCTCGCGGTCTGGGTCGACAAGTTTATTTTCTGGTTTGTGCCCTATACCTCAGAAGCGATCATCGGGCCGCTGCGCGCGTCGATCATTTACGACCTGCCGATTTTTCTCGCCTACCTATTCATTCTGCCCGGCATGGCGGTCTTTCTGGTCCGCATGGAAGCCGATTTCGCCGAACAGTACGATCGCTTTTACCGCGCCGTGCGCGAAGGCGATACCCTGATGCACATCGAGTATCGCAAGGACCAGATGGTCTACACCGCGCGTCAGGGTATTTACGAGATTTTCAAAGTGCAGGGCCTGACCGTGGTGCTCTGCCTGCTCTGGGGTCGCGATCTGCTAGAGGCGATTGGCATCTCGCCGCTGTATATCCATCTGTTCTACATTGATGTGGTCGCGGTCAGTGTGCAGGTGCTGCTGATGGCCATCCTGAACGTGATGTTCTATCTCGATGCCCGTCGGGAAGTGCTGATGCTGTCGGCGGTGTTTCTGCTGACCAACATTTTCTTTACCTGGGCGACCTTGCTGCTCGGTGCTGAAACCTTTGGTTATGGTTTTGCCTTGTCTGTGACATTGAC
>CAMLNB010000158.1 GCA_946481205.1 uncultured Kangiella sp. | reverse complement strand
GTCTGCAGACGCGACATCGGTGAAGGGATGCCAAGCGGAAAACGTTGGTTCGGTGGTGCTGGCTAGCGCAACATCGGGCGGTGCGCCACTGAGCAGCGCCAGACGGACATCGTCCTGCAAAATAAAATACGGCGTGGTGTGGCGAACATGCTGCAGCGAAACGCCCCAATCAAAGCCCTGGCCCTGGTGCGACAAGCGCAAACCACCGCCGCCATCCTTTTCTTCGTCATCCGGATCCGGCTCGACACTACCAAACTGCAGCAGCGCTGCCAGCAGCGGATTGGGTTCGACGCCAAGCAGCAAACCGCGCTGCTGATCGTATGGCGACCAGATACTGTCGGGATCCGGCAACGCTGCCGGTTCGAATGCAGGAATCACAACGGCTTCGAGTTTGTAGCGATCAAACCAGCCTTCGTAGCGCAGCACGCCTTGCGCGCGATAGCGGCGGCTCAAATCATCGAGCACGAAACGGGTCAGATCTTGCCGGGCGATCACATTGCCCGGCGCCAGTTCATCCAGTGTGCCCCAATTGATGGTCTGCGCACCGATACTGAATTTGTGTTCGCCGCTGCGATAGCGCAGGAACACTTCGTCAGGTTCCCATTCGCGATAGCTGACACTACGATCCGGGCCTTGCTTGGCGCCATCGAAGCGCACAGCAATACGGCCATCGAGCTGATCATTGATTTGAAAACCATAACCGAACCGGGCCAGCAGTGCGTGGCTGGTTTTGATTTCAACGCCGCCTTCGTCAGCATTGACGCTGCCATATTCCAGACGCAACTCGTCCATCCGAAAACCGGTGTTGCGCTGCGCTGGCGTTTTCTGCTGACTTTGCACCAACAGCGCGTCGTAATTGGTTTGGGTACCGAAAGCCAGTACCGCGCCTTCATCATCGGCACCGAAGCTGAAACTGTCCGGCTCCTCGGGGCTGCTGGCGGTCTCAGACGTGGTTCCTGGCGTAGTCGCTCTTGGTGTAGTCGCCACGATACCGGTACCGGCCGGCGTATCGGTCGCTAACTCCGGCGCGCTGATCGGCCGATTGGGATCAACGGTTTCCTGAATGACATAGCGATAGCTGGGCCATTGCAGCGAGCGCGTGCGGACATTGCGATGGCCCAGTTCGCGCAAGCGCGCGATCGCGGCTTGCGCCTCTTCCGTCGTGGCATACAAACCAACTTGAACAACGAAACCATAGGATTCGCGCTGCGGAATCACCCAGGCCTTGAAGCCGTAGCGCTGCAGATTGCGCGCCGCCCAATCGGCCGCGTCAGCGAGTTGGTAGAAAGTCAGTTGCACCGCTTGACCGCGGCGGGTGATCGGCTCGCGCAGCAAGCTGATCAACCGCCCTTCCGAACGCAAATCGGTGGCCACTTGTTGCGCACGCGGGTAACTGTCGTATTCGCCGTGGACAACGGTTTCGGCGGCGTGTGCCGTCATGCTGAATGCGCACAGCAGGCCCGCGCCGGCCAGCGCTCGCTGCAGCGGCGACAACGACCATGACTTGACCCCAGTACGCTGTCGTCTCATCCGCTGCTTAGGTTTTGCTGCCATTCCTCTGGCTCCTGCCGGCCTCGGCCACTGTCATGCCTGACGCTTGCCTGCTCGGTTCATTGGCTGCGTGTCGTCGATGCGCTTGGTCGCTACGCTTACTTGACGAGGCTGCTTTCCTGAATCGGATCTTCCAGCACCGCCTGGGTGAACAAGGTCGGCGACAAGCCTTTGTCATAGACGACGCTGTCGGCCAGCATGCGCGTGCTGTGCTTGCTTTTCAGATCGGTGATCATCAGCTCCATGACAGTCCAGTAGCCTTGGATCTTCTGCAGCTTCTTCACTTCCATGCGTTTGCTGGGCTCAGCGCCGCCGGTGTACAGATCGACTTTCAACGCGACCAGCGTTTGCGGATGGATCCAGCTGATGCGTTTGCTGTATTCGGAATTGGTTTTGTCGACCGGTACGCTTTCCAGCACCTTGCACAGCTGGCCTTCGAGTTTTTCTTCGCGCAGGATCGTGTGCACATCCTGATCGACTTTGCGGTCGCGCAGATCTTCGTATATCAGATCGGAGCCAACGAAGTTGCCGCCGCGCCGTTCAGCCGGAATGCGTCGGGCTTTTTTCACCGCCGGCAGATAGACCCATTGATCGGTTTCTCCGCTGGCGTGATCGAGTGTCAGCAGGCCGGTGTCGGCAATATCGGCGGGTTCGGAAAAGCGAATCAGCGTCCATTGTTCGTCGGTGGTTTGTTCGAGCTGATAGGTGCGCATCCGGCGCAAGCGTGGCGCGTGACCGGGTTCCAGCAACACCATGCTGCCGGCGGTGACACTGTCTTTGCCGGTGGGCCGATCACGAACCTGCTGGGCCAGTGCGGAGCCGGCTTCGTCGGCCAGCAGCGGTGCCGCCATGCTGAGTACCGCAAACGGGAAAATGGCAGAAAGCAAACGAGGGGCGTTCATCTGAGCGTCCTTGTAATGTTGCGCACGAGCGCATGACCGTTCCTGGCCTGAATCCTGGCAGTACGACACTGCCGGTTCGACAACGCCATGACCGGCATACGCGGTCATGGCGGCAGTATAGCGAATGGCGCTGCCGACAGCGCCGGTTTACCGAGTCAGATCCGGTCGCCCTGATCGGAGCGAATGGATCGGAGCGATCAGATCCGCTCGATCCGATCCGGCCGGGCAATCAGCACCGCATCGGCCGGACGCAACGCAAACAGGCCGTTGCAGACCACGCCGGGCATATTGTTGATGAGCTGCTCAAGGGCTTTCGGATCGGTGATGTTGAGGTGCCAGACATCGAGAATGACGTTGCCGTTGTCGGTGATGACGCCTTCGCGCCAGACCGGATCGCCACCGAGCTTGACCAGCTCGCGCGCGACCAGCGAACGCGCCATCGGGATCACCTCCACCGGCAGCGGAAACTTGCCGAGCTGCGGCACCAGCTTGCTTTGATCGACGATGCAGACAAATTGCTCGGCGGCTTGGGCGACGATTTTCTCGCGGGTCAGCGCGGCGCCGCCGCCTTTGATCAGGTTGCGCTTGGCATCGGTTTCATCGGCACCATCGACATAAAGCGGGATCGGCCCAGCGCTGTTCAGATCCAGCACGTCAACGCCGATGGCGCGCAGCTTGGCTTCGGTCACTTTTGAGCTGGAGACTGCGCCTTTGAGCGGAATGCGGCGCTCGCCGATCAAGTCGATAAAGCAATTGACGGTGCTGCCGGTGCCGACACCGAGCACGGTGTTTTCTTCGACAAAAGCGAGGGCGGCCTCGGCGGCGCGGCGTTTCAGGGCGTTTTGATCCATGGCGGGCGGGAGAACTGGCGGGCGAAGGCCGCCATTTTAGCCGCGGCATCGCTGCCGGTGCGCGGAATAATCAGCCTTCGGCGCTTTTGCGGCTGCTCTCTTCGGCTTCGACGGCGCGGAAGAAGTCGCTGAGCGAACGGCCCGGCACTTCCTGGAATTTGCGCTCGGTCAGCACCAGCGCATTAATCCGGTCGACCCGGAAATGGCGGAAATCGTTGCGCAGCTCGCACCAGCCGGCCAGCGTCCAGGTCCGGCCCCAACAGAACAGCCCGAGCGGCTCGACCGCCCGTTCACTGCGCAGGCCGTCTTCCCGCTGGTAGCCAAACTGAACCACGCTTTTCTGGTTGATGGCCTGACGCAGCTGATCGAGCACCGCCTGGACGCCGACATCACCCAGAAACTCCGGCACGAACAGCCGCGACTTCTCCAGCTCGCGTTTGAGCCCATCCGGCAGCACATGCTCGATTTTCGCCAGCGCATCTTCGGCACCGCGACCAAGGCCAGCGCCGACAAAAGTCTTGACCAGCCGGGCGCCAACCACGAGCGCCTCGACCTCCTCGCGGCTGAACATCAGCGGCGGCAGATCGAAGCCAGCCCGCAGCAGATAACCGACCCCGGCTTCGCCATCAATCGGCACGCCGCTGGCCTGCAGATCGGCGATGTCGCGGTAGATGGTCCGCTCGGACACCTCGAGCCGTTCACCGAGCTGCTTGGCAGTCACAAGCTTGCCCCGGCGCAGCAGCTGCACCACGGCAAAAAGGCGATCGGCGCGACGAGTCATGCGGGCGAATCCGGCTGCGGGGTAGGTCGATATGGTACACCCGTCGCCCCCACCGGCCTGTGTACAAAGACCGGGGCTGCTGACAAGGAGCTGTCAGTTGCCCGGCGCCAACCCAACAGTGTCTATACCAACGGAGGTAACAAAAAAGCGGGCCATCTGGCCCGCTTTTTCGGCAAATGCAAATCCGGTTTGCGGTGTTACTTGCGCACAGCCCGCAGCAAGAAAAACAGCGCAAACAGACTGAATACCACCAGCATCCAGGCGCCCATCGACAGGCCCAGGAACGACCAATCAACCTTGGCGCAATCGCCGCTGCCCTTCAGCAACTCGCTGAAAATCTCCCCGGCCGAGAACACTTCCATCATGTAGCCCAGATCCGGGCCACAGGCCGGCACTTCCGCCGCCGGCAGCGATTGCAGCCAAACCTGACGACCGGCAGCCGCAATGCCGACCGCGCTGATCACGACTCCGACGCCGTTGAACAGCTTGGCGCCGATGCCGCCGGGTTTGACGTTGACGCCTGCCATCAGCAGGAACCAGACGCCAAGGGCAAACACGACCACCCGCTGGATGATGCACAGCGGGCACGGGTTCAGGCCTTCGACATATTGAAAGTAATAGGCCGCGACCAGCAGTTCGTGGCAAATGAAAGCGAGCAGAAGATTGAAGGTACGTCCGTGCATGGCGAATATCTTACAACCGATGGCGCGAAAGGCTTGCCACTGTACCGGTTCCTGCCGGTGATGCAAACGCCGGCAGCGGTGGTAAAACCTACCGGTGAGCTGTCCGTGTCACTTGTTTGCGGAGGCCGTTATGGTGCTGCCGAAACCCCTTTATGAAGCCCTGCCTTATGTCTATGTGGGCTTCGGCCTGCTGGCGCTGGTGATGATCGAATCCGGCGCCCGATTCATTCCCGGCGCGCTGTTGATTGTCGCCGGCCTCTTGGTGCTGAACTTGCGGTTCAGTCATCGCCAGGAAGAAGCGGCGATGCAAAGCCGCCGGCGTCCGGTGCGAAAGCCGCGTCGCCATGCCTGAACCGGTTATTTGCTTGCGGCAGGGCCGTTCAGCCATGAAATCGCAGGCAAATAAAAAGCCCCTTTTTACGGGGGCTTCGGAAGTTTTCCAGTCTGCAGGGCACCGTGTCCTCGGTGCTTCTTTGTGTCGCTAGCGGGCGTTTTATAGCATTGCCGTTTTCAGCGCGCAAACCTTTTTTACAGTTTTCCTGCAAGTTCATTATTTGGCTTTACAGTTTCCTCGACTTTGTATTTGTCGCAATACAGTTTGCTGCATTGCGACAAATACCGATCGGACGACTGCGCCGGCTTACTTCTTCTTCATCGCATCAGCCAGCAAGGCACCGAAGCCGCCGACCGCGGCCGGCTTGTCCTGCTTCGGTTTGCTGCTGAAGCTGGTTGGCTGCTTGCCGCCACCGGACTTCGGCACGGCGCCGACACCACCCTGCGCGATCACGCTGAGTGCATCCGAGCGCATCGACAGGCCAACGCGCTTACGCGGGATATCAACTTCCATCACGGTGACTTTGACGACATCACCGGCTTTGACCACTTCACGCGCATCCTTGATGAAGCGATCGGACAACTGGGAAATATGTACCAGACCATCCTGGTGCACACCGATGTCGACGAAGGCGCCAAAGTCAGTAACGTTGGTCACCGAGCCTTCCAGCTGCATGCCGACTTTCAGATCGCTGAGGTTCTCGACGCCTTCCTTGAAGGTCGCGGTCTTGAACTCGCCACGCGGATCGCGACCCGGCTTTTCCAGTTCGGCGACGATGTCGGTAACGGTCGGCGCGCCGAATTTGTCATCGGTGTATTCGGTCACTTTCAGCGTGCGCAGGAAGCTGACATTGCCCATCACTTCCTTGATCGAGTTCTTGCCGGCTTTGCTCAAGATTTTCTCGACCACCGGATAGGCTTCCGGGTGCACCGCCGACGCATCAAGCGGATTCTCACCGCCAATCACGCGCAAGAAGCCGGCCGCTTGTTCAAAGGTACGCTCGCCCAGGCGATCGACTTTCAGCAAATCGGCGCGCGATTTGAACCGGCCATTCTTGTCGCGGAAGGCAACGATATTGCTCGCCAACGTCCGGTTCAGACCTGACACTTTCGCCAGCAGCGGCACCGACGCGGTGTTCACATCAACACCGACCGCGTTGACGCAATCCTCGACAACCGAGTCAAGCATCTTGGCGAGCTGCGCCTGCGAGACATCGTGCTGGTACTGGCCGACACCGATCGATTTCGGATCGATCTTGACCAGTTCAGCGAGCGGATCCTGCAAACGACGGGCGATCGACACCGCACCACGATACGAGACATCGAGATCCGGAAATTCGTTTGCCGCGAGTTCCGACGCCGAATAGACCGACGCACCGGCTTCGCTGACGACCACTTTCGTTGCCTTGATCTCCGGATGGTTCTTCAGCAGCTCACCGACCAGCTTGTCGGTTTCGCGCGAGGCAGTACCGTTGCCGATCGAGATCAAACCGACGTTGAACTTCGCACACAGCAGATAGAGCTGCTTAAGCGAGCTGTTCCATTCGTTCTGCGGCTGGTGCGGGAACAAGGCGCTGTAATGCAGCAGCTTGCCGGTATCGTCGACCACGACGCATTTGACACCGGTGCGCAGGCCCGGATCGAGACCCATCGTGGTTTTCGCGCCGGCTGGCGCCGCCATCAACAGATCGCGCAGGTTGCTGGCGAACACGCGGATCGCATCGGCTTCGGCCCGTTCGCGGATATCGTTGAACAATTCGGTTTCGAACTTGGTGGCCAGCTTGATCCGCCAGGTCCACTGCGCGGTCTGCATCAGCCAGGCATCGGCCGGCCGCTTTTTGTCGGCGACGTTGACATGCTCGGCGACCATCATTTCGCAGACGGCATCGGCACGCTCGCCTTCGGCGACTTGCTGCGGCACCAGCGTCAGCGTCAGCACGCCTTCGTTGCGGCCACGGAACAACGCCAGCGCGCGGTGCGAGGGGATCTTGTTGATCTGTTCACTGAAGGCAAAATAGTCGCGGAACTTGGCGCCTTCCTGCTCTTTGCCATCGACCATTTTCGAGGCGACCAGCGCGCTGTCCTGCAGTTTGGTCCGCAGTTTGGCCAGCAGCGCGGCATCATCGGCCCAGTCTTCCATCAGAATGTAACGCGCGCCTTCGAGTGCGGCGGCGGCATCGGCAACGCCTTTGTCAGCGTCGATGTACTTCGCGGCTTCGGCTTGCGGGTCCAGTGTCGGTTCAGCGTGCAGCGCCAGCGCCAACGGTTCCAGCCCGGCTTCTCGGGCGATCTGGCCTTTGGTGCGACGCTTAGGCTTGTATGGCAGATACAGATCTTCGAGTTCAGTTTTGTTCTGGACAGTACGGATCTGGCCTTCCAGCTCCAGCGTCAGCTTGCCCTGATCGGCAATACTTTTCAGGATCGCGCCGCGGCGATCTTCCAGTTCGCGCAAATAGCCGAGTCGCTCTTCGAGATTGCGCAGATCGGTGTCGGTCAGGCCGCCGGTGACTTCTTTCCGGTAACGGGAAATGAACGGCACGGTCGCGCCTTCGTCGAGCAAGGTGATGGCGGCATTGACCTGCTGTGGACGGACATTCAGTTCAGAGGCAATGCGCTGCGCGATATCCAACATGGAAAGCAAATCCTTTCAAATACGGGGACGGGCCTCGCGTTTCACGAGGTCGACGACCAAACGGAAAATGAGAACCGTGTAGGTCGGGTTTGCGGCGACGCCGCGTAACCCGACACATGGCGCCACCAAAGGTGGCGCAAGAGACAGGCCGCAGAAATCGCTGAATGACGAAGCTTGCCGGCCGAACGGCGGGTCGAGACCCGCCCTACACGTTCATCGGAGCGGGATTATAGAGACTCATCACCCGAATC
>CAMLNB010000157.1 GCA_946481205.1 uncultured Kangiella sp. | reverse complement strand
CTCATGGCTGCCGGCAGGTATTTCTGCAAGCCGCCGATGTAGTGATAGAACAGCTCACTTGGTTCGCCATCAGCGGTTGAGAAGATGTTTTGCTTGGTTTGCTTGTCCAGAATCGACTGGTGCACATGCATCGCCGAGCCGGCTTCGTTCTCCATCGGCTTGGCCATGAACGTGGCGTAAATGCCGTGGCGCAGCGCCACTTCCCGCATCGTCCGTTTGAACAGGAAAACCTGATCCGCCAAGTCGATCGGATTGCCGTGCAGGAAGTTGACTTCCATCTGGCCAGCGCCGTCTTCGTGGATCAACGTATCGATGTCCAGCTCCATCGCTTCGCAATAGTCGTACATGTCCTCGAACAGCGGATCGAATTCGTTGACCGCATCGATGCCGTACGAACGGCGCGCTGTTTCCTGCCGGCCAGAACGGCCGACCGGCGGTTCCAGTTTGTAATCGGCGTCCGTGTTCTGCTTGACCAGATAGAACTCGACCTCGGGCGCCATGATCGGCTCCCAGCCTTGCAGGTCGTACATCTTCAGAATCTTCTTCAGCACCGAACGCGGCGCCAGATCGACCGCCGAACCATCGCGATAAAAGCAGTCGTGGATCACTTGCGCGGTTGGCTCGGCCGCCCACGGCACCAGACAAACGGTTTTCGGATCCGGCCGCAACTCCATGTCGATTTCGGTCGGATTGATCAGGTTGTCGTCTTCATCATCCGGCCAGTCGCCGGTCACGGTCTGAACAAAAATGCCTTCCGGCAGCCGCATGTTCTCGCGGAAGAATTTCTTCGCCGGGACGATCTTGCCGCGCGCGACGCCGGTCATGTCCGGCACCATGCATTCCACTTCGGTAATGCCGCGCTCTTCAAACCATTGCTTCAAAACTTCTTCATCGTGACTTGTTTGACCATTACTCATAAAGCTCTCGCTTGCATCCGTTTTTTGCAGGCCTCGCCAAAGGCCGCGAACAATTTGACGGAAACCGGGTTGTCCCAGGCTTTCCATTCGGGGTGCCACTGCACCGCCAGGGCGAAGGTTTTCGCCGTGCTTACACTGTAGGCCTCAATCAGCCCATCGGGGGCTGTCGCCTCCACTTTCAGGCCCGGCGCCAGACCGTCGATGCCCTGGCCATGCAGGGAATTGACGGCGATAGGCGCCGACCCGAGCAAACCTGCCATGACCCCGCCCGGTGTCAGCTGCACCTCATGAGCGGGGCCATACTGCTCGTCGAGCGAATCATCCTTATCCTCGCGGTGATCCGAGAGGCCGGCAACTTTGTGCACCTCCTGATGCAGGGTGCCACCAAAGGCCACGTTCATTTCCTGAAAGCCACGGCAGATGCCGAACACCGGCACACCGGCGGTGATCGCGCTCGGGATAAGGCCCAGCACCGTTTCATCGCGATGCGGGTCGTTCAAATCTTCGGCTTTCTGGCGGTCGCGGCCATAGCGGTGCGGCTCGACATTGGAATAGCTGCCGGTCAGCAGGATGCCGTCGAAACGCTCGATCAGCTCGGTATTGGGAATCGAACCGGCAAACGCCGGCAGCAGCACCGGCAACACGCCAGCGCAGCGCTCCACGGCCCGGACATATTTGTCACCCACCATATGGAACGGGTGCAGGCCGACCTGGCGCAGATCGGAAACGATGGCGACCAGCGGCCGACGGCCGGTGGGCTGAGCAGGGCGAGAGGCTTGTTCGTTCATTTTCTTAAACAGACTGCGTCGTGTTTTACTGAACAGTTTTCGGATTCCGGACCGCTGGAGTCCCGGCATGCCACCCATGGAATCTCGCCTGTGAACCTTGGACTGTCCGGAGGGCGAAGGGGCGGCAGATGCCGAATTGCGGCCTTTATAGCCGGCCAAACGGGGGAGCGTCAACCTCCCCTTTCGGCTTTTTGCTAAGCTTGTGCAGCGCAGCACCGACCGACCTTGACAGCCCAAGGCCGGATCCGGAGCATTCAAAGATATTAAACAGGTGTTGAGCAGGACCCTCGCAGCCAGGCAGCCCATCGCCCAGCTGTCGTCGAGTCGGATTCCATCCCGACCCGGCCGGAGGCCCCTGACCCGTCCAGGGCTTGCGTGACGGGCAGCACCGGGTGATGGCCGTGGTAAGCCACCACCTTAAAACGCAGGCGACGCTAAGACGAGGTCCCTTGGGACCGTACTCGACCCAGAGCCACCCATCATGACCACCACCACTCAAAACAGCAGCAACGCTTCGTTTGTCAAACCGGACCCGCGGGAAGCGGAGCTCTTTCTGCAGCAAAACCCGGACGTGCTTGGCATCGATCTGTTTGTCTGCGACACCAACGGTGTCGCGCGCGGCAAACGCATCGACCGTGACAGCCTGATCAAATGCTACAAAAACGGCGTCGCCCTGCCCGGCTCCATTTTCTCGCTCGATATCACCGGCGACTGCATTGAGGATGCAGGCCTTGGCTTCGACGTCGGCGACATGGATCAAATCTGCTGGCCGATCCCCGGCACACTGAAGCTGTCGCCGTGGCAAAAACGGCCGATGGCGCAAGTGCTGATGACCATGCACACCAGCGACAATCAACCGTTCTTCGCCGACCCACGACAAGTGCTGGCACGAGTTCTGGAAAAATTCCGGGAACTGAAACTGACGCCAGTCGTTGCCGTCGAGCTGGAATTTTATTTGCTCGACCGCCAACGTATCGACACTTACACACCGCAGCCACCGATCTCGCCCTTCACCGGCCGCCGGGAAGAATCGACCCAGGTCTATGCGATTGAAGCCCTCGACGATTTTGACGAGTTGCTCGAAGACATCGCCCAGTCGATCGAAATCCAGAACCTGCCGGCGGATACCGCTGTCGCCGAATACGCACCGGGCCAGTACGAGATCAATCTGGAACACCGTGCCGACGCGCTGCGCGCCTGCGACGATGCGTTCCTGCTCAAGCGGCTGATCAAAGGCGTCTCACTCAATCACAACTTTGAAGCCACGTTCATGGCCAAGCCCTACGATGACAAGGCCGGTTCGGGCACGCATATTCATGTGTCGTTGATTGATGAAAATGGCAACAATGTGTTTGCAGACGACAAAGGCCAGTTCACCCAGCAACTGAAATGGGCGCTCGGCGGCCTGATGGCAACGATGCACGAAGGCATGGCGATTTTTGCGCCGAACGCCAACAGCTATCGTCGCTTCCGGGTCAACTCGTTCGTGCCGAATTGTCCGGCCTGGGGCGTCAACAATCGTTCGGTGTCATTACGTATTCCGGCCGGTCCGGCCGATGCCACGCGCGTCGAACATCGGGTCGCCGGTGCCGACGCCAATCCGTACCTGCTGGTGGCGACCGTATTGGCCGGCATGCATCACGGCCTGATCAACAAGCTCGATTGTGGTCCGGAAACGGTAGGCAATGCCTACACCCAACACGAGGCAAGCTTGCCCAATGTCTGGATTCATGCCATCGAGCTATTCGAAGCTGGCGAGATCATTCCGGAATACCTCGGTCGTGAGTTCGCCAAAGTGTATGTCGCTTGCAAACGCGCGGAATACAACGAGTTCAACTACCACGTCAGTCCGCTTGAATATCAGTGGTATCTGCGCACGGTATAATTTGTTCTTCTGTTTAACCCCCAACCATGACATCCCCGCACCGTGCGGGGATGTCCTTTCCTTGAGGCTCTGCATACGTGTCATGACCCAGCACCAACATATCGACTCCTGGTACGCCGCTTCCGCTAATCCATTTCCAAAACTGCCTGCGCTGGAGGGCGATGCTGCAGTCGATGTCTGCATCATCGGCGCCGGCATGACCGGTTGCTCAACCGCATTGGATTTGGCGTCACGCGGTTACAAGGTTTTGGTGCTGGAAGGCGCGCGTGTTGGTTGGGGTGCCAGCGGCCGCAGTGGTGGTCAGTTCATCCATGATTACGCTTGCGGCAACCACACCCTGCAGGCCTTGGTGGGCAAAGCGGATGCGCGTAAACATTGGGACATTTCCATCCAAGCACTCGATCTCGTCCGCGAGCGAGTCAAACAGCACAACATCGATTGCGATCTGCAGGACGGTTACTGCGCCGTCGCCATCAAAGATCGCCAGCGTACCGCCCTGCTTGATGAGCAAGCATTTCTCGCCAGCGAATACAATTTTCCCACCGAGTTCTGGGATGGCGATGAGTTAACCCAACGGCTGAACAGCCCGCGTTATATTGCCGGCTTGTACGATGGCCGCTCCGGTCATTTGCATCCACTCAATTACACGTTGGGGCTGGCGCAAGCGGCGCTCAATGCCGGCGCACGCATTGTCGAGAACACCCGCGCAATCGCTATCGAACACGGCAGCAAAGTCCGCATCAAAACCAATCGTGGCAGCGTCAGTGCCGACTTTGTCGTGCTCGGCGGCAATGCCTACCTCGGCGAGCTGGTGCCAAAGCTCGATCGCAAGATCATGCCGGTCGGTACCTATATCATGGCGACCGAACCGCTCGGCAAAGAGCGCGCCGAAAGTTTGATACGCAACAGCATGTGCGTCTGCGATACCAATTTCGTGCTCGACTACTTCCGTTTGTCTTCCGATTATCGCTTGCTGTTCGGCGGCCGCGTTTCCTATTCCCGCCTCGAACCGCTGAACCTGACCCAACGTCTTTACGAGCATATGGTCCGGGTATTTCCCCAGCTCAATGGCGTACAACCGGCCTACACCTGGGGCGGCTATGTCGATATCACGATGAATCGCGCCCCACATTTCGGCCGGCTGGCACCGAACGTCTATTTCGCCCAAGGCTTCTCCGGCCACGGCGTCGCCCTGACCGGCATGGTCGGCCGGCTGATCACCGAAGCGATTTCCGGCCAGGCGGAGCGATTCGATTTATTCAGCAAGATTCCGCACCACGATTTTCCGGGCGGCCGGACGTTCCGGACCCCGGCGCTGGTACTGGCAATGGCGTGGTATCGCTTGCGTGACATGCTCTGATTTTCGTCTCAGAGCAGATGGAAACTGCGAGGGGACAGCGCCACCACAGCGTACCGTGGTGGCGTCAAAGTGAAATGACTTAATCCAGGGCGCCCAATGCGCCATCTCGGAGCCGCAAGGTTCGATCCATTCGTGCCGCGAGCCCGACATCATGGGTCACCACAACAAAGCTGGTGCCGTGTTTCTCGTTGAGGGCCAGCATCAGATCGTAAACGGCATCGGCGGTTTTTGAGTCGAGATTGCCGGTGGGTTCGTCGGCGAGTACGCAGCGCGGTTCGGAAACCAGAGCGCGCGCCAGGGCGATACGCTGGCGTTCGCCGCCGGACAGTTCGCCTGGCTTGTGTTTCTCACGGGCCGCCAACCCGACATCGGCGATGGCCTGCGCCGCACGGGCGCGCGCATCGCTGACTTTGTCGCCGCGAATCAGCAGCGGCATCGCGACGTTTTCCAGTGCGGTGAATTCCGGCAACAAATGATGGAACTGGTAAACGAAACCGAGATTGCGGTTACGCCAATCGCCTTGTGCTTTCGGGCTCAGCTGGTGGATGGCTTTGCCGCAGACTTGCACGGTACCGGTCGTTGGTGCATCAAGCGCACCAAGCAAATGCAACAGCGTGCTTTTACCCGAGCCGGAAGCACCGACAATGGCGACTCGCTCAGCTTTGCCGATTTGCAGATCGATGCCTTTCAGCACATCAACTTTCAATGGACCTTCGGCAAAGGTTTTGCCGAGGCCGCGTGCATCGATAACCCATTCACTCATCGCAGACGAACTCATTGCTTCATCAGGTTTGTTGATCGCTGACTTATTCATAGCGCAGCGCCTCAGCCGGGCGCACGCGCGAGGCGCGCCATGCCGGGTATAGGGTCGAAACAAGGCACATCAGAAACGCGGTCAGACCGACGTTGACCACATCGCTCCATTCGAGCTGGCTTGGCAGAAAGCCGACAAAGTAAACATCGCCCGGCACCAGTGCGACACCGAATTTCATTTCAATCCAGGCAACGATATCGGGCAGGTTCAAGCTGAGTGCCACGCCGCCGGCAAGTCCCAGCAAGGTGCCGAACAAGCCATTGACCAAGCCCTGCACCATGAAGATTGCCATGATGCTACCGGGGCTGGCGCCGAGCGTGCGCAGAATGGCGATGTCGCTCTGCTTGTCGGTGACCACCATCACCAGCGTCGAAATGATGTTGAACGCCGCGACCGCAATGATGAAGGTCAACAACACAAACATCATGGTTTTTTCCATTTTGACCGCGCGGAACAGCGGACCATAACTGCGCGTCCAATCAGTGGTGTACTGCTCGATGGGCAGTTCCATCCGGATCTGATCGGCCAACACCGGCGCGCGCAGCACATCGGTGACTTTCAAGCGCAAGCCATGTACGCCATCACCGAGCCGCATCAGCGCCTGCGCGTCGTGCATGTGCACATAAGCCATGCCGGCATCCATTTCGGCGCGCACTTCAAACGTACCTACGACAGTGAAACGGCGCTGGCGCGGCACCACACCGGCAGCACCAATGGTGGTCGCTTCCGGAATGATCACGCTGACTTTATCGCCGAGGCGCACAGCCAGATTGTCGGCCAGCACCTGACCGAGCACGATGCCAAACTCACCGGGCTTCAGCGCCTCAAGCGAACCGAACACCATGTGCTCGCCAACAATCGAAACGGTTTGCTCCAAGGCCGGATCAATGCCTTGCACCAGACCAAAGCGGTTGTAACCAGCGTACCGGAACATCGATTGGGCACTGACAAAGGGTGCGCTGGCCTCGACACCGACATGGCCGTTGAATTTCGCAGCGAGTGCAGGCCAATCCGTCAGCGCACCGCGGCTGTCGGCGATGATGATGTGCGGCGCCATGCCGAGAATGCGGGTCCGCAGTTCGCGTTCGAAACCGTTCATCACGGACAGCACGGTAATCAGCACCGTCACGCCCAGCGCGATGCCACCAATCGAAACCAGCGAAATGAAGGAAATGAAGTGGTTACGGCGTTTTGCGCGGGTATAGCGCAGACCGACAAAGAACGAGAACGGTCGAAACATGACGAGTCCAACAAAGGGCAGCCAACACCGACCGCCGAGCAGGCCGGCATCATCCCATTCGTGCTAGGCTAAGGCAAGAAAACCGACCCCGGCGGGACCGTGCCAAGCGGCGTTGGTCCCGCCCTCGCCCGTCACCGTGACCCTTTTCTGAGGGAGCTTGCGATGAGTGCCATCGATCCGACTGTTACGGCCTCCAGCGCCAGCGATCGCCGCGACTTTTTCCGCATCACCGATACCATCGCCTTGCGGGTCGACCCGGTCACCGCACCGGCCTTGCCGGTCAGTCCACCAGTCGAGCTGGCGGCGGGCCACCAACTGCTGCGCGAACTTCAGCTGATCGACAGCGACAGCGCCGCCCTGCTGCGCGCTATTCAGGATAAATCCCGCGACATCGGCCAGTACTTCAAGCTGATCAACCGCAAAATCGAACTGACCGCGCGGTTTTATGTCTTGCAACAAGCCGCAAGCCACTACCAGAGCCACGATGTGATCCTGAGTGGCAGCGGCCTGGGTTTCCGCTATGCCAGCGCATTGGCCGTTGGCAGCTTGGTCGATTTGCATTTCATCCTGCTGCACACTGCCTCCGCGGTCAGCTGTCGCGCCAAGGTGCTGCGCTGCGACGCGCGCGACGGCCAGTTCCATATCGGCAGCGAATTCACCGAGATCACCGACAGCGATCGCGATGCCATTGTCCGGCATACCTTGCACCTCGACGCCGCGCGCCGGCGCGAAGCCAAGGCCGGCCTTGACGAGTGATTGACGGCGGCGTCATTGCCACGTCGCAAGCTCGGCCTGCACGCAAGCGACACGCGAATGCCGTCAATGCGGCGTCGGTTCACAGAACCGGGCTTGCCTGCTCCGCTACACTCGCCAATCAGATGCCATGCCAAAGGATGCCTACCGATGCGATTTCTGTTGCTGCTATGTGCGCTGAGTCTGTCATGTTCCGCGGTCGCCGCCGGCGATGTGCTGCATATTCCCTTGAGCCAGCAAGGCGACAA
>CAMLNB010000156.1 GCA_946481205.1 uncultured Kangiella sp. | reverse complement strand
TTGGTCTGGCGTGTGCTGCCGCGAGTCATCCGGACTGGGGCTGCGAGCTGTCGGCATGGGCGGGGCTCGCTTACAATGGCGGCCACTGTCATCCGAGGTCAAATGAGCCGATGCCGGAATACTTGGGTAATATCGAGAAGATGCGTGCGACGCTGGCGGAGCCTGTGCAGTACGCGCTGCCGGTGGGTGATTTTCACTTGCCGATGAATGAGTTAATCGGCCAGCCACTCAAATTGGTGCATACCGGGCGCATCCATTGCGTCGCCTGCGGGCGCTTGACCAAGAAGAGTTTCAACCAGGGGTATTGCTATCCCTGCTTTACCAAGCTGGCGCAATGTGACAGTTGCATCGTCAAACCGGAGCTCTGTCATTTCGCCGAGGGCACTTGCCGGGAGCCGGAATGGGGCATGACGCACTGCATGATCCCGCATGTGGTGTATCTGGCGAACTCGTCGGGGCTGAAGGTGGGCATCACCCGGCACAGTCAGATCCCGACCCGTTGGCTGGATCAGGGCGCCACGCAGGCGCTGCCGATTCTGGCGGTGCAATCACGTTTCCAATCCGGGTTGGCGGAAGTGATCTTCAAGGATTTCGTCGCCGACAAAACTGACTGGCGCGCCATGTTGAAAGGCGATGCTGCTGAGCTGGATTTGCGTGCGCGCCGTGATGAGCTGTTGAGCAAGGTTGAAAGCGGCTTGGCGAATCTGCGCAGTCGGTTCGGCGCTGAGGCGGTTGCGGTGCTGGATAAAGAGCTGGTGACGATCCGCTACCCGGTGCAGCAGTATCCGGTCAAAGTCAGTTCGCTGGATTTCGACAAGACGCCGGAAGTCGGCGGCATGTTGCAGGGCATCAAAGGTCAGTATCTGTTGTTCGATACCGGCGTGATCAACTTGCGCAAGTTTGGCGGTTACGAGCTGCGTGTGCTGGCCTGAGGATTGGCCAGCACAGGTTCGATTGACCTTATTTTGCCGCGCGCTTCAGCCGTTGTTGAAAGCGCGCTTCGTTGCTGGCAAACGGCCCGCTTTCATTCAGCACTTTGGCACTGGCCAGCGCTTTGAGTCGATCGGTCGGGCGCGGGTGCGTTTGCAGCAGCAGTGCCAGTGACGAATCATCACCGCCACGCGCTTCCAGTTTCTGCAGCACCGACAGCAGCGCGTAGGGGTCGTAACCGGCTTTGGCCATCAGTAACAAGCCATCGCGATCCGCCTGGAATTCATCCTCTTTGTCGAGCCCGCGGGCATAGAGTGCTTTGGTGGCACCGAGCAGCCGATCGGCAACCTGGTTTTTGGCGCCGGCGTATTCGCCACCGCTTTTGTTGATTTGCCGTTCACCCAAATAACCGAGCACATCGGTGGCGGCGCCGAGCTGATTGTTTTTCTGTACTGCGGTGAGGTGGTGCTTGCGGATCACATGCTGGATTTCATGCGCCAGCACGCCGGCGAGTTCGGCTTCGCTATCGAGTTGCTGCAACAAACCGCGGGTGACAAAGACATATCCGCCCGGCGCGGCAAACGCGTTGACGGTGTCATCGGCCAACACGCCAAATTTCCACGGCAGATTCGGCCGGCTGCTGTGCAGGCTCACCCAGCGTCCAATCTGATTGACGTAACGTTGATTCGCTGTGTCTTTGTCGAGTACCACGGCGCCGACCAGGGTGGCTGCCATATGGCCGCCGAGGCTGATTTCGTCGGCTTCACTCATGTCGCCGGACTGACTCAGTTTTTCCGCCGCCGAGACAAACGGATCCAGTTTGACATCGCCAATCTGCACGCCTTTCAAGGTCTCGCAACCGGCCAGTATCGTCAGGCAGGCCAGCCCAGTCACGCACGCAGAAAACAGCATCACGGAACGGTTCATGGCTTACTCCTTGCCAACCGGGCGGCTGCTGACTTTGCCTTGCGCCGCGAACTTGCGCGCTTCATCGTCGCTGACGGCATAGCCATCGAGCTTGGCCAGCTCGCGCGGGTTCTCGCGCGCTTGCTTCAACTCCTCGGCGGTGAGTCCGCGGATGCCGGTGGCGACGGTGGTATCGGTGCGGCTGGTGCTGCCGAGTTTGATCAGCGTGTCGACGCCATCTTTGCCCTGCACGGCGCTGGCGCCTGCGAGGCGGACGTGCAGCAAGCGCACCCAACCTTTGCCCTGGGCGGTGTCAGCGGCGTACCAGCCACCGCGGCGTTCGCCGACGACCAAGGCGCTGCCCACCGGCAATGACGCCAGTGTGTTGGCTTTCGGTTCCGGTTTGGCTTTCAGATCGGTCGCAGTGACGGTTTGGGCGGGTTGCGCGGCTTGGGTACTGGCGAAACAACTGGCGACTGCAATGGCAACCGCAAAAGGCCATGTCCTGCTCATGCCGACGTTCTCCTTGGCTCGTACACCACCACCGGCTCATCCCGGCCCTTCACCTTATATTCGCCGCGGGCAATGAAGTCAAAAGCCGTCGAACTGGCCAGGCAGGCATCGCGGGTGGCCTGCGAAACCAGTACTCGCGCCACACCTTTGGTTAAGCCTTCCATGCGGCTGGCGAGGTTCACCGTATCGCCGATAGCGGTGTATTCATATCGCTGTTCAGAGCCGAGCATGCCAACCACTGCCGGGCCGGTATGAATGCCAATGCCGATATCGAAATCCGTCAAACCCTGTGCGGCGACAAAGCGCTCCAGTTCATCGCACATATCCAGCGCAGCAGCGACCGCATGCTCGGCGTGTTTCGGGTCATCGAGCGGCGCACCCCAGAACGCCATGATCGCGTCGCCAATGAACTTGTCGAGCGTGCCTTGGTGCAAAAAGATCTTGCTGACTTGTTGGCTGAAATACTGATTCAGCAACGTCATGATCACCGGCGCCGGTTGTTTTTCAGAGAGCGTGGTAAAGCCGCGGATATCCGAAAACAGCACGCTGATCTCGCAATGGCGTGCCGCCAAGCTCGCATCGGTCAGACCATCGCGGGCGAGTTGTTCAACCACGTTCGGGTCGAGAAAACGACCAAACAGATCCAGCGCTTCGGCGCGCGCGTCGCGTTCACGCAAATAGCGGATCAAGGCGCCTGACATCAGCAGCAACAGCATCGCCAGCAATGGTGTCAGTACCGCCAGCAGTGTGCCGGCACGAATGGCCAGTACGCTGGCGATCACCAGCAAGCCTGCCGCCGCCGTTGCCTGCAAGACGGTGCTGGACAACGCTGCCTGACTGCGGATGCGCCAGTACAACCAAAGCAGCAGCAGACTGCCGTACAGCAATTGCCACCAGGTTTGGTAACGCAGTTCCTGCTGATGTTTAATGTTGTCGAGCGCAATGGCCAGCATGTACAGCGCCGGGTATTGCGCGCCGAGCGCGGTCGGCCGCAGATCGTGATTGCCGGACGCGGTGGAGCCGATAAAAATCACTTTGTCGCGAAAGCGATCATCCTCGTCGCCTTGAAAGGCTTTCTGGAAGACATCGGCATAGGCGTAACTCGGATAGGGTGGTCGTTGGCCGCGCCAGTCGAGTCGCAGCGACGCTTGTGCAGGCAGTGGGTAACCGAGATCACGCGCCACCACCGCCGGTAGCGAATACAAGCGCCAGCCATTCAGTTCGCGATACAGATCATAGCGACGAGCGACGCCGTCGCCGTCGGGCGAGAAATTGATCAGGCCCAGTCGCCAATCTTCCGGTTTGCCGATGGCAGGCATCAGCAGCATTGCGCGCGCGTTGTCATCGGCGTGAGCGAGTCGCTCAATGGCAGACAGTTTGGGATAGCTGCTGAGTAGCGGGTCGAGTTGCGGGGTCAGGCTGTTCTGCAACAGCGTTGGCATGTAGACATTGCGGTGTGCAGCCAGGGTTTCGGCGAAATAGTCATCCTGCTCGCTGCGGAATTTGTCGCGTTCGCTGAACCAGATATCGAACACGATCTTTTTGGCGCCTTGCGCGTTCAGCCAATTGATCAACTCGGCATGGACGCCGCGCGCCCACGGCCAGGACCCATTGCTGGGTGCCATGGCGGTGAGGCTGTAATCATCAATGTCGATGACGACGATATCGGGGTCGGGCAGTTGTTGCTGCGCGCGCGAGCGGGTCAGTGCATCCAGCCACAGAAAATCCAGCCGCTGCAGCGGAACAGTCAGGCTGCCAAGCACCAGAAACGCCAAAGTCAGCAGCAGCGCAACGAGCAGGGCGTGGCTCTGTTGGCGGTGCCGGCGACTCATTGCCCGGCCTCGCGCTGGCGGCCAAAATTCAGACAAGAAATGGCGTGCGCGGCGAACGCGTGTCGGTACAGCTCATCCTGAGTTTGATCCGGCATGGCATCGCTGCGCTAGCGGGGTAACCGTACTGACAGCATACCGGCCGCGGCCAATTCCGCAACTGGCCGGTATGCAGCGGGGACAAACCGAATCAGTTGACGCGGTAGCTGTCGGTGCCGATATCGGTTTGCAGCACACGGCCGTACTTGCCGGCGGTGCTGGCGATCTCGCCGGCATTACCGATCAGCACGAACTGCAGTTTGTCTTTTGGCAGATGCTGGCGGGCGAGGGCATTGGCGCGTTCCAGCGTCAGGCCGTCAACATCGGCGAGGTATTGATCGAACTCCGCCTTGCTCATACCGTACTGATGCAGCGTTGCCAGCGCATCAGCCAAATCGGCAGCGGTTTCAAAGCGCGGCGGATACAAGCCTTTGACGTAGGCTTTCGCCGAAGCCAACGTGGCCTCATCAATACCTTGTGTCCACAAACGCTGATAAGTGCTCAGCGCCAGATCAATTGCCTTCTCGGTATTGGCTTTGGCCGTGAATGTGGTGATGGAGAACAGACCACCGCCACGCATGGCTTGCAGCTGCGAGCGGGCGCCATAGGTCAGGCCGGAGTTCACCCGCAGCTCGTCATTGAGCCAAGAAGTGAAACGGCCGCCGAGTATCGTGTTGACCACGGTCAGTGCGTTGTAATCCGGATGCTTGCGGGCGACACCAGCACCACCGATGTAAAAAGTGGTTTCGATGGCATCAGCTTTGTTCACCAACATCACACGCGATTCGGTCACTGCGACTGGCACCGCGGCCGGTTCGGCGATTGCTGATTTCTTGTCGGCGCGCCAGTTGCCGAAAGCCTGTTGAATCTGCTTCTTCATGGCTTTCGGTTCGTAGTCACCGACCACAACCAAGGCTGCTGCATTCGGCTGGTAGTGCTGGCGATAAAAACGCTCGATGGCTGTGCGGTCTATCGCCGCGACAGTGCTGTTCAAACCGGCAATCGGATTGGCGTAAACCGAATCGGCATACATCAGTGCGCGGAAGTAATTGTCGATGACTTGCCGCGGGCTTTGCTTGGCCAGTTCCAATTCCTGCAGGCGACGGTCGCGCAGCTTGTTGACTTCATCTGCCGGGAACAGCGGGTTGCGAATGGCGTCGACAAAAATCGGCAGTATCGCTGCGCTGTCCTTGTTCAGGAATTCCGCGACAATGCTGGCTGTCTCCAGTCCGGCAGTGCTGGTCAAGGTGGCGCCGCGCAGATCCACCGCCGCTTCCAAGACGCTCTTGCTGTACTGCTTGCTGCCCAGCAGCAGGCTGTCTGCGGTCAGTGCGGCGATGCCGTGTTCACTGCCATCGGCGATGGCGCCGGCTGCCAGTTCCAGGCGCACGTGCACCAGCGGCACTTCGCTTTGTGGCATCAGGTAAACGGTCAGGCCATTGTCGAGTTGGTAACGCTCGTGTGCTGGCAACTCAAAGCCGGCAAAGCTCAGGCTGCTGGCCAGGCTCAGCGCAGCCGCAGCGATCAAACGAAAGCAATTCATGTTCAGTCTTCCTTGGCGGCCAGAATGCCGACCGTGCGGCGGGATTTGCGCAGGTATTCGCTGGCAACGCGCTGGATATCAGCGGCAGTCACTTTCTCGTAGGCTTTCGGCGCCTCGAACATCTTCTGATAATCGCCGAAGAAGACTTCGTAAGTGCCAAGGGTGTTGGCTTTGCCGTTGATGGTTTCCAGTTGCTTGTAGAAGCGCATCAGTTTCTGGCTGCGGGCTTTCTGCAACTCTTCTTTGCTGACGCCATCCTTGATCAGCTTGTCGAGTTCGGCATACAGCACGGATTCAATCTGTGCTGCTTTGACCTCGCCTTTGGCAATGGCATAGAACTGCATCAGGTACGGATCGAAATGCTCTTCATAGCTGGCGCCAACGGTGGTTGCCAAACCGCCGTCGACCAAGGCCTGATACAAGCGCGACGAGTTACCCTCGGCCAGAATCGTGGTCAACATATCCAGCGCGTAATAATCCGGGTGACTGCTGGCCGGCGTTTTGTAGCCAATCAGCAAGTGCGGTGCACGGATCGACGCTTTCTCGACAAACACCCGGCGTTCGCCTTTTTGCTCCGGCTCGACGGTGTGAATGGCGCGCGGTGGCTCGGCGGCTTTGATCGGGGCAAAGTACTGCTGTGCGAGCTTCTTGACCTCAGCTACTTTCACTGCGCCCACCACCACGGCGACAGCATTGTTCGGCGCGTAGTAGGTGTCGAAGTAGCTTTGCAGATCGCTCTTCTTCCAGCCTTTGATATCCGACTCATGGCCAATCACCGGCCACGAATACGGATGCGCGCGAAACGCCGCGCCATCGACTTCTTCACCGAGCGTGCGCCACGGTGAATTTTCCAGTCCGGTGGTGCGTTCGCTGGCAACCACGCCACGTTCGCTCTCGACCATTTTGTCGTCGAGGTTCAGGTCGGCAATGCGGTCAGCTTCCAGATCGAAAATCGTTTCCAGCGCCGACGCGGGGAACCAGTCGGTGTACACGGTCACGTCATTGGTGGTGTAGGCGTTGTTGGCGCCACCGTTGGCTTCCATCACCCGGTCGAATTGTTTCGGGCCGTATTTCTTGGCGCCGTTGAACATCATGTGTTCAAAGAAATGCGACAGGCCTGTGATGCCGGGCGCTTCATTGCGCGAACCGACTTTCCAGAAAATGTAGAAGTTGGCGTTGGGGATGGAATGATCTTCCAGCACCAGAAATTTCATGCCGTTATCGAGAGTGAAAGTCTGTACGTCTTTGGCGGTGGTCACTGCATTGGCGGCGGTTGCCAGACCAAACAGCCCCACGGCGCACAGCAAGCGCCGAAGTGAGCGTCGTTCCATGATGGGTCCGAAAAGTGAGGGCGAGGATTCGGGCGCGAGCTTGCCATAGCCGGTGCGGGCGACTCCACGAAACTTGTGTAGGAATTTGTAAGTGCAATCGCCTCAGACGATCGTACCGATTGCGGCGATTTCAGTGGCCGGTTTCGGCACCGGTCAGGCGCTCCAACCAGTTGGCCATGGTGTTGGCTTCGTCGGCGCTGAAGTGTTGGCCAAACAGCTGTTGGATGGCCTGCTGATAAACCGGCCACATTCGTTTCTGCAGTGCCAGACCGGCGGGTGTCAGCACGGCGTAAAGGCCGCGGCGGTCTTCCGCGCAGTTGTCGCGCAGCACCAGGCCTTCTTTTTCCAAGCGGTCGATAAGTCGGGTCAGATTCGACCGCGACAGCAGCATGCGCTCGCCCAGATCGAACAAGCGCAGCCGCTGTTCCGGCGCGGTTTTCAGCTCGATCAGCACGTCATACCACTCCAGCGGCGGCAGTCCGGCCTCGGCCAGCGCTTGCTGTACCCCTTCCAGCAGCAGTTTTTGTGCTTTCAGCAAGCGGGCCCAGGCACGGACGGTGGGGTCAGTCAGCAGGCGAGAGGGCATGTTGGCTCCAGCGGCAAATAGTGCCAATCAAGATGATTGCAAATGCAACTATAGCATGCTAGTTTCTTCATATGGTTGCAAATGCAACTATATCGCCTGCAGCAAACCTGCCCCGGAGGTCATCATGAATACCGTCACCCGCCTGGAACTCATCAACAAATTGCTGGTTGGTCCGCGACCGATCCTGGTCGAGGCTCTGCCCGAGCGTTACTACCGTGCCGGCCATCTGCCCGGCGCCCTGAACCTGAACCACGATGCGGTCAAAGCTGCGGCGCCAGCGCTGCTGCCCGATCGGGATGCCGAGATTGTCGTCTACTGCAGCAATGAGGTATGCCAAAACTCAGCGATGGCGGC
>CAMLNB010000155.1 GCA_946481205.1 uncultured Kangiella sp. | reverse complement strand
CCGGCCGGCTACCCGGTCGCCAAGGCCTCGTTGGCCATCGGCACAGTCAGCGCCGGCGCCTTTGATGTGCGGGTGCATGGCAACGGCGTGCTGCTGCCGGTGACAGTGCGCTGGGTCGCCGCGCAGGTGGAAGGCCGGGTCGAGCAAGTGAAGACCCGCGCCGGCAGCGCGGTAAAGGAAGGCGATGTCCTGGTCACGCTGAGCAACCCGGCGCTGCAGCAGGCACAGGAAGAAGCGCGCTGGTCACTGGAAGCCATGCTGGCGGAATTCAGCGCGCTCAAGGTCGCGCTGGCCAGTGAACAGCTGAACCAGCAAACCACCGTGGTCAAAGCCGAGTTCGCCCACAACAGCGCCAAGCTGCAGTACGAAGCCGAGGCGCGGCTGATTGCCGAGAAAGGCCAAGTGATTCCGGAGCTGGAACACAAGCGCACCCAGCTGAATGTGCAACAGCTGCAGGAAACCCTGCGCATCGAGCGTGATCGCTTGAAGCATTTTGATCAGAACCTGCGCGCACAGCTGAACGCCAAGGACGCGCAAGTGGAAAAGTTGCGCAAACAATTTCTGCGCGCCAAAGAGCAAGTGGATGCGCTGACGGTGCGCGCGCCGATGGCCGGCATTGTCCAGGCACTGCCGCTGGAGCCAGGCCAGCGCGTGCTGGTTGGTGGCGAAATTGGCCGCGTTGCCGACCCGGCCGCGCTGTACGCCGAACTGAAAATTCCGGAACAGCAAGCGCGCGATCTGGCGTTGAACCAAGCGGCCAGTATCGACACCCGCAATGGCGTTGTCGCCGGCATGGTGACCCGCATCGACCCGGCGGTGGTCGCCGGCATGGTGAAAGTGGATGTGCAGCTGACCGAGGCATTACCGAAAGGCGCTCGCCCGGACTTGAGCGTTGATGGCAGCGTGCAAATTGCCGCACTGGCCAACACGCTGTACGTGCCGCGGCCGGCGCTGAGCCAAAGCAACCAGCCGATGCAGGTGTACCGCCTGGCTGATGACACCAGCGCCGAGCGCATCGCGGTTGAATTTGGTCAGGCGTCGATCAACGTCATTGAAATCAAAACCGGTTTGAAAGCAGGCGACCGGATCATTTTGAACGACACCACGCTCTGGGGTACGCCGGAGCGGGTGCAGATGAATTAACCGCCAATGAACCATCACGCAAGCAAGGAGAACAGCATGCAACCTTCTGTCAGCCATCCGCCGGTGACCGCGCTGAACCCGGTCATTCAACTGAACAACGCCGGCAAGACCTTTCTGACTGACGAAGTCGAAACGCTGGCGCTGAGCAACATTTACCTGAGCATCAACAAAGGCGAATACGTGTCCATCACTGGCCCATCCGGTTGCGGCAAATCGACGCTGCTGTCGGTGCTCGGCTTGCTCGACATGCCGAACGAAGGTGAGTACTTGCTGGCCGGCAAGCGGGTTGACCAGCTGAACAATCGCGAGCGAGCCAAGGTGCGCAACCGCGAAGTCGGTTTCATTTTCCAAGCCTTCAATCTGATCTCGGATTTGAACGTGCTGGAAAACGTCGAACTGCCGTTGACTTACCGCGACGATCTGAACAGCCGCCAGCGCCGACAACTGGCGCAGGAAGCGCTGGAAAAAGTCGACATGAGTCACCGCTGCCAGCATTACCCGAGCCAGCTTTCCGGTGGTCAGCAGCAGCGCGTTGCCATTGCCCGCGCGCTGGCTGGCAAACCGTCCTTGCTGCTCGCCGACGAACCGACCGGCAACCTCGATTCGCGCAATGCCGAGATGGTGATGGATCTGCTCAAGCAACTGCACCGCGACGGCGCGACGATTGTGATGGTCACGCACGACCCGCGTTCGGCCAAAGCGGCGCAGCGGCAAATCGCGCTGTTCGATGGCCGCATTGTCGATGACAGCCGCACCGATGCCGCCGCTGCGGCCTGAAGTCGTTGAGATAAACAGAACCCTCAATTCACCAGGAAGATGTCGATGTCAAAAATGGTCTTTATCAATCTGCCGGTAACCGATATCGCTACCGCGAGCCGTTTTTATCAGGCGCTGGGCTGCAAGAAAAATGAACAGTTCAGCGATAGCAATTCGGCCTCCATGGTTTGGTCGGAGACGCTGACCTTTCAGCTGCTGAGCCGGGAGATCTTTGCCAGCTTTACCACCAAACCGATTCCGGACTTACGCGGCAGTTGCTCGGCACTGGTTGCCCTGAGCTGCGACAGTCGCGACGCCGTCGATGCGCTGACAGCCGCCGCGGCAGCGGCCGGCGGCAAAGCGGATGTGCGCGAGCGCGTGGACATGGGCTGGCTGTACAACCGTGCGTTCGAGGATGTCGACGGTCATTTGTTCGAGGCGATCTGGATGGATCTGAAACTGGCCTCCAAGCAGATGAGCCATCAGGCCGCCGTACCGGCCTGATCGTTGTCGTCGGCTTTCAATCAGCGGCGCCAGTTGGCTTGACCGACTGGCGCCAATGACCGGAGGTCACGGGGCAACGGCGGTCTGCACCGTGAGGCACGCTGCGCTACAACACGGGAAAGGTTTGCAATCCATCGTCATCACGCGGGTGATGATGCAGGGGGAAATTATGTGGAAGGAAATCCGTTACGCCCTGCGCTTGCTGGGGAAAACGCCGGGCTTTACCGCACTGACGATGTTCGTGCTGGCCGCTGGACTCGGCACCGCCATTTACATGTATGTGCTGGTGCGCACGCTGGCTTACGCCGACTTGCCTTATCCGGATGGTGATCGCATTGCGACGGTTGGCGAAGTGGTCAACGGCGTCGAGCAAGGCGGCAACTCGATAGGCTGGTTCGATTTTCAGCAATTCAAAGCACAGCAAACCCGATTCGAGTTGTTGGCGTTTATGCGTCGGGCCGACGGCATGCTGTCCGGTGCGTCACGGCCAAGCCAGATTATTGCTTATCGCTTCAGCAGCGGTGACATCTTTGAGCTGACGTCAGTACCGGCGCTTCATGGCCGCCGTTTGCAAGCCATCGATTTTGCCGATGACGCGACGCCGGTGATGGTGCTGTCTTGGCAACTGTGGCAGAGCCACTTTCACGGTGACGAGGCAATCGTCGGTAAAGTCGTCCGCTTCGATGACGAACCGGTCACCATTGTCGGCGTGATGCCAAAGGACTTCGCCTTTCCGGATGTCGCGCAGGCGTGGTTACCGCTTATCCGAAAAGGAACAGTCACTCCTGGCAGCGGTCCGGCCGGCCGCCTGATCGGCAAACTGAAAGCCGATGTCAGCATCAGTGAAGCCGATGTTGCGCTCAAAGCTATCGCCGCCCAGTTGGCGCAACAGTTTCCGGAAAGCAATGCCAACAGCAGCGTGAAAGTTTGGCCGCTGACTCAGCATGAAATGAACAACTCGATGGGCATCATTCGGCTGATGATCGGTGCCGCCGCGTTCATCTTGCTGCTGGTCATTCTGAATGCCGGCAATCTGCTGCTGGCGCGCGCGGCCGAGCGGCAGAAGGAAATCGCTGTACGTTCGGCGTTGGGCGCGCCGCGCCATCGCTTGGTTCGGGAAATGCTGTGGGAGGCGTTGCTGCTGACCGTTATCGGCGGCGGCTTGGGCTGCTTCCTCGCCAGCTGGGCCCTGCAATGGAGCGCACAACAATTGCAGCAGATGGCCAGCAGCCTGCCGTTCTGGTGGCAATTCCGCTTTGACAGCGAAGCGGTGCTGCTCGCCTTGCTCTTGGCTGTTGTAATAGCGCTGCTGATCGGATTGTATCCCGCGTTGCGCACCAGCAGTGGTGACCTGACCAAGCATCTGCGCGACGGCACCCACGGCGCCCAGAGTGCGCAGTTGAGCAAAATGAATCATGTCTTGGTCATCACCGAGATTGCGGTATCGGTGGCCTTGCTGATCGCCGCGCTCACCTTGGTCGCATCGACCCGCAATATCGCCAGCGCGGATTACGGTGCACGCACGGACGGCGTACTGACTGCCCATATCGATCTCTACAAGCAACAATATGATGAGCCCGACAACCTGATTCGATTCAGCGAGCAACTGGAATCAAGGATGCAGTCGACACCGGGCATCGCCGCCGTCGCGCTCTCTTGCCACGTGCCGGGCAACTATGGGCCGATTTGGTCTTACCAAGTCGAAGGCGTTGATGTGCCGGACAAGCACTACCCCAACGCCACCAAAGTGGTGGTCACTGACAATTATTTTTCGCTGTACGGCATTCCCTTGCGTAACGGGCGACTGTTTGACAGCCGCGATCAGAAAGACACCGAGCAGGTGGTCATTGTCAGCCGCGCCTTTGCCGAGAAAAATTGGCCGGGACAGAACCCCATTGGCAAGCGGATTGACTTGGATTACCGCCACACCAATGAAACGCGCAATTGGTTTACCGTCATCGGCGTAGTCGAGAAAGTGGTGTATAGCCAGCCACATTCGGACGTTGCGATGCTGCCTGAGCTGTACTTGTCCTATCGGCAAACACCGAATGAGGACATGATGATCTCGCTGCGCACACAGGGCGAACCGATGGCAATGGCGCGCACGCTGCTGAGCGAAGTGCAACGTATCGACAGTGACTTGCCATTGCAGGACGTCATGAGCCTGACCGAAAGGCATCTGCGCAGCGTTGCCGGCATCAGCTTCGTGGCCAAACTGTTCCTCGCATTCGGTGGCCTCGGCATACTGCTGGCTGGCAGTGGCATGTATGGTGTCATTGCCCGCGCTGTTGCGTTGCGCACACAGGAACTTGGTGTCCGGCGCGCATTGGGCGCGTCAGAGGACCAGGTCCTGGCGATGCTGGTACGGCAAGGTGGATTGCGCTTTGTCGTCGGCGGTGCTTTCGGACTGATGTTGGGGCTGCTGATGACGCAGGTGGTGGCGTCCGAGCTGTATAAGGTGGAAACCAGTATGTATGGCATCGCGCTTGGCGTTTTGCTGTTGGTTGGCGCCTTGGTCATGACCGCCACTTTGCTGCCAGCGCGGCGGGCCGTAAACTTGTCGCCAGCCGCTGCGCTACGCTACGAATAGCGCAGGGACATGCAAGCACATCACAATCGGGCGCTTGGCGCCCGATTGTTTTATGCGGCACCGAGCACCAGAGGCTGTGTACCGCACAGGAAGGATCGCAAACGATGGAAACCGCATGACCGCCACCATTCTGGTCGCTGACGATGACAGCAGTGTACTGAGCGCTTTGCGCTTGCTGCTCAAATCGGCCGGCTATCGCAGCGACACCGTCAGCACACCGGCAGCGGCGATGGCTGCCTTGCAGAAGCAGGATTACGAGCTGCTGCTGATGGATCTGAATTACGACCGCGACACCACCTCCGGCACCGAAGGCATGAACCTGATTCGTGAGGTGCGTGCACTCGATACCGAACTGCCGATTGTCGCGATGACCGGTTGGGGCACCATTGATATTGCCGTGGAAGCGATGCGTCACGGTGCCAATGACTTCATCGAAAAGCCTTGGGACAACACCCGCCTGCTGACCATCGTCGGCAACTTGGTGCAGCTGGCGCACAAGCGCCGCGATGCTCGCCGGCTCGGCCAAGAGAATGCGCTGCTGAAGCAAACAGCAAAGCAGGAAGCGTGGCTCGGCCAATCACCGTTGATGCAGCAATTGCTGGCCAAGGCCGGCAGCGTCGCGGCGACCGATATCAATATTTTGCTGACTGGCGAGAACGGCACCGGCAAAAGCCAGCTGGCACAGTGGCTGCACCAGCAATCGGCACGCCGCGAACGTAGTTTTGTCAGCGTCAATATGGGCGCGATTCCGGACAGCCTGTTCGAAAGCGAATTGTTCGGTCACCAGAAAGGCGCGTTCACCGACGCCAAGGAAACCCGACTCGGCCGCTTTGAGCTGGCTGATGGCGGCACCCTGTTTCTCGATGAAGTTGGTAACTTGCCGCTGCCACAGCAAGCGAAATTGCTGCGCGTGCTCGAAAGCGGCCAGTTTGAAAAAGTCGGCAGCAGCCGCAGCCAGCAAGTCAATGTCCGCATTGTCGCTGCGACCAATGCCGATTTGCCAACGCTGGTGCGCGAAGGCAAGTTCCGCCAGGATTTGCTTTACCGTTTGAATGGCATTGAATTGAACGTGCCGCCGCTGCGCCAGCGCGGCGCTGATATCGAGTTGCTGGCCGGCCACTTCCTGCAACGTTACGCCAGCAAATACCAGCGTGATTGTCGCGGCTTTGCTGCCGACGCGGTCGCCGCGCTGCATCGCTATGGCTGGCCGGGTAATGTCCGGGAACTGCGCCATTGCGTCGAGCGTGCGGTACTGCTGGCGCGCGGCCAATTGATCCAGGCCGCCGATCTGGTATTGCCGGATCAGGCGTCCTCACCGCAAGCAATGTCGGACGATTGGCAAGAGCTGACGCTGGATGAAGTGGAGAAACGTCTGCTGATTGCCGCACTGAAAAAGCACGATGGCAATGCGCTGGCCGCCGCGAAAGCGCTTGGCCTGAGCCGCTCGGCGTTTTACCGGCGGCTGGAGAAATTTCAGCTGTGAACTCGCCTTCCCGCTCATCCTCAACAACAACCGCTTCGGCAACGATCAGCAAAGCAACCCGCTGGCAACGCTGGAATGCCATCGAAAACCGGATGTCGTTGCTGGTGTTGCTGAGCGGTTTGCCAGCGACCGCACTGCTCTGTTGGCTGCTGTGGACGCAAGCCTGGCTGAGCTTTCATCCGGCATTTCTGCTGACAGTGTTGTTGCTGGCCTTGTGGCTGGGCACTGCGCTGTACATTCGCAGCCGGCTGGTCAATCAGCTGCGCAAACTGAGCAATTTGGTCGAGGCGGTGCGGCTCGGCGATTTCAGCTTGCGCGGCCGCAGCGATGGCGACACCGGCGGCTATGGCGAGTTGGTGCGCGAGATCAATACGTTGGCGCAGCGGCTGCGCGATCAGCGGCTGCGGACCGAAGAAACCCAGCATCTGCTCGACAAAGTCATTCGCGATATCGATGTCGCGATTCTGGCATTCGATGACAAACAGCAGCTGAGCTTGGCCAATCCGGCCGCTTGCCAATTGCTGGGCGCAGAGTGGAGCCAGCTGCGTGGCCGCAGCGCGCAAGCGCTGAATGTGCAGAACCTGCTCGACGATAGCCAAGCTAGCGTGCGCGAACACCGTTTTGCTGGCGCCAGCGGTATCTGGCGCGTGCAAGCCGAACAGTTTCGCGAGCAGGGCCGGCACCATTACCTGCTGTTTGTCACCGATTTGAAGCGGGTGCTGCGCGCCGAGGAACTGAATGCCTGGAAGCGTTTGATTCGAGTACTGAGCCACGAGGTGAACAACTCGCTGGCACCGATTGCCTCAATCAGCGCCAGCCTGCACAGCCTATTGCGAGACAGCGCGATGTCTTCCGCATCACCGACCTCGGTATCACCGATACCGGCGGCGCCGCCGAGCGAGTTGCAAAATGATCTGCTCGAAGGCCTGCAGCTGATCCAGCAGCGCGCACAAAGCCTGACCGAATTCATCCGCCGCTACGCCGAACTGACCCGGTTGCCGCCACCGAACAAGCGGCCGATTGCCGTGACCGAATGGCTGCAGCGCCTGTCACGGCTGTCGCCGGATCGCAGCGTGCAGCTGGCACCGCTACCTGCCGAAGCGAACACCAGCTGGCAGCTGTTCGCCGACCCCGTGCAACTCGATCAGTTGCTGATCAATGTCTTGAAGAATGCTCATGAGGCGATGCAGGCCAATGGCAGCGGCGACGCGATTTTGGTCAGCGCGCATAGCGAGCACCGCCAGCTTTGCCTGCGCATTGCCGATCGCGGCGCCGGCCTCGGCAACAGCAACAATGTCTTTGTGCCGTTCTACTCCACCAAGGCAGGCGGTTCAGGAATTGGCTTGGTGCTGAGCCGGCAGATTGCCGAAGCACATGATGGCACGCTGCATTTGCTCAATCGTGACGGCGGCGGTTGTGTCGCGGAGATTCGCTTGCCGCTGGCGTTGGCGACACCAGCGATTTGAGAGCAAAGGAACGCCGCGTGGATTTTGCTGAACTGTCGCGCAACGACTGACGGATTACTTGCCGGTCAGCACATCGTTCAACTCGCGCTCGCTGAGCCGGCGCGCGTCGTAACGCAATTCCACGGTTTGTTGTTCTGGCCGCGGAATCACCTCGATCACGCCATC
>CAMLNB010000154.1 GCA_946481205.1 uncultured Kangiella sp. | reverse complement strand
ATGCCATTCATCGCGCAAGGCCTGGGCGAGCGCAATGGGCAGTTGCTCGCGCAGTTGCGCCAATGAGCCGATCTTCAGCTGCAGATGTAAGCGAGGCAGATGCACTTGCTGCCCCGGCCGATCAAATGCATCGAACACGTCCATCATGATTGGCAACAGCTCCTGTTGCCAGTCGTCTCGCAAACGCTGGCGCCAGCGCAAAGCCTCCGCCGGTTGATCGACGCGTATCGACCAGCGCTGGCGGTGAATGCGATGCACACTGGCCATGGCTATCAGCGCCGGAACTTGCCGAGCATGCCACCCAACGTCGGGTTACGACCACCGACGTCCTGCTGCACCTGCGTGATGCCAGTGTTGAATTTCTCAATCGCGTTCGGCGTTTTCAGTACCGTGGCATTGTTCTGCACCTTGACCAGTGCTTGATAGCCATCGGCGCCTTTGTTGATATTGAGGTCACCATCGGCGACGTAGCGGGTCGTGTCTTCCAGCTTGGTCGCGAACTCCAGCTCGATCTTGACCAGCTCCTCTTCGACCTTGATCCGCTCCCGTTCCGGCAAGGTGTTATCCAGCGTCTTCTCGCGCAGCAAGTCAATCTGCTTGCGCTGCAGATCCATTTCCTGCAGCTTGTAATTGAGGTAGGCATCATTGACTTTGATGTCGTCAATAATGCCGGTGACCTTGTTGCGATCCAGATTGCCGAACACATCACCCATGGTGTTGATGGTGTTCTTGAACACGTCAAAGTAACCGGTATGACGCGTCAGCCGTTCGCCCCAATCGGGCTCGATATCGGCCTTGAACCAGTCCTTGACGAACTTGCTGGTAGGCGGCAACAGCTTGATGCCACCATTGATGACCCAATCCGGCCGAATGGGCGGCCGCGGCAGCACGGGTTCATCAACATCATCGTCGTCTTCTTCGTCAAGTCTATAGGGCAACATGAAATCGGCCACGACATTGCTGCTGCTGTCATAGACCAGCACAAAGGTGCCGCCACGCAGCACCCCGGCCGCGTGCTCAAGGCCGGCATGTTGGCGACTGAAGTTCGGAAACAGAATGCGATCCTGCGCTTTGTCATCTTTTTTGATGATCAGCTGATCGAGCCAGTCCACCCACAGCATATGGCTGCTGCCGCTGATCAACCCATCAAACGGCGTCGTGAACTCGGTCTTGACCACTTTGCCGAGATCGTATTTGAACTCGCCGGCAACGGTCAGCGTGTCGCGCATATCGCTTTTCCAAGAACTGTCCTGGACATACGCGGTGTATGGCCGCTGCAGTTTGGCCTTCAGCCCAGAAGCGCGTTCGGTCAACATGCCCTGCTTGGTGGCAGCGGTCTGTTTCAGCTCACGGCCTTCGCTGCTGTTCGGGTCATCCACGACATAACGTTGGTCGACGGCATTATCGACTTCCGACCGGAACTTGCTGCCAAAACTGAGCGCATCGTCCAGCTGCAACGCCAGATCCTGGCGCAGCACGTAGCTGAATCGATGCAGATCGGTGTAGCGGAACTTGGGTTTGATCAGCAGATCCAATCGTCGGCTGGTCAACATGACGGTCTGCAAGCTGATTGGCAGATTGCGGCTGCGGATCTGGCTTTCCAGTTCCGTTTGCACTTCTCGCACCGGTCGGCCGAGATGGCCCTCAATCCGAAACAAGGCATACGGGCCCAGATGCGCTGCGAGTGGATTGGCAGCTGCGCCGCGTGCGCCAGCCGCGACCGCGTGATAGCCATAGTTGTGCGCCCAGCGTCCGGTTGCACTGAGTCTGTGATTCCATTGCGAAAACACTTCGCGCGCCCGCTCACTGCGGTAGTAATACGGCACCGCGCGCTGCTCCAGCGTCACATCGTCGTATCGACTGGGCGTGATGCGAATCTCGCGACTGGTCGGTATGTCAAACTGCTCCACCAAGGTGTCCAGTTTCTCCACCAGGAACAGCGCGTGTTGCCATGCAGCGCGGCCTTGACCCAAGGCCGGCGAAGGATAGTAACCCGTGCGATTGGCCGTGCCCGGCTCACCGGTCTGGATATTGCCCAGCACCAGGTGTTTGGCAAACGCCTGGATATCAGGACAGCAGATGCTGGTATCGCCATACAAGACTTCGAGCAAACCGTTCCACGTGTCTGCGAGATCCTTCAGAAAATCGTAGTAATACTGGATACCGAGATCGCGACGGGCAAACTCACCGTTCAAGGCGTTCAGCCGACTGATCCACGCGGTGGTCGGGTCGGAGGGATAGCTTGCCTGCAAGAAGTGGCGAGCCGCCGCGTAGAAGCCGCCGAAGGCTTCGAGTAAACGGCCATGCAAAGTCGTGCAGGCGCTGCGATAGGCCGTAGCCAATTGCGCCGTCGTGCTAATACCGGCACCGATGATCGGGCGGTCGATCACGACTTCGTTCAGCGCGCGCGCGCTGCCATCCAGCGTATTGAGTTGCTCGAGCAAACGGCTGACATCACTGCGCCGGATCAGCAGCAGTTTGCCGCTATGAATCGAGTCCTTGCCCAGATTGTCGCAGTCCGTGCCGGTACAAATATCCTCATCTTTGACGTAGCTCTCCATCAAGAATACCGCGACCATATTGGTCAAGGTCTGGCCGGTGGTCGCGGTGAACTGACTCAACAACTGCGCCTGCGGGTCCTCGCTGCCGACGCGCAGCAACTCATAAACGGGAAGCATCGTGTCGCCATCATAGAACGGCGGATAGACCGGCGCGGTTTCGTCATAGGCTTTGAACTGATCGAAGCGGCTGTCCTCACCAAGAAACAGAATATCGCCATCGGTGCTGACGCCGACGCCTTTGCTGACGCTGATGACCGCGCCCTGCAAACGCACTCGCAGACCGCAGACGATGCCGATACCGAGCAGAAATACCCGACTGAGCCGATCTTGATCTTCGAGAAACTGGCTGACGCTGTTCAGCTGGTCGTGCGTCAGCACCTGATCTTTCTCGAACACGCTGTAACCGGTCGCAATCGCTTCCAGGCTGCGCACGAGCTGTAACATGACGGCCTCTCCTCTGCCTGCTTGTCCATCGACGGGAACCGGCAGGCCGATCCGCGTCAAAATACCTGTCTGCTGTCGTTACCGACTCAGTCATCGAGCTCGGGCATGCTGCCGAGCGCAGTACGGCCCAGGATGAACTTGTTCGGTCTGGTCTCTTCATCGCCACACAGATGCAGCCGCTCGCTCGGATAGACGTTCTTCAGCTGATACAACTGCTCGATGAAGGCGCTCAATTCGGCCTGACGATCACCGGTGCCAACGCCAGCCTGCCATTCCAGCCAAGCGCGATAGCGACTCTCAAACGCTGCCATGTCATCACGACTGACCCAGCAGATCTTGGCGAGCAGATGCGCCGGAACCTCCTGCCGGATCAACTGCTCGGCATAGCGGCGAAAATCCATATCGGCAAAGCGACCGGCATAGGCTGGCAGCACGATATGCAGGCGGCGGGAATACGGATCGTCATCGCTGCAATCGCTGCAGTTCGGGTCGACACAGATCGGCAGGAAGGGATCTTCTGGTGGAGTCCCCGGCGGTTTCGGCCGCAGAAGAATGTTCTCGATGAGGTACATGCCCTCTTCGCTGTAATAGGTTTGCAGATACAGCAGCAACTCGGCGATGGCCGTGTTCATCAGCGCTTCGGTTTCGAAGTACTCGATGCGACGGGCAATGACTTCGCCGGTATCGTCGACAATATTGAAATAATGCTTGCCATCGACAGCCTGCTTGCGCTCATAGCCCAGGGGCGTCTGCGCAAACAATATCGCCCGCTGCATCTCGGCGCGAGCATCGGCCGGCGTTACATACTTGGTGCTACTACTGAGGACAATCTTGTTGGTTACCCGGTGCCGAACCCGGAAACGGAACTCGTTATCCGGTGTCTCGTCCAGCTCGGCATAAATGTCGTAGGGCACTTCACTGAGATTGCGGCGGGTGTAATTGCGGATGCCCAGCAGGCGAGCCAGCCGGCGCTCCAGACCCGAAACGTTGTCGGTATTCCAGATGTCGTCCGGCTCATTGAGCTGGTAGTTGTAAGCCAGCGCGCGATCGGCACTGATGGCCGGATAATCGCGCAGAAATGCGCATTTGTCCGGCACCAGCAATTCCGGCGTCAGCGAAAACTGGCCATACATCACTGCCGCGTAATCATGAAACTGCTCGGCAAATCGGCTGATCAAGTGATCCAGGAAACGATGCCGTCGGCGGATTTGCTCGTCAGGATCGTCGGCATGCTCGTGGATAAGCGAAACCGGATCGGCGCCGCCAAATAAGGTGCTGAATGCGACGCTCGGTTGAACCGCTTGGTAGAAGTAGCTGTGCAGTACGCTGGCATCCATAGAGAACAGCTCACGCAGCCGCGCCAGTTGCACCAAGTAGTCCGCCATGACCTGATCGAAGAACAGCAGATACGCCTTCAACTGCAACACCTCGGCCTGCCGCTCTGGACCGGCCTCGCTGCCGAGCCCCTCCGGACCCAAACCATACAGGGCCGGAAAATCCTGCTGGAAGCTGCGATAGTCGGCGGGATTGCGGAAACGACCGAGTGGAATCGGCAAATCGGCATTGGTCTCGGTTTCCAGACGCAGCCGCTCGGCATTCTGCAAGATTTGCAATTTCGCTGCGACCTGCGCCGGTGCCGCCGTCATCGGCATATGGCGCTTGTAGCAAACCAGGCGGGAGCTGGTCATATCGAGCAGGGCTTTCTTGCCGGGCGATATTGGCACCAACCATTTGTTCTCGACTGCAGCGGCCCCTACCGCGTTGATCACGATATCGCGTACGGCAATCACGCCGTCGATATCCATGATCAGACCAATCAGATCCGACAAGCGGATCTCGCTGCGCAGCTCGGCCCGGCTCAGCTCATCATCGGGAATGAAGCCGCAGTGCAAGGCCGGACCAGCAAAGATTTCCTCAACCAGGTAATGACTGCCATCGGGTTTGGTTCGTGCCAGCATTTCGGCCAAGCTGTAGTTGTACACAGGCGGTGCCAGATACTGCTGCACGGCGAACAATACCTCGGCATGGACCGCAACAACGTCGGCGTCCGGCTGCAACTCCAATTCGGCACAGAGGCGATAATCCTCGCTGTCGACAAAGCCTATCGCGACAAAATCGTCAGCCAGACAACGATTAGCCAGCAGCGTTTCGGTGACCAGCGCCAGCAGTGCGGCACGCTCCTCCATCGTGTTCTGATCGTCCATCGCATCGATCAGCACGTCATAGAGCCCCTCGATGGCGACCGGTCGAATACCGGGCTCACCGTTGTTCTCATGCTGCAGACGAGCTTCGTAGGTGTTGGCGTAATAGGTCAGCGCATGCGGACGCAACCAGGCGTTCTTGACGCCGGGCAGATCGATCAGCAGCTTGCGGTAATCGGCCACAGTCAGTGCCCGATTGGGCAGAATCTGGCGGGCACTGAAAAACTGGCTCGCCATGTTGTCGGCGTTATCGCTTTCACTGGCAAGGAGATCCGCCATGGGAAATTGGGTGCGATAGGCCAGATCGGTCAGCGCGTAGCTGAGCAGCTCCAGGATCGTGATACCCGGATCATGCAGGTTGTAATCAGTCCAGACCCGACGCGACAATGCCTGGACATATTTTAGCCCGAGCGCGTACAAACCGGGTTGATGCAAGCCAATCGCGGCCGGCGTCTGTTTGCTGATGGTCAATTGCGTCAGCATGATCACGACTCAGCTCAGCTCAACGATGCTGTGACTGGCATCGGAAACCAGAATGCTGTCCGGCGTATCCGGCACCACCTCATTGCGATCAGGCAATTGCTGTTGCTCATACCAGGCGCCACTGCTGCTCCAGCTGTACAGTTTGAAATCCTGCAGGTAATCCACGTAGTGCTCGGCCTCAACCCGATCAAGCAAAACCGACTTGTAGATCCGGCCGCCAAATTGCAGCGACTGATTGCTGTCAAAGGCCCAGGGCGACAACTCCGCCAGCAACATCTGCTCAAGCTGATTGCGGTAGAAATTGAACTCGTATCCGGCATGAAAGCGAACCGCGAAATCCAATCGCAGCTTTTGATAACGCGGATTGCGCACCTGAATCTGCACCTGCATGGCACTGTGCTGCTGCAAGAACGCCTGAATTTCGCTGAGCGTATTGGCATCGACTTTTGGCTGCAGTGGGTCCCGACCATTACGCTGGCGCAGATCCGGCACTACGATGACCAGCAAATGCCCCGGTGCCAAGAAATTGTCCGGCTTGGCATGGGCGATACATTTGACCCGATAGACGCTTGGAAAGTGTTCCAGCACCAGACGCTCGTAATCCCAAACCGTAATCGCGCGCTGTTTGTGCCGCAGGCGCTCGGCGGCGCGCTGATGCAAAGCGGTTGCGGATTCCGGAGCTCGACCGCCGAACGAAGAATACGGCTGGACAATCGACTTGATGCCGGCAATGGGTGTTTTCAGCTTGGCAATCTGCTTGGCCGGTAGCGCCTGACTCAGATGGGCCGGATCATTACCCTGATCGGTGAAGGCCACTTCGACAGCATTACTGGCGATCTGCAAAAGCTCCGAGACCGCAGTCACGTGCGAACGAACGCCAGCGCGCAGCCAGATGCGTTCGGATGCCAGCCAGCTGTTTTGCCGAGTGGCTTCGCGCGGCAATACCAGCTTGACGATGCCACTGGTCAGCATGCCATTGCTGCTGTCCTGCACGAATTCGCTGTCCGCGAATGGTTTCCAGTAATTGTCACAGAGCACCTGCCACTCGACGGGCTGCCGCGGCAACTCCGGGTCAGCGGTGCCATCGGCCACCTGCAACAGCAGACTCACGCTGTCGCCCGGTTCGGCATCGGCGATGCCAATAAGGCACTCGCCCTGATACGGAAACTCCGGTACCAGACTGACAGATTTGTCGTTGACATAACCGAGCTGCTCGCGCTGATAGCGATGCTCGCGGCGCACACCAAAGCAACCAACATGGAAGAACTGCACATCCGGATGAGCGAAGCTGGCCAAGCTGTTGCCATTGATCGCGACATTGTCGGTACTGGCTTTGTAAGCAAGCTTCAAGTACTGCAACATCGGCGAATACGGCTCGTTCAGCACATCTTTGCTGTTGCCGGCCTCATACGCCTCTTCGATGGTGCGCTTACGATACTGGGCGTGCAGAAAATCACGCTCCAAGGCCAGCACCATCGCGCCGGGTTGTGGTGCCGGCGGCGCGGCCGTATAGGATTGGAAGGGATGATTAATGTACAGCGCGTACTGCATCTGCTGCTGGCTCCACGCCGTTCCGGTCATGGCCAGCGCGTAGATTTGATAACCGGTTGACGGGCTCGTTGTCACCGCCTCACTCCCCGGCTGGAAGCGAATGCGCGTTTCGGTGCGTCCATCGTTGCCAAACAAGCGGACGCCGTCCTGATGCACATCCCAATGACCGGCATCGTGGAATGAAACGCCGCAGGTGAAACTGCTGTTATCCATGCTACCAGCGTTGTAGTACTGGTAATGGCTGGCGAACTGTGACGGCGCCGCTTTCCACTGCAGTATCAGCGTCAGCTCGGTTAATTTCTTGCCGAACGCTTCTGGCGAACCGACCACGAAACGCGAACCGGTTGCCGGTTGCGGGCCGAAGGGCAGAAAGGCTTTCTTGGGATCGAGTTTGCCGGCATCGCTGTCGAGTGTCAGCGCACTGAGGGCATCGACGCTGACTTTCACCTGCACCTGCTGCAACTGCAGCGCCGCACAGTCGTGATAGCCAAACTGAGCGGTCCCCGGTTTCAGCAACAATTGCAGCACCGGCGCGGTCGCCGCAAAGACACCGCTGTGCACGACGCTATCGTAATCGATGATTGCAGGCTCAGTCGCCGGCACATTGACTTGCACGCGCAGCACCGAACCGCTGATGACGCTGGCACTGTATGGCAGTGGCCCGAGCCAGCGTTTGTCTGCAGTCAGATACAGCTCGAAGGCGCCTGTCAGCGCTGCCGCACTCGGTGCCGGCTGGCTGAGGCCCGTGACCGTCAGCAGCAACTCAATCTGCCGCTCGCCCTCGGCCAGCCGCAACACCGGTGAAGCGATGGCAAAACCGATCTTGCCGACTGGCAATGAGGCGTGACCGAGTGCCGACCATTTCGGTTCCGCCTCCGGCAACGG
>CAMLNB010000153.1 GCA_946481205.1 uncultured Kangiella sp. | reverse complement strand
CCCTGCGTTGCCGGCAGCGCCGCCGCCCAGCAAATTTCCAGCAAACCGGCAATCAATAGCCATAACCAGGCCATGAGCTTTCTCCTGAAGAAAGTTCGGGCCTGCCACCGCGGCGCCACGCGAACCGGGCGATTCTAGCAACAGAGGCCGAATTGTGGTGGTCGCAGAAAAGCAAAACGCCAGCGGATGCTGGCGTTTTGACCTGACGCGGTGATAAGCGCTAAGGCATTGATATCAAACCGAAAAGGACGAGCCGCAACCGCAAGTGCTCTTGGCATTCGGGTTGCGAATGACGAACTGGGCGCCCTGCAGGCCTTCGGTGTAATCGATCTCGGCACCGACCAGATACTGGAAGCTCATCGGGTCGACCAGCAGCTTGACGCCGTCACGCAAGATCTCGGTGTCATCTTCGGCCTGGTTCTCGTCGAAGGTGAAACCGTATTGGAAACCCGAACAGCCGCCACCGGTGACGAACACCCGCAGCTTCAGGTTCTCGTTCTGCTCTTCCTCGATCAGGCTGCGGACCTTGGCCGCGGCCGAGGCCGAAAAGCTCATCGGGGTCGGGATCGCGGACGATCCGATATCGGTTGCTAGCGTTTCAGAAACTGCGGTCATGACCACTCCTGCCGGCCGCTACGGGGCGTCTGCGCTCAGACGGGCCGGGGCCGGGAAAACCTGAGTGGAATTATCGGATAAAGCGACCGGTCGACGCAAATCGACCGGTCTGGACGCTTGGTATTAGATAGCTGGTGCCAGATAGATAGGACCGGAGGCCAGCTCAAGCCGGCTCAGGCTTGTGTTCCAGGCCTTTCGGCGGCTCGGTCGGCTTGTGCACCAGCTGGCCGTTGATTTCGGCGCCCATGCTCATTTCGATCAGGTGGTAGTAAACATTGCCGTGAATGCGGGCATCGGCGCTCAACGAGACATGGGCGTTGGCGTAGACATCGCCCTCGACCTTGCCGTGAATGACCACGTTCGGCACCCGCACTTCGCCTTTGGCGACGCCGCCATTGCCGATGGTCAGCAGCGCTTTCGGGTCATCCGACTCGATATTACCCTCCAGCGTGCCGTCCAGATACAGCACACCGGTGAACCGGATGTTGCCGCTGATCGTGGTATGCGGCGAAATCAGCGTGTCGACGCTGCCGCCGCGGACCAACTTCACACCCTTCTTCTTATCACTGCTGAACATGAGCTTGCTCCAATTGTGGCCAGGCGAACAGACGCTCCACCGCAGGCAAACCATCCTGGTTCGCGCTGACCCGCACTTCGCGCGGGACAAATCCTGCCGGCAACGTTGCTTCGCCTTCGATATTCTGGAAGTAACGGAAATCAAATTTCTGTGACTCGCCTTTCACTCCGGCGAGCACGAACAGGTCAACGGCCTTGTTGTCCATACCGATCAGCTGCACGCCGACCCGGCCGCGCAAATTCTTCTCGTGGCTGCGCAGCTGGGCCAACACCAGCCGGTAGCGCACCCGATCCGCTGCCAGCGGCAGTACGGTAAACGACTCGATCTGCAAGCCGCTTTTCTCACCGCTCGGGTTCATGATGCTGCGGTAGAAGGTGTTTTCCTTCTCCAGCTCTTTGACCTTGTCCTGCAGACTTTTCAGCGTGGTGTGCAGCTCGCTGGACGCCATCTGATCAATCTGGCGGGACTGGCTCAGCGCAGTGCGCGTCTGCTTTTCCAGCGCGAGTTCGCGCTCCAGCTGACTGACCTGCGCCGACAATTCGGCACGCGCATCGGCCAATTGGCGGCGCGCATAATAGTCTTCGACACGGCCGGCGACAAATACTGCCGCCAAGACAGCAATCACCAGCAACCAGCGCCGCAAATGCCAGCTGCGCGGTTTGCGCTGGACCACCACATACTGTGACGTTGTGTTCTTCTTCATGGCGTCCTGATTCATAAAAGTGCCCAAGCGACTACGGTTGACGACATGGCCTCACGCAGCCAACCAGTTGGTCCTTCAAGTACAGGTCCTCTACAATCCACCTCAGAAGTCTCAAGGTAAACCGGCGGGATTATGTCATTGATGGAGCGGGCCCGGCTACGGCTGGCAGGCATGGATGCCCTGCTGCTGCTGGCCCTGCTGGGTTTGCTGGTCGGCGTGCTGGCCGGCGGCGTCATCCTGCTGTTTCGACTGTATACCGATGCCGCCATTCTGCTCTGGTTCGGCCAACAAGTCCGTGATCAAGATTTCGAATCGCTACCTTGGCAGCTGCGGTTGGCGCTGCCGGTGATCGGCGGTCTGGTGATCGGTGTGGTGCTGCACTGGCTGCCACGGCACGTGCGTGCGGTCGGCGTTGGCCATGTGCTGGAGCGCCTGTCCGAGCATCAGGGCCATATGCCGATCAAAAATGCGTTGGTGCAATTCTTTGCCGGTGGCCTTGTCCTCGCTTGCGGCATGCCGGTCGGCCGCGAAGGCCCGGCCATTCATCTGGGCAGCGCGGTGTCCAGCGTCACCGGCCAGTATTTGCGCCTGCCCAATAACAGTTTGCGGATCTTGGTTGGCTGCGGTTCGGCCGCCGCCATCGCCGCCTGTTTCAACACGCCGCTTGCTGGCGTCATTTTTGCGCTCGAAGTCGTGATGATGGAATACACCGTCGCGACATTCGTGCCGATCATTCTCTCGGCGGTGGTGTCGACACTGATGGCGCGGCTGGCGTTCGGCAATTACGTGGCTTACGAAGTGCCGGCACTCGATCTGATCTCGATGTGGGAGATACCGGCCATTGTTCTGCTTGGTTTGCTGGCCGGTTTGTGGTCAAGCGGTTTCATTGCCGCCACCACGCGCGTCGCCACGTTTACCAAACCGTGGCCACTGTGGACGCGACCGGCGATTGCCGGCATTGTCATTGGCCTGCTGGCGTTGATTGTGCCCGAGATCATGGGCACCGGTTACGACACCGTCACCGCCAGTTTCCACAGCAGCTTGCCGTGGACCATTTTGCTGTTTGCGCTGGTCGGTAAAACCATCGCGACCACATTGTGTAGCGGCCTCAGCGTGCCCGGAGGCGCAATTGGTCCATCACTGTTTATCGGAGCAATGCTCGGCGGTTTGGTCGGCACGGCGGTCACGGCGCTGTTGCCGGAACCGCATTCCGGCGCCGGCCTGTACGCCATGCTCGGACTCGCCGCGTTGATGTCAGCAACGCTGCAAGCACCGCTCGCGGCCTTGATGGCGCTGCTGGAATTAACCGGTAATCCCAATATCATTTTGCCCGGCATGCTGACGGTGGTGATCGCCAATCTGGTGGTCAGTCATGGTTTCAAACAGCGCTCCATCATTCACACCTTGCTGGCGATTCGCGGCGTCGATGTCCGAGTCAGCCCGCTGCGGGAATTGCTGCGTCGCGCCGCCGTCGGCACCGTAATGGACACCAGCTTTGTATTGGTCAATCGCGATTTGAGCCGGCACGATGCCGAAATTCTGCTGCGCGGCGAGCCGCGTTGGCTGCTGGTCCGCGACAACAATTGGCCGATCGCGCTGATGCACGCCACCGATCTTGCTGCGGCGCTGCTGGAAGACGACAGCGAGAAAATCCAGCTGCTGGAAATTCCCGGCAAACGCGAAAGTCTGGTGTCGGTGCCGCTGCAGGCAACGCTGGCCGAAGTGCTCGACAGCATGGATGAGAAACAGGTCAGTGCGGCATACGTGTATCAGCGTGGTAGCCAGGAGCGGATTGCCGGCGTGGTTACCCGCGGCAAAATCGAAAGTTTCTACACCTATAAACACTAAACGCTGAACACTAAAAACTGAAGACCGAAACGAAACACCGAACACCAAAACGGAATATCGAACAACGAATTCCCAAACCCAAACACGGCACCAAGACGGCGCCCGTTGCGGAGATTGTCCATGTTGTGGCTCAAAGCATTTCACCTGATCGCCATGGTGACCTGGTTCGCTGGTCTGTTTTATTTGCCGCGACTATTCGTCTATCACTGTCAGGTCAAAGACGCCGACAACAACGCTCGCTTCAAAATCATGGAGCGCAAATTGTTCTGGGCGATCACGACCCCCGGTGCCGTGCTGACCATTGCGCTCGGTCTCGCCGCCATTCACGGTTACGGCTTGGACTGGTTCAGGCAGCAAGGCTGGCTGCACACCAAGCTGCTGTTTGTGCTGTTGCTGATTGGCTTTCATGTCTGGTGCGGTCTGCTGATGCGCGATTTCGCTGCCGATCGCAACCGGCACAGCGAACGCTTTTATCGCGCCATCAATGAAATCCCGGTGCTGCCGCTGATTGCCATCATTCTGCTGGCCGTGCTGCGGCCGTTCTGAGTGCGCCGATCATTTTGAGCATGGCGCCAGCTGTCCTACCTCGATAACGCTGGTGTCGATCTGGCCCGGTTGGTCACCACAATGGCCGAGCGGGCAAATCGACCAACGCAGCCAGCCACCCTCCCCACAAGCTCGGCTACAGAAAGCTACCCGACCAAGGCTTGCCAGCCGTGCATTAGTGTATTACTGTAAATATACACATAAGCAATGACGGCGCCTTGGCCACACCATCATGACCCGCTCTCGCCACCCACTAGGGGACCGTTTGTGCACGACCGTGAGTGCGGTGGTCGGCGCCGTATGGCCGCTGCTGGTGCTGGTGGCGGGCGCCGTGCCGGTGCTGGTTACCCCGCCGTTTGCTGACCACGTCAACCTGGCAGGCATTGTGGACCGGCTGTCGGCGTTGTCCGCACTGCTGCAGCGGGAAGCCGTCGGGCAGGCCGTGGTCGGCTGCATCCTGGTCGCGCTGGTTGCTGCTGCCATTCGTGTTCACCGTCAACGGAGGCTTGCCACATGAACCGGTTCTGCCATTCGCTGCATCAGTTCCTATATCACCCCCTGCATCACCCGCTGCTGCTTGCCCTGGCGTTGTTGCTGACCACCGCCTTTTTTGTCTGGCTTGGCCGCGAACAGACTGCGTTGCTGCTGCCCCTGCTGGGTGCGGTGTTCGCGCTCAGCGGTCACGGCAAAACCTGCACAGCCGGTTGGCGCTGCACACCCCAGCAGTCAACCCCGGATTCCCCATCGGACACCTCACACTAGATGTTCACGCTCAACCCACAATCCGGCATTCCGATTTACAAGCAGCTGATCGATCAGGTGCGCTTGCTAATCGCCGGTGGCCAGCTGAAACCGGGCGCCGAGCTGCCGTCAGTGCGCGAGCTCGCGCTGGCGCACGCGGTCAACCCGATGACCATTTCCAAAGCCTATAGCCTGCTCGAAGCCGAAGGCTTGTTGGAGCGCCAACGCGGCAAACCGATGACGGTTGCGGCACAAGCAAGCAGCAAAGAAAGCAAAACCGATCGCATGCAGCGGCTGCAACCGCAACTCGAACACTTGGCGCAAGCCGCCAAACAATTGCAACTGCCAACGGAAGATGTTCTCGGCGCACTGCGCCGGGCAATGGAGAAAAATCATGACTGAGCCGGTTCTGGCCATTGATGGCTTGCACAAACGCTTCGCCGACCAAGCCGTGCTCAAAGGTATCAGCGCGACGGTGCAACGCGGCGACGTCATCGGTCTGCTCGGTTTGAACGGCGCCGGCAAAACCACGCTGCTGGAAACGGCGCTTGGTTTCGCTCTGACCGATGCCGGTAGCGTCCGGATCTTTGGCGCCGAAAGTGCGCTGGTGACCGACGAAGCACGCAAACATCGCATTGGCTTTGTGCCACAGCAAGATGAGTTGCTGGAACAAATGAAAGGCCGGGAGTATCTCGACCTGATCGCCCGTTTCTATCCGAACTGGAATCCGGCGCTGATTGATCGGCTGGCCGCCGAATGGGCGGTGCCACTGGATATGCACATTCGCAAACTGTCACTGGGCCAGCGACAGAAACTGTCCATTCTGGCGGCGCTGGGCCACGAACCGGAGCTGCTGATTCTGGATGAACCGGTCGCCAGCCTTGACCCGGTCGCACGCCGGCAATTCCTGAAAGAATTGATCACACTGGCGAGCACCGGTGAGCGGACCATTCTGTTCTCGACCCATATCGTCAGTGATTTGGAGCGGGTCGCCAACCGGGTCTGGATCATGCAGGACGGTTACCTGAAAGTTGACGAGCCATTGGACATGCTGAAAGAACGCACGGTCCGTTTGCGTTTACCAAGCCAGACGCGACTGCCGGCCGGATTCAGCGACGCTGGCGTGTTGTCTCGACAAGAACAGCTTGGCAGCCAGACCTTGGTGCTGAGCCATTGGAGCGAGCATCACCAGCAACAGCTGGCACGGGCCGGTATCGATGCCAATGTTGAATTCTTGTCGCTGGAAGACATCTTCCTGGAGTTGCATGGATGAACAGTCTTCTTTCGATCCTGCTGCATTTGCTGTTCTGGCAGCGGCTGCTGCGCTATCTGATGATGATCGGTGGCGCCTTTGCGCTGCTCGGCTTGATTCTCTGCTGGTTCAATCCAGGCAGCAAAGGTGCCATCGCGACGCTGGTCGGCGGTACCGGGTTTGCCTTGTTGTTTTCGGTGATGACGGCACCGGTTGGCTTGCGCCAGCTGCTCGGCAATCGGCAACTGGCCTTGGTGCCGAACCTGCGCTGGCAAGCGGGCTTGGCGCTGTTCCTGCTGGCGGTGCTGGTCAGCCTGATCTACGCCGGAATTGCCTCGCTGGTCAGCGAGACTCCGGTGCTCACTCCCAGCATGCTGATGTTCTGCGCCTTATCGGGCTACTTTCTGCTGGCGCAGTGGGCGCTGTCCTACAAATGGGGCGCCATCGCCTTCTGGTTGCTGCCCGCCGTGCTGTTGCAGTTGCCGCGCAACAATCCGCTGCTGCAATGGTTACAAAGCCCGGCAGTCAGTCTGACCGTGCTGATGCTGAGCTTGTTGGCCTGGCTCGTGTTTGCGCAATGGCTGCGTCGGCTGCGGACAACAGCTGCACCGCGCTTTGTGATGGATCAATGGAACAATCCCGAGCTGCAACACCAGCAGCATCAGGGCTGGTTGACCAATCGGGTAAATTTTCGTGGCATCCGCAGCGCCAGCGGCAGTTTGCTGCGTGGCGCCTACGACAATTGGCGCAATCGTCTGCTGATGCAGGTTGTGCTGTTCTTCCTGTTCCCGATAGTGCTCAATCTTTTCTTTGCCGTGCTGGAGCTGGCCAAAGGGCGAGACTACCTTGAGCGCATCCTTAGCTCGCATAACTGGTTGATGATGGGTTTGTTCGGCAGCCTGATGATCAGTTTCTACACCCGCGAATGGTTGCCACGAGCCCGGCTGTTGTGGCTGCGCAGTGGCGGCAGCCGCGCTGAATTGTGGCAACTGATTCAAACCATGACGCGGCAGGAAGTGTTGTTATCGGCCCTGGTCAGCGGCCTCTATGCGTTCTTGCTTTGGCAGTTCACCGGATTGAGCGCCGCGTTTTCTCTGGCCTTTGTCTTGATCTGCACCACGGTGCCATGGTTGACCATCAATGTGACCCACTGGAGTCGCTTGCGTGATTGGGGTTGGATGGGCAGCATCGTGCTGATGCTTGCGCTGATGGCTGCAATGGCGGTGGTGCTGGTGCTCGGTTTCAAACGCGACAGCATCGTGCTGCCGCTGCTGTTTGCCGCACTCTGTGCTGGCTTGGGCTATCTGGTGGAGCGCCGCACCCAGCAGCGCTTCTTACGGATTGATTGGTGCCAGTTGCGGCCGATCAGTTTGCGCAGCGCGCGGACTGGCTGTTAATTGCCGTTGGCAGATTGCGCAGCCGGATCAGCGCAGCGCGCCAACACTTTTGCGAACGCTTCCAGCGAGATCGGCTTGGCCAGGTAATCGGTCATGCCGGCTGCTAGGCAGCGTTCGCGATCGCCGGACATGATATTGGCGGTCACCGCAATCACTGGTGTTTGAATGCCACGCTCGCGCAGCAAGCGAGTCGCTTCAAAACCGTCTATCACCGGCATCTGGCAATCCATGAAAATGCAAGCGTACTGGTCGCTGCTGCGAATGATATCGAGCGCGCCTTGGCCATCATCGACCGCGTCGACCACGCAACCGAGTTTTTCCAGCATGCGCTGGGCCACTTGCCGATTGATGGCATTGTCTTCCACCAACAACACCCGCCGGTTGTTGCCATTCGCCAGCGGCTCGCGCGGATTGCTGCGCAGTTCCTGTTCACGTTGTTCTCGTGCGTAACCCACACTGGCGGTCGCGTGG
>CAMLNB010000152.1 GCA_946481205.1 uncultured Kangiella sp. | reverse complement strand
CTGACCGCGTTACCGGCAAAGCCTTTGCCACCCGCTCCGAAGTGATTGCCCAGCATGGCATGGCCGCGACCAGCCATCCGCTGGCCACCCAGATTGCGCTCGACATCCTGAAACAGGGCGGCACTGCCGTTGATGCGGCCATCGCCGCCAACGCTGCGCTCGGGCTGATGGAGCCGACCGGCAACGGCATGGGTGGCGATTTGTTCGCCATTGTCTGGGATGCCAAAAGCCAAAAGCTGCATGGTCTGAACGCCTCCGGCCGTAGCCCGAAAAGCCTGACGCTCGACTATTTCAAGCAGCAGGGCCTGAAAGCGATTCCGGCGCACGGCCCACTACCGGTCTCTGTGCCCGGCGCGGTCGATGGCTGGTTTGAGCTGCATAAAAAATTCGGCAAGCTGCCGATGAAAACCCTGCTGGCGCCGACCATCAAATACGCCCGCGATGGCCACCCGGTGGCCGAGCTGATCGCTTGGTACTGGCAGCGCAGTGCACCAGTATTGTCGAAATGGCCGGGCTTCAAGGAGCAGATGACCATCGACGGTCGCGGCCCGAACAAAGGGGAAATCTGGAAGAACCCGCATCTCGCCAATACGCTGGAAAAAATTGCCAAAGGCGGTCGCGATGCGTTCTACAAAGGCGACATTGCCAAGACCATCGATGCCTATATGAAAAAGCATGGCGGCTTTCTGTCTTACGACGATCTGGCCAGTCACCAGAGCGAATGGGTGGAGCCGGTATCAGTGAATTACCGCGGCTACGATGTCTGGGAATTGCCGCCGAACAGCCAAGGCATCGCTGCCTTGCAGATGCTGAACCTGCTCGAAGCCTATGACTTCAGCAAGATTCCGTTCGGCTCCGCTGAACATGTGCATTTGTTTGTCGAAGCGAAAAAGCTGGCGTTTGCCGACCGGGCAACGTTCTACGCCGATCCGGCTTTCGTCAAAACGCCAATCGCGCATTTGCTCAGCGACGCCTACGCCAACGAGCGCCGCAAACTGATCAATCTGGAGCGCGCAATGCAGGCGGTCGATGCCGGCCACGCCCCGCTCAATGATGGCGATACCATCTATCTGACCACGGCTGACAAGCACGGCAATATGGTCAGCCTGATCCAGAGCAATTATCGCGGCATGGGTTCGGGCATGACACCGGATCGGCTCGGTTTTGTCTTGCAAGACCGCGGCGAAATGTTTGTGCTGAGTGAAGGCCATGCCAACAGTTTTGCCCCGGGCAAGCGGCCGTTCCAGACCATCATTCCGGCGTTCATCAGCAAAGACGGCAAGCCCTGGGTCAGTTTTGGCGTGATGGGTGGCGCGATGCAGCCGCAGGGCCATGTCCAGATCGTCATGAACCTGATCGACTTTGGTATGAACCTGCAGGAAGCCGGCGATGCCCCGCGCATTTATCACGAAGCGACCGTCGATGAACCGAATGGCGCGCCAATGAGCGACGGTGGCGTCACCTATCTGGAAACCGGCTTTCCCTACGAGACCATCCGTGAGCTGATGCGCAAACGCCATCAGGTGCAGTTCAACAACGGTGGCTACGGCGGTTATCAGGCGATTTTGCGCGATGCACAAAACGGCGTGTATGTCGGTGCGTCGGAAGGGCGCAAAGACGGGCAGGCCGCCGGATACTAAGCGATACAAACCGCATTCGGACAAACGCAGGTGACCAGTCGGTTTTGGCGCCTGCTTCACAAACTGTTCGAACTGGGTTGCCAGTGCCATCTGCGGTGATATAGTCGGCCGGTCACTTGCAGACAAGTTCCGTTGTCTGCTCTGCCAGTGCCGCAGGGCCGCGCTTAAAAAGAATGACGTGTGCTCTGCGTATAACCATTACAAGGAGCACCGCCATGACATCCCTCGCTTTTCGCTCACGTCTTACCGCTCTCAGTACCGCTTTGATCAGCGCACTCACCCTGCCGGTATTTGCTGCCGACACCGCGAGTGAAGAACCGGAAGAACGCATCGTTACCATCGGCACCCGGGTCAGCGGTCGCACCACCACCGAAACCGCCGCACCGGTCGATATCATTTCCAACGAATCCATTCGCAATGCCGGCATCACCGATACCGCCGAGTTGCTGCGCGCATTGGCGCCATCATTCAACATGAACAACACCACCACGTCTGATGGTCAGGATTTGATGCGCCCAGCCAGCTTGCGCAGCATGGGCCCGGATCAGGTGCTGGTGCTGGTCAACGGCAAGCGCCGCCATCAGCAAGCGGTCGTTGCCGTGCAACAGAACGTCGGCCGCGGCAACGCCGGTACCGACATGAATGCCATTCCGGTCACCGCCATTGATCGCGTCGAAGTGCTGCGTGATGGCGCGGCCGCACAATACGGCTCTGATGCCATCGCCGGCGTGATCAACATCATTCTGAAAGACGATACCGGCACGCGCGCTTGGGCGCATTACGGTCGCACCAGCGAAGGGGAAGCGAACAAACAGGTCGGCATCAACACCGGCTTCGCACTGGGCGGTGACGGCACCTTTAACCTGAGCTTGGAATGGCAGGACAAAGACGAGATCAACCGCGCACCAAAAACCGACTGGTTCGGCTCAATTCCAGAACCACGGCAATTGCTGCTGGTTGGCGAAGCCGCAATGGAAGCCCAGCAAATTTGGTTCAATGCCGAACTGCCGGTCGGCGAAGGCGCGCTCTATGCCTTCGGTGGTGTTGGCGAGCGTGAAGCCGAGTCGCTCGGTTTCTTCCGCGGCCCCGGCGATGGTCGCGTCTGGCCACAACTGTATCCGGACGGCATCACACCGAAGCTCGGTACGCAATCGGAAGACGAAGCCTTTACTGTTGGTTACCGCACCGAACTGACCGATCGCTGGGAACTGGATCTGAGCTATGGTGTTGGCGAAAACCGCATGGAGTTTCGTAACCTGGAGTCACTGAACACCAGCTACGGCCCGGACAGCCCAACCACCGCCTATGACGGCGCGCTGATCAACAAACTCAATGTGTTCAACGTCGATTTCCGCGGCAGTATTGATTGGGGTATCGGCAAGGACGAGTTGTCGCTGGCGGTGGGTGTCGAGCGCCGCGATGACGGTTACGAGATCGAGGCAGGTGATCTGGTGTCCTATGCGCGCGGCGATACGCTCTGCAACCAGACCGCCAACCCGACCGGCGATCCGGGCGCGATCTGCCCGCCGCAAAACTTCACCACGCCTGGCATGCAAGGTTTTGCTGGTTTCCGCCCGGAAATGGAAATTGATGAGGAACGTGACAGCACCTCGTTCTATGTCGATGCCGAAGCGTTCCTGACCGATAACTTCACGCTCGGCGCGGCGCTGCGTTTCGAGGACTATTCCGACTTTGGCGAGACCACCACCGGCAAGCTGTCTGGCCGCTTGGAGTTGACGCCGGAGTTGGCCCTGCGTGGCACATACTCCACAGGCTTCCGTGCACCAGGCGTGCAGCAACAGTTCTTTACGCAACGCTCGATTTCGCTCGACAACGCCGGCAATCTGTCGGATCTGGTCACGTTGCGGCCGGGATCGGCACTGGCAGAAGAACTCGGCTTTGTTGAGTTGAAAGAGGAAACGTCGGACAGTTTCAGCATTGGCTTGGTTTACCGTGGTGAACTCTGGACCACCACAATCGATATTTACCAAATCAATATCGACGATCGGATCATCTACTCGCAAGCTATTGCCGATGGCACCAACGCCGCCGTCAGCGCGTTCTTTGACGCCCACGGCTCGGTTGCCTCCGGTGGTGATGGCCAACTTGATGGTATTTCGCGGGTCGAGGTGTTCACCAACGCTGCCGACACCGAAACCCAAGGCCTCGACTGGGTCAACTTGTGGCGCTTCTCGCAGAACGCAATTGATTGGACCATCGAAGCATCGTTGCATTTGAATGACACCGACATCACCGCGGTCAATACTTCTTCAACGGTTGTGCCGAATGATGTCGTCGTCGATGCCGGTATTCGCAACCTGATTGAAGATGCTCAACCGGGCCGACGTGCCACCCTTTCCGGCACCGGCAAGTTTGGTGAGCTGTCCGCGACATTGCGCGCCACGTACTACGGCTCGTACTCCGATCACCCGGCCGCTTATGGTTTGGGCAAGCACACCTGGGGTGCGAAAACCTTGTTCGATGCCACGGCCTTCTACGACTTCAATGAGTCATTCCGTTTGTCCGGCGGCATCCTGAACTTGTTCGACACCTACCCGGACAAGTGGGGCACTGACGGTTCGCCGTTCAGCGATGAAATTGGCTTCACTTATGGCTGGAATACCGTGCCGTTCAGTCTGGCCGGTCGGCAGTACTATCTGCGCGGTGAAGTCACGTTCTAAACATCATTTTGATGCTGTGAACAAAACAAACGGGGCCAATGGCCCCGTTTGTTTTTCAACGAATTGTATTCGATGAAAATATCTCAGCGAATATCCGCCAGATTGCGACCAAACGGCGTCACTGCCAGCCGCATCAGCTTCAAATGCTGCAAGCCAAATGGAATGCCGATGATGGTCAGGCACAGCAGCAAACCGAACACGGCATGAAACAGCACCGCCCATAACCCACCGAACAACAGCCAGATGATGTTCAGGAAAATGTACAGGATGCCGCTCGGTGTCGATGTGTCCCGGCTGATCGAGGTCGTGCCAAACGGAAACAGCGCAAACAGCGCCAGCTTCAGGTTCTGAAAGCCCCACGGCAGACCGATGATGGTCATGCACAGCGCCAAGCCACCGGCGAGATAGCACAGAAACACCAGCCAGCCGCCGAACAGCAACCACAACAGATTCAGTATCAGACTCATCGCGAGTACCTCCTGAGACCACTATTGCAAGCGTCGGGCCAATCGCCAGATGGCGGATTTTCTGCGCTGGCGCAGCGAGCTTGGACAACGCGCTAGCGATTCACACCGGAAACTGGTGAATTTGACGATGGTGCGGCCGGCGCTTGACTGCCGGCCTTAGCAGACCTTTAGCGCAGGAAGGCGGCAACAAACAGACATTGCGCCGCGAAATAGCTGCTGAGGATCAGCAGCTGGCCGTACCGCAGCGGCGTCCGGAATTTGTTCCAGCCCAGCACGCCATCGCTGAAGGCAAACAACAGAGCCGCCGGCACCAACCCACTCCAGTCCGCCGACTGCCAGCCAAACCGCACCGCCACGATGACCACCAAGGCCAGCACCAGGCAGTAGCACCAGACCGCGATGCGCAGCAGCGGCTTATGCGGCCGCAGCAGCGTGGTCATGACGCTGGCAATCACCAGCGCCAGCAGCAGCGCGACGCCACTGAATGCGGCACCGACGGCGAGCAGCGCGATCAGCATGGCCAGATGTGACAGCAGAAATGCCAGCAAGCCGGGCAGAAAACCACGCGTCGGAAACAACAAGGCGACGTCACCCAGCCAAGCCAGCGCCAGCACGGCCAGCAGCCATGGCTGGGCCGGAAATGCCGGCGCCAGCGCTACCGCCAGCAGCAGCAACAGCAGCGGCACCGGCTTGCTGATGAGGTAATGCCAGCGGGCACCGAACTGGCCAGCACCGGTAGCGATCACGCCGGCAACGGCGGCGGCAGGCAAGAGCAACCACATGGTCAGACACGATCCTTGTTCAACAGACGCTTCCGATTCGCAAACATGCGCAACTCAAAACTGATCGGTATTCAGCAGCACCAGCGTGCATGCCTCTTCATACGGAATACCCGCCGCGCGCAAACGTTGCTGCAACAGTGCCGACTCACTGCCGGGATTGAAAATCACCCGCTCCGGTTTCAGCGCCAGCAAGTCGTCAATCAATGCGGCGCTGCGGTCAGGTCCGACATACATCGTCACGGTATCAACCGGCTGAGCGATATCGCGCAAGGCGTGCGTGACCGGCACTCCGTCAATGCTGGCGAGCTGCGGGTGCACCGGAATCACCGTGTGGCCATGTTGCTGCAACAGCTTCTGCGCCTTGTTGGCGTAACGTTCCGGTTTGTTGCTGGCGCCGAGCACCACCACAGTTTGACGGTCGGTCATGGCAAGCTCCTTGAGCAAGGCTGCAGACGCAAAGTAGAAGTGCAACGCTACTGAAAACAAAACGGGAGCATTGCGCTCCCGTTTTGTTCGAGGCCTTGGCAGTTTACAGGGTAAAGCGCACCGGCACGTCGATGTTGTAGCTCTCTTCCGGCAATTCCGGCGGTAGCGCCGGCAGCGGCATCGACTTGGTGACCATGTCGATCATCGCGCGATCCAGCATTCGCTCACCGGTCGATTCGACCACTTCCACTGCCAGCATATTGCCGCTCTTGTCGACGGTGGCGCGCACCACGCCTTCACCCGTCAGCTGATCCTTGAACGCTTTCGGCGGATAGAACTGGTTCTTGCGGAACACTTTCATCGCTTCGCGTTTGTAGTCACCGAACAGCAGGTCCGGGTCAATCACCGCTTCCACCGCCGGCACATCGAGCGGGCCGATGCTGGCCAGCGGATCAACCGCCGGTTGCACCGCTTTCGGTGCCGGTCGTTCAGCGGGTTTGGTTTCAACCGGCTTGGTTTCTGCCGGCTTGGTATCGACCGCTGCAACGACCGTTTCCGCCGGTTTGGTTTCTGCCGGCTTGGTCACCGGCTTCTCAGCCGGTTTCTCGACGGGTTTGGTTTCCACCGGTTTGGTTTCGGCCACTTTCTTCTCAGCCGGTTTCGGCTCTTCCGCTTTCTCGGCCACGGCGGTGAAGGTACGGCCAGCCGCCGGAATCAAGGTGTCGTACTGTGCGGTCAAGTTCGTCCGCAGCTTGGCATCGCCTTTCCCGGTCACGGCAGCTTTGAACGCCTGGCTCGGCGGCAAATCGCCCACCCAGGCATTGACCAGCAGCGCAAAAAAACTGGTCGAGCGGATCGTGTTGAGTTTGCTGCCGTTGATCGAAATCTCGGTGCCGACACCGGGCACATGATCAAAGTTGACCGTGTCGCCGCGCTGCAGGTTGTCCTTGAAGGTATTGGCGAACGCGATGATGTGCTGACCTTGCGCCTGCCAGACCGGGCGCGGGTTGTTCAGCGCGATGCGCTCTTTGAACGTCCGGCCGAGTTCGCGCGCCGACCATTTCTCGGCAACGATCTTGATGCTCATCCGCTTCGGTACCGAATCGGCCAGTGCAGCGTCGAGCGTCGCAGCATCGGCCGGAGCGAACAACGCGCCAAGATAAATGTCGGTGCGCAGCTCTTGCGCCATACCAATACCCAGCAAGCGCAGCTCGGTATTGGCCACTCGGGCATCGGCCGCCTGCGCCGGTGCACTGATCCCTGTTCCCACCCCAACTGCGAGCAAGAACCCGCAGAATGTCAGTAAATATTTGCTTTTTGTCATGGTAGACGTACCTGGTGTTGCCCCGGTCAACTGTGAGCAAGTTAACGAATTTCTGGGGCTTTCGTCCAGTACAGACGGCTCTGCTGCCAATTGCCAAGGGGCGTAAATCCAGCGTTGACGCCGGCTTGCATAAGGTATGACCAGACAAATACTGGCAGCGCCAATTTTTTGAAAACGGCTGGGACCGGTAAGCAAAAGGGGCCAAACGGCCCCTTTGCGGTACTGATGCTGGCGTCGATGTCGGTTTCGGCAGCGGTTAGCGGACGAAATCGACCGGAATATCGATGCTGAGCTCCTCGGCACTGACCCCGGCCGGAAAAGGCGGCAGCGGCAAGCTGCGCTGCAGCATGGTCACCATCGCGTTGTCGAGAATCATCTGGCCGGTCGGCGCCACCAGCTCGTGGCCGAGCAAAGCACCGTCACGACCGATACGGGCACGGATTACGCCCGAACCGGTCAGGCCCAGGCGCCAGGCACGCGCCGGGTACTCCAGCTGCTTGCGGATATGCTGCAACGCATCGCGCTTGTACTCCCCGAGCAGCAGGTCTTCGTCGACGACGACCGCCGCTGCAGTGCTCGCCGGTTCGCTGACCATCGCCACCGGCGCTGTGCTTATAACTTCCGCCGGTACCGGTACTGCGACCGGAGCGGCGCTGACTACTGACGACTCGGTTTGCACCGGCGCGCTGACCGGCGGCACGGCTGTCGTTGCAGTCGCGCTCGCCACAGTCGTGCTCGGTGCCGGCTTGCTGCTCGCCACCACCGTTGGTGCCTTGGCTGCTGCTTTTGCCGGCGCTTTCGCCACCACCGGTTTGCTGGCGACAACAGCTGGCGCCGGTTCCGCACTCTCTGCCAGCACGACGACGCTTTGCAGCGGTCGCTGTACTGCCACGATGTTATCGAAGCTCAGCAACAGGCTGGCCCGGCTATCGCTGTCCTGCTCGCCACGCAAGGCGCTCTGGAACGCC
>CAMLNB010000151.1 GCA_946481205.1 uncultured Kangiella sp. | reverse complement strand
CAGTGGCCACTCGCGAAACGGGCGACCGCTGGCTATGCTTGTCCCAGCCCCTCGCCTTGCAGCGGTTTTGCATTGACCCGTCGTCCCGCCTTCTTCCCTTTCTGCGCTGAATGGTCTGCGCGCCGCTGCCTGGCGCTGCGCCAGATATCGCAACCGAAAGCCTGCCTGCTTGCCGGCCTGCTGGTCTTGCTCGGCTTTGCCGAGGTTGAACTGGCGCCACAACTGCTCGAGCGGATGAGCAGCCGCTATGGCGAGACGGCACGCACCCGCTTGGTCGACTGGCAGCAATTGCTCAACCGCGACGGCAGTGACATCCAGCAGACGCTGACGACGGTCAACAACTTCTTCAACCGCATCGAATTCATCCCCGACAGCGAACACTGGCAGCAGAATGATTACTGGGCAACGCCGGTGGAATTGCTGGCCAGCAACGGTGGCGACTGCGAAGATTTCTCCATTGCCAAATACATGACCCTGATCGCACTCGGCGTGCCGGAGTCACAGCTGCGCATTACCTATGTCAAAGCAGTGGAACTCAATCAGGCCCATATGGTGCTGACCTGGTATGAAAAACCGGATGCCGAACCGCTGGTGCTGGACAATCTGATCGCCGAGATCAAACCGGCTTCGCAGCGACCGGATCTGGTGCCGGTTTATAGCTTCAATGGTGCCGATCTTTGGCTGGCGAAAGAACGCGGTGCCGGCCAATTGGTCGGCCGCAGCGAACGCATTTCGCCCTGGCGCGAACTGCTGGCACGGATGGCGCGCGATTTCCGCAAAGCGCCATTTTTGCCGGCCAACACCCCATGAGCCGCCTCATGACGAACGATAACAACAATGGCTACTGTTGATAGGATTGCCTCATGTCTCTGACCCGACGCTTGCAACTGTTTTTGGCGCTGCTGCTGATGCTGGCACTGGCCACCAATCTCTGGCTGCAACTGCAGCGCACGCGTGATTTCCTCGGTGTGCAGCTGCAAAGCCACGCCCAGGACACCGCCACCAGTCTGGCCTTGTCACTGGCGCCAGCATTGGCCGCCCATGACAACGTCACCGCCGAACGGATGATCGACGCAGTGTTTGATCGCGGATACTTCCGCCAGATCCTCTGGCTCGATGTCAACGGTGAAACTGTGCTGAGCCGCGACAGCAGCAGCGCACCGGCGCAAGTGCCGGACTGGTTCAGCCAAGCATTGCCGATCGATGCACCGCAAGTCGAAGCGCTGCTCAGCAGCGGCTGGAATCAGCAAGGCAAATTGTTGATCGAAAGCCATACCGGTTACGCCCAATTGTCGCTCTGGCGCAGCTTCGTCGATCTGTTGCTCGGCTCGGTCATTGCGTTGGTCGCGTTGGGGGTGTTGGTGGTGTACACGGTGCAAAAGGCCTTGGCGCCGCTGCATCGCATGGCCGATGCCGCGCACCAATTTGTCAGCCGACGGGCACCGATGCAGCTGCCAACCGCGGTCGTCTCCGAGCTGCAACCGCTGGCCCTGGCACTGGGTCAGATGAGTGAGCAGGTCGCGGCACAATTTGCTGCCCAAGCCGGGCAACTGCAAGGCTTGCAACAACAGTTGCAGCACGACGCCGTGACTCAATTGCCAAACCGATTGGCTGTGCTTGATCGGTTGAGTGAGTTGGATACTGCGCATCAACCGGCCGTACTGATCGCGCTGCGGTTGAGCAATCTCGGCAGCGTCAATGCTGAGCGCGGTTACACCGGCACCAATGCCGCGCTGCAGGCGTTGACGCAACATTTGCGCGAACAAACACCGATGTCATGGTTCCGCTTGTCGGGCAGCGAATTCCTGGCGCTGACAACCGAAGAGCATGCTCCCGGATTGCAAGCTCCAGCATGGCTGAATTTGCCGGCACCGTGGCAGGCCGCAGCGGTGCAGTTAGCCGTGCACGCCGACACTCAGCCGGGCGCCGTGCTCGCGCGACTCGATGCCGCACTCAACGAAGCCCAGCAACGGCAGCTGAACTGGTGGCCGCTGGCAACCGCCGAAACATTGCCGGCCGAAGCCTGGCGGCAACGCTTGCAGCAAGCGATTGCCAATCCGGCGTTCCGATTCCTGCCCGCGCAAATTGAATCGCTCAGTGCACGTTCGCAAGCGGCGGTCGAATGGTTGGCGCGCTTGCCACAAGTGCACGGCGAAACCCTGACTGCCGGGCAATTGCTGGCGCAGGCACGTCGCCTCGGTATGGAAACAGCGCTCGAAGGTGCCTTGCTGACCAGCCTCGCCGCACAAGCAAAAGACTCGCGCGTCTGGCACGTCAACATCAGCGCCAAAGCGCTGACCGAACCCGGCTTGCGTCAACAATTGAGTGCGTTGGCGCAAGGCCAGAAACTCAGCTTGGAACTGAGCGAGAACGAAGCGTTGGCGATGAGCGATTTGGTCGATCAATTGCGGCCTCTGCGTGCCGAAGGCATTGGCTTTGGTTTGGATCAGGTGGCATTGTCAGCCGGCTTGTTAACGGTGCTGCCACGCTGGCGTCCGGATTATTTGAAACTCGGACTCGGTCTCGCCGGTGCCGGTCCGGATTCTGCCTTGATCAGCAGCCTGACCCGATTGGCACAAGCGCTCGATATCGCGGTGTTGGTGCCGGTTGGCGCCAGCGAATCCGCCGATGCCTGGCGCAAAGCCGGTGTCGATGGTTTGATGCGGCCGCCGCAATGAGCTCAGCAAAAACACAGGTGGTCGCCATAAACGCAGCAGAGTTGTCGCTGTAACTGCTGCATGCGGCAATGCAACAAGAATGCAGCTGGCACGCGTGATCGGGACCAACGCGCCAGCTGTTATGACGCGGAATTCTTACCAGTTCACAGTCTGCAAAATTCACGGCCGCAGACTTTGGTGGTCATGCAACTGCAACCTACACTGAGATCGGTCAGGTAATGACCGATCTCAGGAGGAGGTCGCCATGTCTGCGTCGTCGCTTCTCATCAACACCACGTTCACGCTCGTGCTTGCCACCAGCAACCTGCTCACCAGCAGCAACGCTGACGACAATGCCTATCTCGGATTTTTCGCCAGTGCCTATCGCAGTTGCAGCGAGCTGTATCCACCGGAACAAGTCAGCGCCAGCCGCGACATTGCCGCTGAACGGCGCAATTGCTATTTGAATCAGGTTGTTGCGGCGTTATCGCAATTGCCGCCTGACAGCCCTGTGCGTTTGCAGATGGCATTGCAGGTCGCACCGGAATACGCGGACGGGACCTTTGTCTCGGCATTACAGGCCGGTTTCGATCCGTACTACGCCGTGACCGCTGCCACTCGCGCACTGCCGGAACAGGATCTGACCTTCGCCAATCTGGCCATTGCCCGCGGTGCCGACCCCAGCCAGGTTACCCAGGCAACGGCGGCCGGTTTGCGTCGGCATTTGTATTGAAGTCGATCGCGGCAGATTGCAAACAACTACGCCCGTTCCGGTTTGCCAAATGGCGCCGGAGCGGCATAGACTCGGACACCGACGCGGCCAGCTCTTTTACTGAGCAGCTGCCACTGCAGGTGCCGCACGGATACAAATGCACGACAACAGACGTTAAGGAGATAGCACCATGAAGCAAGGTCTCGCCGCCGTTATCACTTGCTGCAGTTTGTGGTGTGGTGCAGCACTCGCTGGCGACAATCCCGCCAGCTACTTTGCTGCAGCGCAGAAAGAATGCGACAAACTCGCACAAGCCGACCAAGCCGCGCCGGCTGCCAGTGGCCAGTTCTCGAAAGAGGCTTGCTACACCTGGCAAACCCGACTCGCATTCGCCGATTACAGCGAGCAGCGCTCGGCATACTTTGCCGCCGCATTGAAAGCAGCTCCGGAATACGCCGCGCAGACTTTTGATGCCGCACTCGATGCCGGTTTTGATCAGTACGAAGCCGTCACCGTTGCCACCACCGCCTATCCGAAAGCCGAAGCCACGTATGCCCAGCGCGCCATTTCCTACGGCGCTGACCCGGCATTAGTCACACAGGCCACTGCCGCTGGATATCGCAAGCAACGCTGATTTCTTTTGAAATCAACGACCTCGAGTGTCTATAACGCTCTCCCTCGCGAGAGCGTTATTTTTTTGACAGATTCGTGTTTTTGACGCAGCGGCTATACTTCACGGCACGGCAGTACGCACACCGCCCACACCCGCCCGGCGTGCGCCTCCCCTCCTGCCAGATGCTCAACCGATGAGGCCGAAAATGAAGAAACTCCTGCTGCTCGCCCTGTTGCCCCTGCTGTCGGCCCCCGCCAGCAACGTCCTGGCGGCGGATGATGAATACACCCGTTTGGCAGCGACACTGTGCGACTATGCCAAAGCAAACGACCGCACCCTGTTCCGCAAGAAACTGAAAGACGCCGATCTGCAGCTGCGCCGCATTTACGGCGGCGTGCTCTGTGGCAAAGATGGCGCATTCGCCGGCGGCACCCTGCTGCGCACCGCTATTGCGTCCAATGCCACCGACGTCGCCGATTTCATCTTGAGCCAAGTCGGTGCCTCGGCAACCAGCAGCCCGGAACACGATGGCAAAACCATTGTGCAATGGACCGAAGAGGCTGCTGCGGCCGACGCCAGCAAGAAGCCGTTTCTGGACTTGCTGAAAACCGCGCAATAACACGGTTCAAACCAAACAAAAAGCCCGCTGCTGCGGGCTTTTTGTTTGCCGAACGCTGTGGCCTACACAGGATCAGGACGTGCTTGGCACCCGCTGCAGCACCGCTTCATAACGCGGCTTGCCATCACGGTCCAGATGATAGGTCAGCGTCTTGCCATCGTCGCTCAGACTCAGCGTCCAAACATTGGTCGCTGCTGCCGGAATCAATTCGGCCGTGTACGCATCAGCAGCAAATGCCTGCACCCGGCCCGTGCCTTTTTCTGCCGCCGCGCCGCCATACATCGTGACCGCATCGGGGCTGCCATCGGCATGACGGTGATCGTGTTTCAGCGACAGCTGTCCCGCCTGCCAACGGATGAGCCAGGTCCGTGAGCGATCCTCACCCACTGCAAACGGAATCCGCACTTCGTTGTCGCTGCAATGCGCGAATACCGCGATCAGGCGCTTGCCTGCAAAATCGTGTTTCGGATCATCGGGAAACGTTGATGCGCCTTCAAAGCGGGCACCACAGAGTTTGCGCAATTCACTGAAGAACTGCCAACGGGCATCACAGGCCGCAGCAGTCAGTGGGCCGCACAGCAGCACGGTCAGCGCCAGTGTTTTGCCGACACTCATCAGCTTGGCTTGCCTACGCAGGGGTTGCATCGCTTCGTGTCCTTTGTCTGGTCCGGCTGCAGCCTAACGGAAATTGGCATGAGCGGGTAGCACCACGGAAGCAGAACTCGACCGCGAACGAGCCAAACAGCAGAAATGAAAAATCCCCGCCCAGCTGTCGCTGAACGGGGATTTTGTTTGGATCGGCGGTGCGTTAAACCCGGAACTTCTGCACCATCTGCTGCAGGGTTTCCGCCAGACGCGCCAGCTCGCGTGCTGCAGCGCGATTCTGCTCGGCACCGCTGGCGGTGTGTTCGGAAGCTGCCGAAATCGTGGTCATATTCTCGTGCATTTCATGCGTCACCGCGGTTTGCTCCTCGGCGGCACTGGCGATCTGCGTGCTCATGTCGTTGATGACGCCCATCGCCTGAGTGATCCGTTCCAGCGACTCGCCGGCACGCGCCGTTTCGGTCACCGACGCTTCCGCTTCTTTCTGGCTGCGCGCCATCGTTTGCACCGCTTCGCGGGCACCGGATTGCAGCCGTTCGATGGTTTGCTGAATCTCCGCCGTCGATTGCTGAGTACGCGACGCCAAGGTGCGCACTTCATCGGCGACCACGGCGAAACCACGGCCCTGCTCACCGGCACGTGCCGCTTCAATCGCCGCGTTCAACGCCAGCAGGTTGGTCTGTTCGGCAATGCCGCGGATCACATCCAGCACCGTGCCAATCTGGGCGCTGAACGCATCCAAGCGATTGATCACCGATACCGAGTTCTGCACTTCGCCCGCCAAACGGTTGATCGATTCGATGCTATGCCGAACCACAGCATGACCGGCAGAGGTTTCTTTCTCGGCGTTGTGCACTTGAGTCAACGCACTGTTGGCACTGCGCGCCACGTCCTGCACCGTCGCGGTCATCTCGGTCATCGCCACCACGACCTGTTCGGTCTGTTCGCGCTGCTGCCGGATGGCTTCATGGGTGCTTTCGGAAATACGTGCAGTTTGATCCGCCGCCGAGGCCAGCGACTGGGCCGTGCCAGCGATCTGCTGCAGCATGCTGCGCAGCTGCGACGTCAACCGGTTGACCGAATCGGCCAGATGTCCGAACTCGTCTTTGTTGTCGATTTTGACTTGTACCGTCATGTCGCCATCGGCTACCCGCTCGATTACCTGCATCGTATTGGCCAGCGGTTTGCGAATGCTCTGGGTGACCCAGAACGCGATGGCTGCGGCCAGTGCCAGCGCAATCACCGATACCACGATCACGATCAAGCGGCTGAAGCTGACGGCGTTATCGGCGCTCGATTTGGCGGCGTTTTTGAAATCTTCGACGGCTGTCATTTCCTGCTGTAGCGCACCGAGCGCTTCGACCAGTTTGGCCTCGGCTTCATCGAATGCGGTCTTGGCGGCTGCGGCTTGTTCCAGCTGCTGTTTGTAAGTGTTGACGACGCTGTTGTTGCCGCTGAGCATCGCCCGGTATTCGCGAATGGTACCGAGCAAATCGCTGTCCGCACCAGCAGCTTGCAGTTCGCTGACGCGCTCGTCGACCGATTCAGCAATTGATTCCAAGTCACGCAGGATCGGCGCCATCCGGTTGACCTGGCGCACCGCCAGCGCATCGATCGCACCAACGGTACCTTCGCGGATCAGGCGGTTCATCCGACCGGCCACTGCACGAATGCCGCCACGACCGGTGTCAGCCAGCTCAGCCAGTTCGCCATCCAGATCGTCACCGGTCTCTTCAAAAGTGGTGCGCTGCTTGGCGACTTTCAGCATCGCGCTGATCTCGGCATCGTGAGCACTGAACATGCGTGGCGCAGTTTCGAAATAGGCTTTGGCTTTGTCGTCGACATCGCGCAGGGCCGAAACGATTTTCGGCTCGTCGCTGACCAGCTTGTCGAGATCGGCCCGGCTTTGCTGGTAGCGCTGTTCGGCCGTGCTGAACATCGCTTGCGCGGCCTGCAATTCTTCGGTGGTGCGCCCGTTGAAATGCTTGCCCAGTGCGCGCGAGGTTTCGAGCAAATTGGCATTGAGTTCGCCACCTTTGATCACCATCGGTGCGGCGCGGTCGGCAACGGCAGACAAATCACTCTGGATTTTGGTCAGACTGCCGATGCTGACGATGGCGATCACAAGCAGGAATGCACACGTCACGGCGAAGCCGGCGCTGATGCGTTGAGTAACAGTCAGATTCATGCCTAAACCTCTAATGGACCGGTCGTGGCCTGTACCGCCACGATGCCGACAACGTCAGAATCGGTAATGTGTGAAGACACGTGCCATGTTGTGCAAGCCACCCTGTCTGAGCCTAGCTCAGCTGTACGAAATTGCCAGTTAGCGGATTGCGGATTTATCTTTGGGGGGAACAACAAAACGCCGTGCGCGCGCTCAGTCGTTTCGTCGCTGCGCAGGCAACAATTCGATACGGTAACCGTCTGGATCTTCTACAAACGCCAGCACGGTGCTACCGCCTTTCATTGGCCCAGGCTCACGAACGATCTTGCCGCCGGCGGCACGAATGCGCTCCGCCGCGGCATAGACATCGTCGACACCAATGGCGAGATGGCCAAAGGCGTTGCCGAGTTCGTACTTGTCGACACCCCAGTTATAAGTCAGTTCGATCACGGAGCTGTCGCTCTCGTCACCGTAACCAACAAACGCCAACGTGAATTTGCCCTCAGGGTATTCGCGCTGGCGTAACAGCTTCATGCCAAGAATGTCCGTATAGAACTTCAGTGAGCGGTCCAGATCGCCCACGCGGATCATGGTATGCAGCAGTCGCATCGGATCATCGGGCTTATTCGAAGGGACCGACAGCATACCCGGTTGTTTTGACGCGGTCACCGCTGCCAAATTTCTGGCGCAGACCCGCGAATTTCCCGCATTTTTAGCGACTGATGGTGACGGTGACCCGACGGTTTTTCTCCCGACCGCGCTCGTTCTTGTTGTCTGCCACCGGCTTGCGCTCGCCATAGCTGACCGTTTGCACCCTTTTGGCATCGATACCGGCCGCCAGCAGGTAATCACGTACTGCTTCAGCGCGCTTCTTGCCGAGCTGTTGATTGAACCAGCGGCCGCCGAGGCTATCGGTATGGCCTTCGATCAACATCAGATCGAGCTCCTTGTCGGCTTTCAGGTACTCGCGGATCTGGTTCAGCCGGGCCCGGGTCTGAGGCGTGAACTCGACCCGGTCGAACTCGAAATACAGGGTCGATTTGGCGATATCGGCAAACGTGTAGGGCAGCAGCGCGGACAGGCAGTCGTCGAACTTTTTCTGCGCCTCGCTGAAGCGGACCGCCGAGACACCAATGGCCACGGCGTTGCGGCCGTC
>CAMLNB010000150.1 GCA_946481205.1 uncultured Kangiella sp. | reverse complement strand
TGCGCGCACTGATGAGTGGCGCCGCGGAACTGGCCGTGCCGCTGGTGGTCGATGTCGGCACCGGCGCGAATTGGGATGAGGCGCATTGATATGTTTGAAAAGTGCGTTCATTTTTTTCTCGGTCTGTTGCTCACTGGCTCCGCCATATCTGCCGACTTTGTGATCCCCGAGCCGAACGCTGGCGACATCACATTGGCCACCCTTGCTAATGATGTTGAGCTTCTCTGCGAAGAGAGTTACCTCGGTGACTCCGCCAATGCGAAGAAGATTTCAAATTATCGTTATGAAATCGATCGAAAAACGATCAGTGATCTATCGCTAACTAACCGACTTCGGGCATTTGTCAGGGACTCGATTCAGAGTGACAGCCTCAGTCTTTGCTTTGAGCCGCGACACTATGTTTCATATCCTTCAGATCGCGGCATGGTTGAGATGATGATTTGCTTTCAATGCACCAACGTGGAGGTTCGTGTCGAGGGAAATACTTTCAGTTTCGGCTTGTCTGGTTCCGACCCCGAGTTGTTGAATTCTATCTTTCGAGACTACGGTGTTCGTATTCCTGTTTCAGGTCAGAAAGGGCCTTACTCATGCAAGCAGGCCGAAAACCTGACACGTTTATATATAGAAGCCCGTGTCGACCGTGAAAATTCACACCCCGCGATCACACTTTCTTACACCGCCTGACAGAACCAAATGTCCGGCTGTAGTGTCATAACTCCCGAGCGCTCATGAAGAGTGCTCTCCCGCCCTCCCTCCATACGCGGGATATTCGGACCGGTTTCCCCAAGCCGGTCTGTGCTACCCCGGCATGCCCCCTCCGCTGCCGGGGTTATTTTTTTCTGGAGTTTGGCAGGAAGACTCTTCGCGATTGGTATTTCATCCCCCTCCGTAGAAAGGAGGGGGACCAACACGTTGGCATGCGCTACGGCTGCCACACGCCTTCCTGCGAACGGTCGTTGTATTTGAGCCAAACCGTGCCAACACCGCGCAGCACTTTCGCGGCATTCAGCTGCTCGTTGTCGTAACTGCTGAACGGTGTCGCAAACTGGTAAACACCACCGGTTTCGAGCGCGCAAGCCTGCTCGCCACTGGTCCAGGCGCCGGTGCTCCAGGTGATGTACCAATTGCGGTTGGCGTCGCGGCAGGCGAACGGGTAGCTGCGGTTGCAATCGACGTCATTGAAGCGGCCATTGCTCAGGTGCTCGGCGCAGTGTTCGGCGTTGTTCCAGTTGTTCGGCTCGCCGCCATTCCAGCTCCATACTGCCGCTTCCAACCGCCCGTCGAACGGTGTCAGCTTGTCCATGCCGGGGATGTTGACGCCGCATTGCAGCAGCGTGCGCAGCGTAGCCGGCGTGACCGGTTGGCCGGGGTTGCCGAAGATGTCGGTCAGCGTGGTCAAGTCTTCCTGAAACCGGACCAGGTGGTTGTTGTAAAAGTCTCGCGAGAAGCGCTGGGCCGAGCAGTGCGGGTAGCCGCCGAGTTCGGCGATGCTGCCGGTCGGGTAGCCGCTCAAATGATTGCCGACGCCGCCATGCACCCAGGTCGCCCAGTCGCCGTTCTCACAACCGTCGCTCATGACAATCACGCGTTTGCCGCTGGCGAGGATATCGGCCTTGCTGAGCTGCATCGGAATGCCGCGGCAACCGCCGCCGCTCGGCCGGTAAATCCATTGGCCGAGCGTGTTCTGCAGCTGGCTGATGGCCTTGCCGTAATCGCCGCCGTCGATATGGTCTTCGATGTAGAGCAGCAAGAGCTCGTTGCGGTTTTCGCTGGCGCTGAGCCAGCTGCGGATCTCGTTCAGGCCATCCTGGAATTTGCGGTCGAACGTGCTGCAGCCGACGTGATTGTCCTGACCATGACAAAGCAGCAACTCATTGCGCCACTGCCAGGGCCAGCCCTGCATCGAGAAGTAGGAGTGCACGTCGAACTCCAGCGCCCGGATATCCAGCCGCAGCTGCTCATGGATGCTGCGTGACTGGTTAGGGTCCCAGTAGCTGCCGGCGGTGCTGTAGCGCGAGGAATTGTAGGAGTTGTGGGTAGCGAGGAAGGTGGCCTGGGCCAGTGGCGCGGCCTGGTCGAGCTGGCGCTGGTAGCTCAGCGCCTTGTGGATCCAGTGGTTCTGGTAGTCATCGACATCGGTGGCATGGCTGAGTTGGCTGGCAGCCAGCGCCGCCACGGCCAATAGCAGTCTCCGGAACATAAGTCCCCTCCGCAGGTGGTTGGTTGTGGGTTTTGGGCTCCCTACAACCAGACTGCGGAGGCGAGCTGGTCCAACCTTAGCAGAGATTTGTGACTATGGTGCGAATAAAGAGTGTCTCAGACAATGCGTGTCCTCGCGACTACCCAGCTCGTCTATAAGCTCTTGGCTAGCGAATACCGAACGTATTGTGTCTCTACCAAGGCATATCGATTTTCTATCTCTTGAAGACCCGGAGCGGTGCTCACAAAGACCATCACATATCGATAATCGCGGTAAGCCAACCAATCGAAATCAAAGAAGCGCACAAACTCTGCGTGAATTGATTGCAAAAATTTTGCATCGGGATAGTCCCAGTAGCCATGAGCAACTGGGAGCTCTCGATTCAGCATCCAAGGACAACCGTCAGTGATGGGTTTTACAACAATGGCTTTTTGCGTCCGACCGTAAGAAGACGTTGGTAAACCATACTTCTCGGCGACCAGCTTCTGAAACAAGAGCTGCTCAATCTGCGAAAAGTCTTCTTCCAGATCCCAGCCATTGTTTTCGTATGGGTCATCAATCCGAAAGTACTGATTGAAAAGTTCTCTGCTTGCGAGCCGAAAGCGATTCATCGATCTATCAATCGTCATGTAACCGGTTTTCCTACGAGATATTCGACACGTCGCGCTCCATAGAATGGTTGCGTGGCGAAATCAGGCTGCGATGTGGCGGAAAGATTCACCGTCTCCTCAACCCCGCTTCGCGCCCCAGCCACTCGCCGGCTCGTGGCGCTGCGACTGAACGAAGCGATGCTTCGTTAATTCCCGTCTCGCCCCATCAATGGGGAGGGAGTGAGAGTTACTCGGTTTCGGCGGCAGATTCATTCACCTCAAACCACTCATCCATTTTCGCTTTCAGTTCATCCATGCCGATGTTTTCGGTCGCGGAGAAAAGTTGCGCGCTGTAGCGCGGGTCACCGCGCAGTTCGCGTTGCAGGCCGAGCAGAGCATTTTTGCGGGCGCCGAACGCGAGTTTGTCGGCCTTGGTCAGCAGCATGTGCACCGGTTTGCGGGCAGCGTCGGCGAGTTCCAGCATCAGCCGGTCGTGTTCGGTCAGCGGATGACGGATGTCCATCAGCAGCACGATGCCGCGCAGGCATTGCCGGGCTTTGAGGTAATCGGCCAGCGCTTTTTGCCAGTTGTCGCGCAGCTCATGCGAGACGGCGGCGTAGCCGTAGCCGGGCAAGTCAACCAGCCGGCGTTCGGGGTCGAGCTCGAACAGGTTGATCAGCTGGGTCCGGCCCGGGGTTTTCGAGGTCCGGGCCAGGCCTTTTTGATTGGTCAGCGCATTCAGTGCGGTGCTTTTGCCGGCGTTGGAGCGGCCGGCGAAGGCGATTTCATAGCCTTCATCGGCGGGCAGCAGGTGCCGGGCCGGGGCGGAAAGCAGGAAACGGGCGTGGTTGTAGTTCATCAGATGGTTTCCGGGCTGCGTTTGCGGGGATTAGCCCGTATAATTGCGCGGTTTTTGCCGCCGGACCGGCATTCTAGCAGCTAGGCTAGTGCGGGTCGGCCTTGCAGATTGGCTCAGCTCTCCCGGATTCCACCATGAACAAACTGTTTGCTCTGGCTGTTTTTGCTTCGATGACCGCTTCGTTGGCCGCTCTGCCCTCCACCGCGCAGGCTGGCGATGCCGCTGCCGGCAAGGCCAAGTCGGCTGTTTGTGCCGCCTGCCACGGTGCCGATGGCAACAGCGCCACCCCGATGTGGCCGAAGCTGGCCGGCCAGAACGAAGCGTACTTGGCCAAGCAGCTGAAAGAATTCAAGAAGGGCATGGAGACTCAAGGCGCCCAAGGCCGTTACGAGCCGTCGATGTCGCCGATGGCCGCGCCGCTGACCGATACCGACATCGCCGATCTGGCCGCTTATTTCGCGAGCCAGAAAGTGCAGTACGGCGGCGTCAAGAAAGAATTTCTGGCCCAGGGCGAAAAGCTGTATCGCGGTGGCGACACCAGCCGCGGCGTGCCGGCTTGCACCGCCTGCCATGGCCCGAATGGCGCCGGCCTCGGCGCAGCCCAGTTCCCGGCCGTGGGTGGCCAGCAGATTGATTACACCATCAATCAGCTGAAGGCCTTCCGTGCTGGTCAGCGCAAGAATGACCCGAACGGCATGATGCGCGGCGCCGCCAAGAACCTGACTGACGAGCAAATCACCGCGCTCGCCAATTATCTGGTGGGCCTGCACTGAGTATTCGTTACGCAAAAAGCGGCCTCCGGGCCGCTTTTTTGTTTGCTCCGGTTTCTAACGCCGCGCTTGATTTGGCCGCAAACAGCCTCATCACGACATGGCTCTTCACAATTGCCTATTCGCCATTCCAACGTAGGCAGCTATGCTTGCGACAGTGTCTGCATCCGATGCGGGCTTGCGCAGCTAACAGGAACCCTCCGCCCTGGTTTTGATGCCGCAATGACCACCAGCCTCCGCTTGCTGTCCTGGAATATCCAGTGCGGCATTACCACCGAAAGCACCAGCGACTACCTGACCCGTGGTTGGCGTCATGTGCTGCCGCACAAAGCCTCGCCGAGCAATCTACGCCGCATCGCCGGGTTACTGCGCAGCTTCGATGTCGTCGCACTGCAAGAGGCCGATGGCGGCTCGCTGCGCTCCGGCTTCATCAATCAAGTCGAGTTTCTTGCCGATTTGGCCCAGTTCCCGTACTGGCATGCCCAGCGCACCCGCAACCTCGCCCAGCTCGGCCAGCACGGTAACGGCCTGCTGTCGCGCTACCCGGTCCGGCAGGTGCATGAACACCGACTGCCGGGACTGATCCCCGGCCGGGGCGCCATTCAAGCCTTTCTCGGTGGCGGTGCCAACGGCACGACCCCCGCACTGGTGCTGGTCGCGGTGCATCTGAGCTTGGGCAAGCGGGCTCGTCGCACCCAACTCGATTTTCTCGCCGAACAGGTCAAACGCTACCCGTACCTAGTGCTGATGGGTGATACCAATTGCGAAGCCGTGGAAATCATCCAGTGCTTCCAGCGCCATGGGATTGCACTGAAAGGCCTGCCCGCACACAGCCTGACCTTCCCGAGCTGGCAGCCACAGCGGCAGATCGACCACATTCTGGTGAGTGCCGCGTTGAACGTGCAGGCTGTTGAAGTGCTGCCATACTGTTATTCCGACCACCTGCCGGTGGCGATGGCGCTGGAACTGCCAGCAACGCTGGACCTGGGCGAATCCGGTCACCGGGGGCCGCTCGCACCCGGCGCAATGCCACGACGGATGGCTTGATTGTGACCCGCAACAAACGTGATCTCGATTTGCCCCCGCTGAACAGCACGGTTAACCCTGGTACCAACGTCAGCGGCGCGGGCGATCTGCCGCCGGACGATCTGGATCTGCTGCGCCGGGCCCTGGTCAAAATCAGTTTTGCTGCCAACGGCGTGCATGAGCAACTCGACAAGGCACTGGAAGCGCTGCGACAGACTGTGCGCAGTGGTGGTGAGTTGCCGGCCATCCAGCAGAAAGTGGATGCCATCACCGATGTGCTGCGGCGCATCGGCGACGAAACCGAAAGCAAACTCAGCGGCAATCTCAACACCAAGCAATTGCTCGATGGTTTGCTCGCCGCCGACTTGCCGAACGCCGTGGCGGATGAACTGCGCAAGCTGAGCGCAACACCGAGCAATGATCCGGATCAGATCGCCGCCGGTATTGTTCGCGCCTGTTTGCGCTGGCCGGAAAAACCGTCACTGTGGCAACGCTGGTTTGGTGGCAGCAACGACAACCGCGCCACGTCCAGTTCTGAGCATGTTCAACGGATCAGCACTGACATTACCGATCCGTTGGTGCGCCTGATCGACAGCATGCAACTGCCGGAAAGCAATCGGGTCGGTTTGCGCCAACTGCGTCAGCAATTCGTGCAAGTGCACGATCCGGACAAGCTGGTGCAACTGGTCGAAGAACTCGCCGTTGTCCTGCTCGATGCCAGCGCCGTTGAACAAGCCCAGTTCGAACAATTCCTGACCCAGCTCAGCACCCGGCTCGCCAAAGTGCAGGCGTTTTTGCAAAACAGCGGCGAACGCGATTCCGCGGCGGCCATCGATTCGGCCAAACTCGATGCCGATATGCGCAGCGAAGTCAAAGGCCTGCACGATTGCATGCAGGGCGCCAAAGACATGGGCCGGCTGCAACAAGACATTGATCAGCGCCTGGATCGCATCCTGGAAAGCGTTGACCGGTTTCGTGACAGCCAAAAACAACGTGCCCAGCGCAGCGAGCAGGAGCTGAAAGCACTGCGCGAACAGCTGCGTGCGACAGAAGACGAATCGGCGCGGCTGCGCGACACGCTATCGGCCCAGCGCACCCGCGCCAACACCGATGCGCTGACCGACATCGCCAATCGTCATGCTTATCATGATCGGCTCAATCAGGAATACAGCCGCTGGCGGCGTTATCGCGGCAAAATGGCCATGGTCATTGCTGACATCGATCACTTCAAGCAGGTGAATGACAAGTTCGGCCATATCGCTGGCGATGTCGTGCTCAAACACGTTGCCAACATGTTGCGCAACGGTGTCCGCGAATCCGATTTTGTCGCCCGTTATGGCGGTGAAGAATTCGTGATCATCATGCCGGAAACCGGTCTGGTTGATGCCACCAAAGCGATCAACAAGCTACGCCAGCGTATCGCCAATACCAGCCCCAATGTCGGTGGTCAGTCGGTCAATGTTACGGTGTCTTTTGGCGTTGCCGAGTTCGAAAGCGACGACGTCCCGCGCGATGTCTTCCATCGCGCCGACACGGCGTTGTATCGCGCCAAAGGCAAAGGTCGCAATCAGGTTTGTTGCGAGCGGAAGGGCGTGGGTGCGGCCGAGGAGTCGGCGGCATAGGTTTTCCGTACCGAACGGCAGCCCCTTTATTGCTTACCGAGCAGGTCAACCAGCGGTGGTTTCGCAGCACACACGGCGATCACGCTAAAACCGAAGGCTGGATGTTCATCTTATGTTGTTGTTGTTCTTCTCGGCATTGATGATTGCTATTGGTTTGGGTATCAATCGACTATCGAATCGTTATTTCCGTCGTTATGGTGAGCAGTTCTTTGCTGATCCAGAAGAGCGCATGTTCTTTGACATGATGTGGTTGGCAATAACGCGATATCCGCCTGTGGTGCTCGCTCTGTTGGGCTATTTTTTCGGCTTGTATATCGTCGGGGCGGGAGTGCTGCTGCTCTTTGACGCCGCCTGATCAGGAGCGGCGCCCGTCATGGTCTGGCGCCATTGCTGTCGCATCACTGTGGCAGAAATGGTTCCATCTCGTCTTCAATCCGTTGCCGCAGCTCCATCAGTTTCTTCGCGTAGCTTTCCAGTGCTTTGTCTTCATCCGATTGCGGATGCCATTGCGGCACTGGAATCGGTTTGCCTTGGCTGTCGACCGCGACGAACACGATGATGCAGTGGGTAGTCTTTTCCTTGTGCGGGCTGCGCGGATCGCCGGCGCTGACATCGACCGCGATATGCAGCGAGGTCTTGCCGGTGTAGATCACCTGCGCCTGCACTTCGACCAAGCTGCCGATATGCACCGGCTTGTAGAAGCGAATACCACCGACGTAGACCGTCACGCAGTATTGGCCGCTCCAACCAACCGCGCAGGTATAGCCGGCTTGGTCAATCCATTTCATCACGCTGCCGCCATGCACCTTGCCGCCGAAATTGACTTCGCCGGGTTCAGCAAGAAAGCGCAGCGTTTGCGAGCGGTTCTGGTTCATCGCGATCGTCCTTTGCCGAGTGTTGGCAGCAAGCCATAGCGGTGGATTTAGCTGGATTGTTGCTTGGCACGCTTGGCACGTTCCAGTGCATTGGCACGAATCGACGCGGCCAGATCAAACGCAGCCTGATCGTCAGCGGTTTCAATTTTCAGCGGTGGTACTTGGGTGGGCTTGCGCCGGTCATCGAACGCCACCATGGCAAAGTGGGCGTGGGTGCAGCGCTGAAAATCATTGCCGCCGTGATCAACATACACATCGACCCGCACCATCATCGAGCTACGGCCAACATGGACAACCTTGGCGGACGTCTTCAGCCGATCGCCGACAACCACGGGATGGACAAACTCTACGGCTTCAACGGCGGCGGTGGACACCGTGCGACCGGCATAGCGGATCGCAGCAATCGCAGCGGTGGTATCCATGATCGCCAGCAATTTGCCACCGAACATCGAACCGTAGGGGTTGGCATCGTTCGGGAAGACGAAGTCCCAAGAGTCAATGGTTTCGGCAACTTTCGGGTAAAACAACGGTTCAGCCATGGCACACCTTCTGGTCGGGTAGCGGTCAGCGCCGAACATCGGTACGCTGGCCGTTGC
>CAMLNB010000149.1 GCA_946481205.1 uncultured Kangiella sp. | reverse complement strand
TGCTGATCGATAACTACGACTCGTTCAGTTACAACCTGGTGGAAGAGTTTTCCTGTCTCGGTTGCAAGGTCACTGTGTTGCGCAATGATGTGCCGCTGCCGGAGGTGTTGGCGCGGCTGGCGACGATGCGCGAGCCCTTGCTGGTGTTCTCACCGGGGCCGGGTACCCCTGAGCAAGCCGGGATTTGCATTGCGCTGATCAAAGCGGCGGCCGGTCGCTATCCCATGCTCGGCGTTTGCTTGGGGCACCAGGCGATGACCGTGGCCTTTGGTGGTGTGGTTGGCCGGGCGCCGCAGCCACTGCACGGCGAGCGGTGCACCATCCAATGTGAACCGCATCCCTTGTTCGATGGTTTGCCGAGTCAATTGATGGTTGGTCGCTACCACTCCTTGGTTGCCAGCGAAGTACCGAGCGAGCTGCGTGTGATTGCCGAAGCGTTTGATGCTGGCGCGTTTCGGCCGGTGGTGATGGCGATGGTGCACAAGCATCATGCGATTGCCGGTTTGCAATTCCATCCCGAATCGATTCTGACGACCTATGGCCGCGATCTGCTGGCCAATGCGGTGCAATTCCTGAAAGAACCCGAGCAAAAGGAGCGTGCGGCATGAACCCGGTATTGGAGCGCGTCGTGGCCGGCGCCGATTTGAGCGTCAGCGATGCCGAACAAGCCTTCGCCCGTATTGTCCGCGGCGAGGCAGATGTCATTGAGATCAGCGCGCTGCTGATTGCACTGCGCACGAAAGGCGAAACGGCGGAGGAAGTCGCAGGCGCGGCACACGCTCTGCTTGCCGCGGCGCTGCCATTTCCGACGCCGGATTACGACGTCATCGATTGCTGCGGCACCGGCGGTGATGGCCTGGGCACGCTGAATGTCTCGACGGCGGTCGCGTTTACCCTGGCGAGTCTCGGCGTCCCGGTGGCCAAGCATGGCAATCGCGCGGTCAGCTCGCAGAGCGGTTCAACGGATGTACTGAAAGCGCTCGGCATCCAGTGTGAGCAAACACCGGAGCGTGCGCGCGAGTTGCTTGATCGCTATCAGCTCTGTTTTTTGCACGCACCGCAGTACCATCCCGGCGTTCGTCATGCGATGCCGGTACGGCAAGCCTTGAAGCTGCGCACCTTGTTCAATCTGCTCGGGCCAATCATCAATCCGGCCCGCGCCAGTTTGCGCTTGATGGGCGTATACGATGCGAAGTATTTGACGTTGGTCGCCGAAACGCTGCGTGAGATCGGCGTCAAGCGTGCCGTTGTGGTCAACGGCGGTGTCGATGAGTTTGCGGTGCACGGCCCGAGTCAATATGTGGAGCTGCGTGACGGCAAGCTGACGACCGCAACATTGTCGCCGACCGATGTTGGCCTTGCGGAGCATTCGCTCGAAGCGTTGCGTGGTGGCGAGGCGGCCGCCAATGCCGCCGAGATCATGGCCGTACTCGGCGGTCAGGGCCGACCAGCATTCCGCGATACCATTGCGCTGAATGCCGGAGTCGGTCTGTACGTGGCTGGCAAAGCCGCGAGTATTGCTGCGGGTGTCGAACAGGCGTTGGCCGCGCTTTATGTCGGTTTGCCGCGCGAGCGTTTGCAGCAGTTCCAGCAGGAGTGCCCCTATGTCGGCTGATGCACAAAGCCCGTCGTTGATACCACAGGCGCTTGCTTCGCAAGCGACGATCGTGCCGCAGGTGGCGCCGCCTGCGCGCAATGTGCTGGCGGAAATTGTCGCCAACAAGCGCTTGGAACTGGCGCAGGCCAAACAGCTGCGGCCGATTCTGCGTCGTCCGCTTGAGTTTGGACCGGTTCGTGATTTCGCTGGCGCGCTACGGGCGCCGGGCAAGCGCTTCATCATGGAATGCAAACGTGCCTCGCCATCACAAGGCGTGCTGCGTCGGCAGTTCACGCTGGCCGAGATTGCCGACAGTTATGCCGGCATCGCTGATGTCATTTCTGTGTTGACTGACGAAACCTATTTTGGTGGTCATCTCGATCACATTGCCGAAGTCAGAGCGCGTACGGCCGCGCCGGTGCTGCGCAAGGACTTTACGCTGGAGCCATATCAGGTTCGCGAGGCTTGGGCTTATGGCGCAGACGCCGTGCTGCTGATGCTGTCCGTGCTCGACGACAACAGCTATCGTGCCTGCGCTGCTGAAGCCGATGCGCTCGGCCTTGGCATTTTGACCGAGGTTCACGATGCCGCCGAGCTTCAGCGAGCGATCGCGCTCGGCGCCGCTATCATTGGCATCAACAACCGTGATCTGAAAACCCTGACCATTGATTTAGCCGTCACCGAACAGTTGGCCCCGCAGATCCCGGCTGATCGCCTGATCGTCGCCGAATCCGGTATCGGCTCGCATGCCGATGTGCGCCGGCTTGGTCGACATGCGAAAGCCTTTCTGGTGGGCTCCAGTCTGATGAAGTCAGATCGCATCGATTTGGCGGCTCGTGAGCTGGCGTTTGGCGCGGTAAAAATCTGTGGTCTGACGCGCACCGATGACGCGCGGCTGGCTTATCGCCAAGGCGCGGTATTCGGTGGTTTTATCTTCGCGCCGGAATCGCCACGGCGTGTCAATGTACCGCAGGCCAAAGCCATTCAACAATTTGCGCCGCTGCGCTATGTCGGCGTGTTTACCAGCAATGACATTGATGAGGTGGTGGCGACGGCACGTGAGCTGAACCTGTTTGCTGTGCAACTGCATGGCGAACACAGTGAAACCGACATTGTGACGGTAAAGTCGCTGTTGCCGGGCATTGAAGTGTGGAAAGTGCAACGGGTCGTTGCTTCGCTTGATGCGACCGCCAGCGCCGCAGACCGGGTTCTGTTTGACAGCGGTATTGGCGGTGCGCGGGGCGGCAATGGCACCCGGTTTGATTGGCAACTGCTGCACGCGCAGTCATCGCTACCGTTGTCGCGGGTGGTGCTGGCCGGTGGTTTGCAGTCGGACAATATCCAGGCTGCGCGAGCAATCGGCGCCGCTGTGCTCGATGTGAACTCCGGTGTCGAATCGGCACCGGGCATCAAAGACGAACAGAAGGTGACGGCGCTGTTCGGCACGTTGCGCAGTTGAACTTTTCTATTGGGGCCGATTTGGCGAAGGAGACGGCCTCAAAAGTGGAACCTTTTACAGAGAGAAAATGATGAGTGCTCCTGCTGAAGATGTTACCCGGTTCGGCCCCTATGGCGGCCAGTATGTGCCAGAGATTCTGTTGCCGGCGCTGGATCAGCTTGCCGCTGCATTTCAGGATGCGCAGCGCGACCCGAGCTTCCATCAGCAGCTCAACAAGCTGCTGAGCGATTACGCTGGTCGGCCGACGCCGCTCTACGAATGCCGCAATTTTCTGCGCGATACGCCGCTGCGGGTGTTCCTGAAACGCGAGGATTTGTTGCATGGCGGTGCCCACAAAACCAATCAGGTGCTGGCGCAGGCGCTGCTGACCCAGCGCATGGGCAAGAAACGCGTTATTGCCGAAACCGGTGCCGGTCAGCACGGGGTCGCGACGGCGCTGGCTTGCGCGCTGCTCGGACTGGAATGCGTCATTTACATGGGCGCAAAAGATATCCAGCGCCAGCAGATGAATGTGTTCCGCATGGAGTTGTTCGGCGCCAAGGTAGTGCCGGTCGAAGCGGGCAGTGCCTCGTTGAAAGATGCGGTCAACGAAGCGCTGCGCGATTGGGCCGCGAGTTTCGAGACCACGCATTATCTGCTTGGCACGGCAGCGGGTCCGTATCCGTTCCCGCTACTGGTACGCGAATTTCAACGCGTTATCGGCAAGGAGGCGCGGGCGCAGATACTAGAGCAAATCGGCAGCTTGCCGGATGCGGTCATCGCCTGCGTCGGCGGTGGCTCGAATGCCATCGGTATTTTCAGTGATTTTGTTGCGGACACGTCGGTGAAACTGATCGGAGTCGAACCCGGTGGTCATGGCATTGCCAGTGGCAAGCACGGTGCGACGCTGTGCGCCGGCACGCCGGGTATCTTGCACGGCGCGTTCACCTATGTGATGCAGGATGCCGACGGCCAGATTGAAGAATCGCATTCGGTATCGGCCGGACTGGATTACCCGGCGGTGGGGCCGGAGCATGCACATTTGCAGTCGATTGGCCGGGCCCAGTACGTCGCGATCAATGACGAACCGGCATTGGCCGCCTTTCAGCGCTTGGCAAAAGAGGAGGGCATTATTCCAGCGCTCGAGTCGGCACATGCATTGGCTTACGCCGAGCAGCTTGCCAAGACCGTGACGGAACCGATGAACGTCATCGTCAATCTGTCTGGGCGCGGTGACAAAGATCTGAACCATGTTCGCAGCGTGCTCGACGCTGCCGCAGCGCATTGAGGGCGAACGAAATGAAGCGTTATCAGGATATGTTTGCCCGCCTGCGGGACCGCAATGAAGGCGCGTTGATCCCGTTTTTGATGCTGGGCGATCCGGATCTGGAAACATCCTTCGCAAGAATCTGTGCGGTGGTCGAGGCGGGCGCCGATGCGCTGGAACTCGGCATTCCGTACAGCGATCCGGTAGCCGACGGGCCAACCATCGTCGCTGCTGCCAATCGCGCTTTGGCCGCCGGCGTGACGCCGCCACAAGCACTGCAACTGGTCGCGCGGGTGCGGGCAACATTTGCGAGTTTACCGATCGGGTTGTTGGTGTACGGCAATCTGGTTTATGGCGCCGGCGTCGAGAGCTTTTTCAACAGCGCCAAACAGGCCGGCGTCGATTCGCTGCTGATTCCCGATGTGCCGGTGCGCGAGTCCGCGGCGATCCGTGCCGCGGGTGCTGCCTCTGGTGTCGAGAACGTGTTCATTCTGCCGCCGAATGCCAATGCGCAAACACAGGCCGATGTCGCGCGCTTGTCACAAGGCTATGTTTACCTGCTGTCACGCGCCGGTGTCACCGGTTCCGAGACGGCTGCCAACATGCCGCTGGAGCATCTGATCGCCGCACTTGCAGGCCATCACGCGGCGCCCGCGGTGCTCGGCTTCGGCATTTCCGCAGCGGAGCATGTGCGCGGCGCCTTGCAGGCCGGTGCGGCCGGCGTGATTGTCGGGTCGGCGTTGGTCAAGCGCTTTGCTGAGTTGGCGCCGGGTGCGTCGCTGGAACCGGTGCTGGCCTATGTCCGTGAATTGAAGGCGGCGACGTTGAAGTCTGCGTAAGCGTTCTGCTGCCGCTGCAAGACTCTGCGGTATGACAACCAGAAGGCCCGCATTAGCGGGCCTTCCGGTTTTTTTCGTCAGGACCGCTCTGCGGCCACGCTTGCCGACTCGGCACGCTTGTCCTAATGTTGCCAGATGCGCGGGGATGGCTTGCCGCTGTCCGCTACCGCGTTCTCTCAAAGATGGCCAGCGCCTGCTTTGACCGCGCTGTCTCATCTCACAACAAGGACGGCACCATGACCGCACATCAGTGGCAGTTCTTCCGCTCCGGCGGTTTTGATCAGGTTCGACTCGATCGCATATCCGACTGGCAGGCTCTGGCCGAATTGGATCAGAAACTGTGGGCCGCATTGGCCTGCCCCACGCAGGGCTTGGAGTTCGATGCGCGTACGCTGAGCTATATCGATGCCGATGGCGATGGTCGGGTACGGGTTCCGGAAATTCTGGCGGCCGTCAAATGGGCGCTGTCGGTTTTGCAGCAGCCCGAGGTGTTGCTGCAAGGCGATGCTCTGCCGCTGGCAGCCATCAATGCGCAACATCCGGAAGGTGCCAAATTGCTGGCCTCGGCGCGCGAGATGGTGGCCAATCTTGGCAAAAGCGCGGCGGAACTGTCAGTCTCTGACACGGATGATTTGGGCAAGATTTTTCCGCCACAACGCCCCAATGGTGATGGCATTGTGCCAGCCGAGTCGGTCGATGATGCTGACGTGAAGCAGCTGATTGCCGATATTGTCACGACGCTTGGCGGTGAAACAGATCGCAGTGGCGCCATCGGTGTCTCACAGGCCAAGCTCGACGCCTTTGTGGCGGCGGCGCGAGCCTGCGTCGATTGGCACAAAGCGGCAAGCGCCGAACAACTGCCTTTTGCTGAACAGACCGCTGCGTACGCGTCAGCACTCGCAGTCGTACGCGCCAAAGTCGATGACTATTTTGTTCGCTGCGATCTGGCCAGTTATGATGCCCGCGCAGTTACCGCCCTGAATGGCAGTGAAAGCGAGCTGACCAGCATCGGTGCGCAACTGCTGAACACCGATAGCGCGGCTTCGGAAAGCCTGCCGATTGCCCGCATTGAGCCTGGCCGTGAACTGCCGCTGGTGCTGGGTTTGAATCCGGCCTGGCAAGCTGAAATCGATGCGCTGAAGCCGCTGATTGTCGCGGTGCACGGCAAAACCGAAAACCTGAGCAAATCCGCCTGGACGCAGCTCAAGCAAAAGCTGGCGCCGTTTGAGACCTGGCAAGCGGCCCAACCGGACAGTCCGGTCAACATGCTCGGTGTCGAGCGATTGACCGCCGTGCTGGCCGGCGGCGCTGTCGCGGCGCTGAGCGCCGCTATCGCCGATGATCTGGAACATGCCGATGAGGCCGCCGAGATTGTCTCTGTTGATAAACTGGTGCGCTACCAGCGTTACCTGCGCGTGCTGTTGAACAACTTCGTCAACTTCCGTGATTTTTTTGCCCGAAAGGACAAAGCGGTATTTCAGAACGGCACACTCTTTATCGATGGCCGCAGTTGCGATCTGGTGGTGCGCGTCAATGATGCTGGCAAACACGGCGCCTTGGCCGGGTTGTCGCGTGCGTACCTGCTGTATTGCGATTGCCTGCGTAAGAGCACGGGCGAGAAGCTGACCATTGTTGCCGCCGTGACCGCAGGCGATGCCGGTAATTTGATGGTTGGCCGCAACGGCATTTACTACGACCGCGCCGGCCATGATTGGGACGCGACGGTGACCAAGATTGTCGAGAATCCGATCAGCGTTCGCGAGGCCTTCTTTACACCTTACCGACGCATTGCTCGGATGATCTCGGAGCAGGCCCAGAAATTCGCTGCCTCGAAAGACAAAGCCATTGAAGAAAAATCAGCGGCTGGCGTCACCGATGCCACCGGCAAAGTCACTGCCGGTGAAAAGCCGGCACCGGCAGCGCCGTTCGATGTTGCGAAATTCGCCGGTATTTTCGCCGCGATCGGCTTGGCAATTGGTGCCATCGGTACAGCGCTGGCGGCAGTCGTCAGTGGTTTTCTGGCGCTGGAATGGTGGCAGATGCCGCTGGCGCTGGTCGGTGTGCTGCTGCTGGTTTCCGGTCCGTCGATGATCATGGCCTGGTTCAAGCTGCGCCAGCGCAACCTCGGTCCGATCCTCGATGCCAATGGTTGGGCCGTGAACACGATGGCCAAGATCAACATTCCATTCGGCACCGCGCTGACGAGTATCGCGGCGCTGCCTGCAGGTGCTGAACGGGCATTGACGGATCCCTATGCCGAAAAGCGTTCATTGTGGCCGTGGTATGTGCTGCTGCTGTTGGTGATCGCAGCGGGTGTGCTCTGGTACAAGGGCATTCTGCAGGGCTGGCTTGGTATCGCAGCGTGATGACAGTGGTGAAAACGTCGTGATGGGGCAGCCAGTTCAGTTACGTGACATGCAGCATAGCGATGCCAGTGCGGTGCTCGCCATTTTCGCCAAAGGTATCGCTTCGGGTATCGCCACGTTTGAAACCGAATGCCCGGATTGGGCCGGTTTCAATCAGCGGTTTCTGCCGGCACCACGGCTGGTGGCAGAACAGGCGGGGCAGCTGCTCGGCTGGGCGGTGTTGTCGGCGATCTCCGCACGAGCCTGTTACCGCGGCGTCGCTGAGCTCAGCGTCTATGTCGCCAGTACCGCGCAAGGGCAGGGCATCGGCCGGCAATTGCTACAGGCCTTGATCGACGCGTCGGAGGCGGCCGGCTTCTGGACGCTGCAGGGCACCATCAACCGACGCAACACCGCCAGCATTGCCTTGCACAAGGCCTGTGGCTTTCGTGAGGTAGGTTACCGTGAGCGCATTGCCCAGCGCGACGGTGTCTGGCAGGACACCGTGTTGATGGAGCGGCGATCAAGGCTGGTTGGGCAGGCCTGAGGCGATGTCACTTTGACGCAGTATGTGCTGAAGGCTTGATCCAAATCAGGTGCAGTGACTGACGAATGGGCGTACAAATTGATCATGCGCGTGCGGCAGAGGGAGCAAGACCATGTTCAAACATATTCTGGTACCCATCGATGGTTCGGAGATGTCGCAATCGACCGTGCAACGCGTTCTGAGTTTTGCCCGTGAGGCCGGCGCGCGCGTCAGCTTTTACCACGCCCAGCCGGCATTTGTGCCGCCGGTGATCGCCGGTGAGGGTGTGATCATCGACGCCGGCGCCCAACAGATTTTTGCCGAAGCGCGGGCGCAGGAGGCCAAGCACTTGCTGGAAGGCGCCGCCAAGCTGGCGCAACAGGCCGGCGTCAGCAGCGATGGCATAACTGACATCTGTGATGCGCCGTGGCAGGGCATCATTGCTGCCGCCAAGAAGCAGGGCTGCGATCTGATCTTCATGGCGTCGCATGGTCGGCGCGGTGTGTCGGCCTTGTTGCTCGGTTCGGAAACCCAGAAAGTGCTGACGCATTGTTCGATTCCGGTATTGGTTTACCGGGAAGAGAAGAAGCGCTGAATCGCAC
>CAMLNB010000148.1 GCA_946481205.1 uncultured Kangiella sp. | reverse complement strand
CTGCCATAACAGCAACTCGCCACGCTGGCCTTTCTTGATGCTGGTATCAATGCCGATAACGCGCTGTTGAAAGCGTGGATAGATCTCGGCTGCTGAGGTATGCCCGACGATGATGTGTCGCACCTTGAGCTGATCAGCAAGCCTGTCGATCTGGGCTTGACTGATGCTGTCATCACGAAAGTAGCCACGGTACCAGACCGGTCCGTCTTCGCCGTGCAGCACCCTCAGGATAGGGTCGGCTGTGGTCGCCTCACGGCTCAAACCGATCGAACGGCGATAATGCTCATTGATTTGAGCGAGAGAAAGATCATGCGCCTGAACAGGCACCGACAAACCGGCATGCATAAACAACAAATCCTGTAGCTTGAGCACGGTATCGCGGCTGCGCAACCATCGACCAAGGACCGTGTTGTCATCATAGAGCCCGGCGTAGGAAACGCCGAGCAACTCCTCGACACGCCGGTACTTGCCATTGACATAACCCTGCTCGCCCGCCAGAGCCATGAACTCATGATTGCCTAGCAGGAAATGCAAACGCCCGCCCGCCGCTTCCGCCTGATGCTCCAGCTGATACAGCCACCATAGAATCTCGGTCACCTGATGGCCGCGATCAAACACATCGCCGGTCAGCACCAGGTGACCGGAACCAAATGCCCAATTGCCCTGCGCATCGATGATTGCGTGCGCCTGTAGCAGATGCAGCATGGTCTGGTACTGCCCATGTGGATCTGACAGCGCAACGATGCGGTCGATATGTGCCTGCGTGGATATGCTATGGCTCGTGCCCGTCGCCAGCCATGTCTCTTCCGCGCGCAAATGTATGGCCTTGCCATATCCGCACAAGGGTGGAATCACTTGCGTGGCCAGCGGAAACTGCTGCCGAATCACTTTGCCTCGACAGACCCAACTGGCTTCGATGCCGGTATCCCCGTAACGCAGATACGGACCATCATCAAACTCGTCGGTGATGCTGAGTTCGTAATCGGATATTTGCACAGCCTCGACCCCGTATGGGCCACGTCGCAGCACAAACTCCTCGCGCGCAGCGTATGCCGTCCATGCAATTAATAGCACCGCTGCGGCGAGTACAAGATGCCATCGCCTGCTCTGCACCACTGCGCCCTCGCCGATCCAGGCTCAGGCCGCGACCGGTTCAATCAGGCCTTCATCGTACAAGCGACTGGCCAGAATCAGTTGACTCTCATGCTCCATTCCTGGCAATTCAGCTGGCGTGAACGATGGCTGCGTCCCGATGTAATCGATGATGCCGTCAACACCAACCGGAAAGATCACGACCTTTCCATCCAAGGCCAAGCGCACCGTGTCGTTTTTCTTGAACACTTGATAGAGACAGGATTTGCGTACCTGGAAGCGGGTACTGTGACTCAGCTCCGGTTTTCGAATAGAAGCCAACAAGCGACCATGCGCCGGCGCCGTACGGTTCTTGATGAACGAGGTATAGATCGTGCCCAGTGCGCCTTTCAAATCCAGACTGTCAACGAGTTCGTGCAGCAAGGCCCGGGTATCCTCCAATTTTCCAGTATGGTAATACTCTCGGAACAATGCGACGCGCCGCAAGGCCGCGCTGTCTAGTGTGGCCTTGCTCAGCGCCCGCATCACCACATCGCGGATTGTGAAGCTGCGCATGCCAACAGTGATATGCAACGAGCACTCTTCGTTCGCTTTCGCCGAATGGATGTAACCTCGCGGCAGGAACAGCGTATCACCCGGCCGTAAGGTCAGCTCGGCGATCTGCCTTGCTTTGCTACCCCACTCTTCGCTGTACTTCTGCTCTTCGTCGGGCAGCACCAACGGACTGTCAAACACGTTCCACGTCTTGCTGCCGGCAACTTGCAGGATCAAGACATCGTGGGTATCCCAATGCGGGACGAAACCCTGCGAGCCAGGTGGCGTCATGTACACATTGGAGCGAAACGGCACATGCATCTCGACTTCACACTGATGCAGGATCTCACCTAGCGGCCGATGATGGCGGTTGAGATGCTCCAAAATGATAGTCGCGCCGTCTTTGAATTCTTTGACAACGGCATTTCGGTCAGCACAGCCGTCTCGGGAGAAGGAGTCGAACGGATAAACCTTGCCGTTCTTCGCCAGACGAATATCCGGCTGCCGCAAGACCCGGGTTCCGATGATTTCATCGACGGTCGTCAACGACAACAGCGGGTCAAAATACCCCTCTTTGTCGCGCGCCACGTAGAACGGCCGCTGCTCCCAGAATCCGTCAAAAAAAGCCGTCCCTGCCACCGGGGCAATCAAGCTGTCGAATCCGGTGAAATGAAAGTTCTTTGCCGATGTTTTGTCCGAAAATAGCGAGATGTCAGCGCTCATCATATGCTCCTTGAGCCCAAGCCGAGAAAACCGTTAATACCTGATGCAATGAATCGGGACGACCTGAAGGATGGGTTGTCAGCATGGCCGCCAGCATGTCGCTGACCGCGCCTGGAATAGGCTCCTTCTCTTTGGTATATGCCGCTCCGGTGTATTCGCCGGCGCGAATAGCTCGCACCAGCTCAGTCATGGTTTCACCGCGAAACGGTGGCCGGCCAGTGAGGACGAAATGCAGCGTCACACCCGTCTGATAAATGTCTGAGCGTCGATCCGGCGGTATCGCATTCTTTTCAAACCAGTGTTCGACCGTCCGTTCCGGCGGCAGAAAATGTGCAGCGCCTCCAATCCGAGGCGGCTCAGTAGTGCCGATGCGAAACGAGCAATCCAGATCAATCAGCACAACGCGATTGTGTCGGCAAACCATAAAGTTGGAAGTGTGGACATCACCATGTATGAACCCGGCATCATGAAAACGGGCCAACGCGGTCAAGATCTGGACGGCGATATCCCGACGTGTGGCCAACTCCAACGTGTTCCCGAGACAATCTGTGAGCTTTACTCCGTCCAGATATTCCATGCTGAATCGTGGATACGGTGCATCAAAGAATTGATGCACCTTGACTACAGGCGCCTTGTCCCCGAGCTGGTGCAGCACATCGAACTCATTGCGCAGCTGGTCATAGACTTCATGCTCATAACCAGCAGAAACCTGTCGCGACTTCAATAACTTGAGCACGAAGCTGTCACCAGCCGCATTCGCCACCCGATATACGCCTTCGAACTTCTTGTCCTTGAAAGCCGTCAGTAGCGTCAACCCAAGTTCCTTGAACATATCCGACAATACATCGGGCCCGTCTGCTGCAGCACAAAACTGCAGCAGTGGCGTTTTCATGATCTGCTTGCCAAAGGCGAGAATATTGGCGCGCTGATACCCTTCCTGTTCCATGCGCATAGCGACATCCGCCAGCGATGTGGGTCGCCGGAAGTTACTCAGGAAGCTATAGATATTCTCATCGATATTGAATATGGTTTCCGACTCACCACGCTTGACCCGCGCAGACACCGTATCGCCTTGCCGGACAAACCGGACCAGTGGCGACAGCACCAAAGGGCTTGTTTCCGTATGCAAATCCTGCATGGTCTCTCCTAACCAATGAGTTTGCTCATCACCTGACCACCGGATTCAGACAGGATGCCCCCGTCCAGCAGTAGCCGACGATTCAACCGCAAGCCATCAACAGGCTCATGACTGGTGTAGATGATGATCTTTTCCGGTGCATAGCGATTTAGCGTTTCGATTATTTTCTTCTTTGACTCTGCGTCAATGCCGCGAAATATTTCGTCGAATATCACCACATCTGACTCAGCCAACAAGCCACGCATCAGCAACAGCTTGCGGCGCTGACCGGTAGACAAATTGGCGCCATGGTCATGAACGAGGGCATCGATGGCAAACTTCCGTGGCGAAATGAAATCATCAGCACCAACATCCCGGGCGCAGCGATAGATATCCGGCACCCGACGAGAGTGATGGAACACCACGTTGAACTGGACGGTATCGTTGAAGATCTTGTCTTCAGCGCGAATGATGGCAACGCGTCCGAAGCCGTCGACTTTTGTCAATGGCACACCATCCGCATCATAAAAAACGAGATCGCCTGCCACATGACGTTGCAGCAGACCAGACAGAATTTTCAGCAGCGTCGATTTTCCAGAGCCATTCCCTCCCTCCAGCAGAATGCGGTCGCCAGACAGTAAGGTGAGGGAAGGCACAGATAGCGTGAAGCCCTTTCCCGGGTAAGCGTAGTGAAGGCCGCTGATCTCCACCCGCCGCACTTCACGATCGGCATCGGCGCTGCTGGGCGCCGCAGATAACCTAACCAGCTCGAAGAAACGGTCGATGACAACCGCCTGTTCTTGCAGATTGATCTGCGTCTTCAGGATGGTACGCAGCGCCAGGAAAGCCATTTCACCCAGCGCAACCAAAGTGAATATCTGACCCATCGACAACTCATTGTGCAAAACGTGCGCACGAGTAGCGAGCATGGCGATGGTCAGCGAACCGCAGATAGCAATGAAACGCGGCAAGAACGCCAGCAACTGACTGGCCAGCTGACTGCGCCGCTGCACATCAAGGTATTCGAGCAGTCGGCCGTGCTGGCGCTCAAAGAAGCGCTGTTCCGTCTGGCTTTTCTTTATCGTGGAATGACCGTCAACCACATTCAGATGCGTTGTTATCAGCTCACCTTTTCGCGTGAATCGGGTCGACTCCAGTTGTTTGACGTAGCGGGTCGATTTTCGCAGCAGCAGATAATAGGCTGCACTGACCACGATAATCACCAAAGCCGCACTCTGATAGATACGCAGACTCATCAGCCCGGCAAACAGTACGATGAAGACATTGAAAATGTAGTCGTTGATGTAGCCAGAGATAACCGTTTTAATTCGGAGTACATCGTTCATGCGCTGAGTCAGCTCACCACGGGTATAGCTCGCCACATCCTCGCTTTCTGCATGCAGAACCGTCCGATTGAAGGTGTCGACCAGCCATTTGTCGACCGATTGCCCGATCCGGATCTCGAACAAGGTCCGAATCACATGCTGACTCAGTTCAAACGCCCGGAAGAAGAAGAGGCATCCTATGAAAACGTACAGAGAACCCAACTCCCGGGTAGGAATGATTTCATCGATCAGAATCTGGTTGGCGTAAACCACCAGCAGAGCCAGGAGCGAGGTCAGAAAACCGAGTCCGAGATAGAAAAGTAGGTCGCGCCGTAACTGCCGGTGTTGCAGGATCATTCCCAGCAAGCGCGGTACTGGTTCCGTCTGGGTGGGTTCCGCAACAGCAGGATTCTTACCGGATAGCGTGAACTGCATCAGCACCGGACTTTTGACGGCCAAGTCAGTGGCCGTCAGCCGGAAGGTTTTGAATCGCGATGGGATGATCGATTCATCATCGCTGGCCAGCAATTCTTGCAGGAATGTTGCTGAACGCGCCGGGTCATGCGACGGCAGTTGGCTGGTGAGCCATTCGTGATATTTCAGCCGATTGTAATAGGAGACAGTTTTTTCCCGACTGAGCGGTGCAACCAGCTCAATGGCATGTTCCTGCAATTGCCGCTCAACTGCCTGGGCCATGTAAGCATAGGCCAGCTGCTCATCTGCTTGCGTACTGATGCGGGCCAAGCTGGCGATGAATTGGTTGAAATCGCGACTTTCGAAGGTGCCATTCGCAGGGTCCATGACAATAACGTCGCTGCCGACGACCTCCTGAACCAGCACATAGTGCTTGTACCGGGTGGTCTGCACCATGGCGACACATGGCAGCATGGTTTTGAGCTGCTCGGGCGAAGCCGAGCCCAACTCCATGATCCGATACCGGCTCTGGACACCATGCTGACCCAGATAGTGACGCAGGTCTTCAAAGCTGCTGCCTTCCTCGTCCAATAGCATCGCATCGCGAATTTGATGACGCTGAATGTGTTCGCCATTGAGCCGCAGGATGGTTTGCAGGACCGACACCCCACAGTCATTTTTCGCCAACTGCCGCTCGCCGTAGGGCTGCAGTTTGCGCAGTAATCTGCTTTTCTTCAGATGAGCAACTATGCGGTTCATATCAGCCCAGATTCAGCTTTTTCAGCAGATAGTGATAGAGCGAGATACGACCAAGAATGATCTTGGCTTTCAGACTGAAGCCGGTTCGCAGATCCAAGCCTGCTTTTACCGGTAGCTCCACTCTGGCGATGAAGGCCGGCCGGTCGAAGCTTGGCGTCGTGATTTTGTCTTTGCTGACATCGATGATTCGACCGCTCACCACGCCATGTCGATAGTGGTTCCAGGCGTACAGCTCCAGATTGACGCGTTGGCCTACTCTGGCATCTTTGTATTGCTCATCGGTCATGCTCAGTTCCGCTTGCAGTACCGCGCCTTCTGCCTGAATCACCAGCAGTTCTTCGTTGCTTTTGGCGATATTTGACCGCAGTAAACTGTCGGCGACAAAGACCACCTGTCCGTCTACTGGTGCCCGCAGAACCAGACGCTCAAGGCGCTTGGCCACAGCACTCTGCCGTATCGTCAACTTGGCCAGTTCATTGTGGGAATCGGCCAGATCGCCGCCGAGCCGTTGGCGGTCCAATTCCAGCTGCAGATTCTCCTTTTCCAGCAAGGCGATTTCGATTGCGTATTTTCTGGCCGCTTCCTCGGCGTCCAGCAGCACACTCTTGGCGTTGCTGCTCAGCTCGCTCATGTCGCGCAGATTGTTGTGCGCGTCGGCAAGGATCTTCATCTTGTCCAGGCTGGAGAATCTTGGGTCATCCATGTGCTTCGCGGTATTCCTCAGGATCTGCCGAGAAACCGTCTCAAGATGATCAATTTCAGCCGCTTTGTCAGCCGCCGATTTGGCCTCAATCGTGGCGCGTTTCTGGCTAATTCGCTGCAGCGCGGCTTTCTCCGCGATCATGCGTTTGTTGATCTTGAGCTTTTCCTCAAGGATCTTTTCTTCTTGTGTCTTGACCGCGATTTCACGCTGGTATTTCGCCATATCCGCCTGCAGCTGCTGCTGCTCTGAAAGCGACTCTTCACGGTCAAACTCAACCAGAATGTCGCCTTTGCGCACCTGCTGGTCGCGCTTGACCCATACCTTCTGAATGATTGCCTGTTCCTCGGCAATCAGCTTTACCGGTGGGGAGACCGTGACAATTTTCCCGGTCACGTCATCGACGTAATCATTGACTTTGACCCAGCTCAGCAGCGCCATCAGCAGCAGCATGAAGCCAAGTACGGTCAGTGCGAACAAACGTTCGATGTTGGAAAAGCCCGGAACTTTCATAGTTCTGTCGGTGACTCGCTTATCACTCTCGTGGTTAGCAACACGGCGCAAGCACAGGGCTTGCTGCTGCCAAGACCCCATCCGACACAGTGAAGTCGCCGGATGGGGCTGAAGACACCTTTACAACGGTCGCTGCCCGCTGATATTCACGGGGGATATTCAGCGGTTTGGCTTGCGCCTTGCGACCTGTTGCTTACCAGCGGATACCGCCAGTGGTCAGGGTCCACACTTCAAACGACTCTTCGGTGTCGTCGTTGGCAACACCGGCTTTCTCTTTCACTTCGGTAACGATGTCGACGTTACGCAGATCGAGCACTTTCTCTTGAGCTTTTTCCATTTTTGTCATCCTTAGTTCATCTGACTTTGGAACGATTAACCGAACAGCATCGCAACTGAATTGGCTTCACTCACGATCATGTTCGATATCCACAACGCCATTTGCACAGCGTGTGCGCGGCCGATTCTAGAAAGATTTTTTTTTGCAGCAATACGGCAAAACGGTGCGCGTGTTGTTGACTCAAGAGCGCAGTCGCGCGGATCCGATACGCCGCCACGAGCGGATTGAATGTGAGTGGTCACAATTGACTTTTGTTGTTTTTTGTACTGTCGTACATGGCAAATGTATATTTACCGTCGCGCGAAATAACGTTCTGTAGCTGGCATTCGCTAAGGCGTTGATCTAACGCGTGTTGTTAATGGTCGGAGCAGAGACGGGACATTGAGAGTGCGTGCACTGTCAATGCGACAGGCGTGCTTGCGTTGATTTGATCGGTGGAATGATTACGAAGAGTTCGGCGGCAATACCTGATTTGATTTCAGGTATTGCCGCGTCAGCTAGCGAAACGACGAGAAATACACAGCTGTAGGTTATGCGAGGGCGCTCAATCCTTGACGTCCACTGCCAGCCCATCCACTTTTTGGAAACCACGCGGCAGCTTGTTGCCGCGGCGGCCGCGTTCACCAATGTAGTGTTCGATATCGGCGGGCTTCAATGTGAAGCTGCGTTTGCCGCTTTCGATGATCAGGCTGTCTTTCTTGCCGAGCACGACCATGTCGACCATCCACTCCTCGCGCTTCGCGAGCAGGGCGGTATCGATGCCAAGCATTTTGTTGCCTTTGCCTTTGGCCATTTGCGGCAGCTCGCTGAGCGGGAACACCAGCAAGCGACCATCGTTGGAGGCACAGGCAACCAGTTGTTTGGCGACATCGGTAATCCGCTTTGGCACCAGCACTTTGCTGTGTTCCGGCACGGTCAGCAGCGTCTTGCCGTTCTTGTTCCGGGCCAGCATGTCTTCGTAAGTGGTGACAAAACCATAACCACCATCAGTTGCGACCAGGTACGTGTCTTTGTCTTCGCCCATCAATGTCGCGATGAAGCTGGCGCCCGGTTCCGGAATGAAGCGCGTGGTCAGCGGCTCACCTTGACCGCGCGCGCTCGGCAATTCTTTTGCCATCACCGAAT
>CAMLNB010000147.1 GCA_946481205.1 uncultured Kangiella sp. | reverse complement strand
GCTGCTCCTGTTCGTGTCTTGCGCGTCGCGCAGATCGAAAGCCAACTGCTAACCAACAACCACAAACCGCTGGTAAGACAGGGCGGTACAGTGCTGATAACGAGCCTCGCCCGGCTTCGGCGCTGTTTGGGGCGGCGTACTTAGCATAAACGTGGGCGTGCCAGCCGTGCCGGCTTATGCCGAAACCATCGTTCCGTTTCCCGCCAACCCTGCTTTGTCGTCTATGCCTGCCGCCGGCTTTTTTCTGTGGGTGGGCAAAACTATTTCCGCGGCCGCGCCGTCAAGTCAGACAGTCAGCCGTGTTATCGCGGCAGCGCGGTCGTGACAGGGCTGTTGGGTTGCCGGATGTCTTGTTTTGAAAAATGGGCATTCATACCCAGGCTTCCATGCCCGCGCTTTCAGGTAGCTGGCGACGCCTATCCCGTTTCAACGTTCTGGTTTTGCCTGCGGAGGAAATCCCATCATGATGAACCTGTCTTTGCACGGTCTGGTCGGCGCGCTGTTGCTGATCTCGACGCTTTCCGGCTCGGTAGCGCAGGCCGAATCGACGCTCATGATGCGTCTGCAGGATGATCGCAGCGCCGAGACAGAAGCCCATTACGCGCTGATCCGGCAGAACGACAGCATGCTGTTCTCCGGCAGTAGCGATGAGCTGTCGGCCGCACGTAGCTACCGCAAACAACAGCGCGCCGATTACCTCTGGATCAAGCGCGACCAGCAGCAGTACGTGATCGATGACCCGGCGACGATCAGTGAGGTACACCAGCTGTGGCAGGTGGTGGCGCCACACGAACAAGAAATGGAAGTGCTGAGCGAACAGATGGAGCAGCACGGCGAGCAGATGGAGTTGCTGGGTGAGCAGATGGAGACGCTCGTTGATGAATACGGCGTGCTCGATCCGGAAGCGATGGAAGAGATCTCGCAGCAGCAGGAAGCGCTGCACGTGCAGATGGAGCCCATCTCTGAACGCATGAATGTTGTTGGCGAGCAGATTGAAGCAGCCAGCGAAACGGCTCATCAGAAAACGCTGGCACTGATCGAAGCGGCAATCAAAAGCGGCAAAGCCAAACCGTTTACTGCCGGTAAATCCTGAGTCGCGCCAGCGCAAGCTGAACGGGCCGGCCTCTGATGGCTCGGCCCGTCAGCGATCACGCATCAGGCCCGGTGTACTCGCCGAGCCGCAGCCATTTGGTCGCGATCCATTTCTCGCCACCGGCAACCGGGCTGCCGCCGTGCAGACTCAGCGGATCGAGATCGCCAGCCGGGTTGGCGTAGGAGAAGAAAATCGCGTTGCCTTTGCGTGGCAAGACATCGAGGCCGATTTCCGGAAACACAGTCGAGCCGCCGGCTTCGACATCGTTCAAGTACATCACCAAAGTGGCGAAGCGCTGGCCGCCCATTTTCAGAATGGTCTCGTTGCCCGGATTGCGCGGATCAAAATAATCGAAATGCGGTTTGTATTCGGCGCCCGGCGCGTAGTTCAGCACCTGGATCGGCTCGCCGTGGCTGAGCGGAATGCTGAGCAGATTGGCAATGCGCTGTTCGATGCGTCGTAACAGCTCGGTCTCGCAACGGCGGAATGACGCCCCGTAACTGGTGCGTGCTTCATGGCGGTCGTAACTGCCGCTCTCGGCGTTGACCACAGTCGACGGCTTCAGCCGGCTGCGTGATGCGGTAATCAGCGCATCGCATTCTTCGTGTGACAGCAGATTGCCAAACAGGACGACACGCGGCGCATTCAAGGTAAACAGAATATGGACGTCGCGATCGGCTGTGCGCTGAGTCGCCGAGACTTTGGCGACCACGGCGCTGCTGTGCGGTCGCACGGTTTGTCCGGCAGCGGCCAGTGCGGCCAGGTAATCCTGAACAGCTTCACCAATGGTGGCCGGATGGCCGGCGCTGACCAAGGTTTGAATGACGGTGTCGGTGGGGTGGCCGTTGCTGATGGCTTCCCGTATCCATTGCTGCAGTTCGGGTTGTAGTTGTTCGAAGTGCATGGTCTGGTCCCTCCCACCGGCCACAATACCGGGCCGGGTGCGGCGACAGCAACGGCGGAATTGTAGCGATGCAGTTACATTCGCTGTATCGATTGCGTGACGATGGCGGCAATGGCGATGGTGGGGCCGCTGGCTATAAACGTGATGTCGGAGAGATCATGTCAGAGAGGTCATGCCAGTGCCCAGTCACGAGGTGGTGTGGCGACGCGGCATGACAGCGCTTTCAGCTGGTCGAGGCGCTATCGAGGTAATGACCCAGGCCCAGCGTAAACAGCCAAATGCCCCAGATGCTGTGTTCGACAACGCAGGCCAGGGTCGAGCGGGTTTTGGCATAGGTGTAGGCAAACAACAGCCCACCAAGCAGCGCCAGCAAAATCGCCACCCAATTGCCATAAACCACGTGGGCAAAACCAAATAGCGCCGCGCTCAACAACATCCGGTGCTTCTTGCGCGGAATGATTTTCTTGTAGCGGTGAAAGAAAAACGTGCGAAAGATCAGTTCCTGCGGCCACGCCGACAGCAGCGGATACAGCACCAGCAACAGCAACCAGTTCTTCGGTGATTCCGACGGCATGGCAAACCAGGGGCCATCACCCAGCAGGCTGTACAGCAGCAGACAGAGCAGGGCGCCGAGAACAAACACTGGCAAGCGCCGACGCAACAGCGGCGCAACTTGCGCGGCATTGAGCAAACGGAAACGTTTGAAGCTGGCATCGCGGCTGATCATGCCGTAGCAATACAGCGCCAGCAGCAACAATACCGGAATCAACCACAGCTGCAATTGCTGCCGGAACGGCAAAGCCAGCAAAGGCAGCAGCAGAAAAATGCCCAGCATCTCCAGCCAGCGTAGCTGCGGTCGACTGACGCTGACAGCAATCATGTGTATGTCCTGTGTTGCCACCGACGTCTTTAGCCTAGCCGTCACGGTGCGGGTCCGCTACCTCGGTTCCTTGCATTCATGCCTTGAAACATTCGGCCATGTTTCGCCAGAAGGTTTCATCTGCAATGCCAGCTACAGTCCAGCCTGACAAAAACAACTGACCTTGGCTTCAAGGACGAATGATGACGACGACTGCTGTGGCGGAGGCCGGACCGTTGCCGGCTAGTGAACGCATTGCGCTGATGGATGTGCTGCGGGGCTTTGCCTTGATCGGCATTGTGCTGATGAATATCGAATGGTTCAGTCGGGCCACCAATCTGATCGGCGTATTGGATCGGGACTTGGTCGGGGCCGACTTCGCGACCGCCTGGCTGGTCAAGGTACTGGTCGAAGGCAAATTCTACAAACTCTTCTCCTTATTGTTCGGCATGGGCTTCGCCGTAATGCTGCTACGGGCGCAAGCACAGGACCGGCCGTTTGGCCGCATGTTCAGTCGGCGCATGGCGGCATTGTTTCTGTTTGGTTTGTTGCATGCCGTGCTGTTCTGGACCGGCGACATTCTGCGCGCCTATGCCATCGGCGGCATGCTGCTATTGGGGTGGCTGTGGTTGTTGCAGCGACCACGATTGCAGCGTTTTGCCCAGCCTGGCTCCCAGCTGAAATTGAGCCTGTGGTTGATGGCATTGCCTTTCCTGTTCATGTTGGTGGTGGGATCTTTCTACGCACTCAGTCACGACACCGCGCGCATGACCCGGGATTGGCAAGAGCGCCTGCAGATCGAGCCGATAGCGGATCAGCTGATTGCGCAAGCCAAAACCGAAGGCCGTGATTTGTTGGCTGAGTCGGAGCAAAGCGAAGACCCTGAGGTGGATCTGGACACGCTACCGGCCGCCGAGCGGCTGCAGCAGCTGGCCGCAGAGCGGGCGCGCGACAAAGTCGAACGTGAGCAAACGTCGCAGGCGGAAATCACCGCGCTGACCCAGCCGGATTTTGCCGTTGCCACGGCCTTTCGCTGGCAGCAAACCTTGGCGGAGTTGCCGGTGTTGCTGTTCATGGCATTGCTCGACTTGTTCCCGTTGTTCCTGTTTGGTTATTGGTTGGTAGCCAGTGGCACGCTGCGCGAGCCGACACAGCATCGGGCGTTGTTCCGTACGTTGGCAATCGTGGGCTTTGGTCTTGGTGTGATGTTCAGCGCCGCAAGCGTCGCCATCATGTACCACCCGGCCAGTCGTCATGTTGTCATTGTCGGCAATGCCGCGAGTGCGGTGTTCCAGTTGGCGCAATCGCTGCTGGCAGCGGGTTATCTGGGCCTATTTGTTCTGGCGGTGCAGCAATCGTTCTGGCGCCGCTTGCTGCTGTGGTTGGCGCCGCTGGGGCGGATGGCATTGACCAACTATTTGCTGCAGTCGGTGGTGCTGGCCAGTGTGTTTTACGGCTATGGCTGGGCGCAGTACGGGCTGCTTGGTCGTGCCGAGCAGCTGCTGATCATTGTTGCACTGATCCCGGCGCAGTGGCTGTTCAGTAGCCTGTGGCTGCGCTATTTCCGGTACGGCCCGATGGAGTGGTTGTGGCGTTGCATCACCTACTGGCGTTGGCAACCGTTGCGCGGTTCGCCTGCCGCGCCGGTGGCAATGGTCAATAACCAAGCGGCATTGTAAGTGAGTTGTCGAGCTTGCGCAGACTCGTCGTTACGTGCGAAAGGGCGGAACACTCCGCCCTTTCGCATTTGATTAGCTACAGGCGTAATGTTCGCCGTTCTTGCTGACCAGCAAGGATGCGAAACTGCCATCCGGTTCGACGCTAAGCGTGTAACTGGCTGAGGCATCAACCGAAAAACCGTAGTCAACAGCTTCGCCGATATTCAGGCTTTCGGTAAGCCGGTGTTGGCCGCGATTGAAACTCTCGTTGTCAATGCTCAGGATGCCGTTGCTGAGGGCAATGCGGATGCTGCCTTTGTCCGCCGCAGGTATCGCGAAGCACCGGGCAGTCACGGGGGCGAATTCGATATGTCGGGTGACCGCGTCCCATATATTCATGGCAAATGCAGCAATCACGGTGCCAGTACAGCCGCGCGATAGCTCGGCGGTTTGCCGGGTATCAGAAAATTGCGCCGCAACCAGCCCATCATACTGCTGCACGGCGATCAGCATGATGCGGTCATAGCTGGTGGCATCTTGCAGATCAAGCACGGCGGAGAATGTCGCGTCCGGTCGCGACAGCTGGAAGCCAAAACCCGATGCCATCGTGTCAATAAAATCCATGCCGGCCGTGCTGCTCTCAAGCTTGCCGTCAGGCTTCAGTACAATCCGCTCGTTGAGCACCGGGCCGAACTGTCCTTCAACCAGATCGTTGCAGTGCTGATCGTAAGTGCCGGCGATTGCCTCGGCGACCACCCGTCGCATCGCTGGTCGAATATCCGTGCCGCCGTTGATCGTGGCCTCTGCTTCGTGACTGCTGTTTGCGGCATCGTCGGTGGCGGACTCATCGGCTGGTGGTTCGGCACTGCACGCGGCCAGCAGAACCAACAGGCCGGCGTTCAGTGCCAGGGTCAGCGGCTGGCGAAAACGCAAAGTGGCTGCCGCGCTGTCATTAACGTCCTTGTCAAACATGGTGATCACTATTCCTCTGTTTAGTTACCGACAATCTGTTATCTGATTGCAATGGGTTTGCCGTGACAAAGCCTTACTCGATTCGTTGCCTGTCAGCTCTGGATTCGGCGCAGAGTCCGGCCCAGTGGTCGTGATCATAGCGTGGGGCCGTGTAAGGAAAGCGTGGGATGTGACACAAATTACCGGTAAGAATGTCACGACGGAGCGTCGGCGAGCAGGGGGCAAAGAAACGGGATAAATTCGATGGCAGGTTGTTTTTCCGCCCGACTATTGCAAAATCCGAGGCGATGAACCATCGCATTGCAAACGTTCGGACGTCAGTGCCCTAGCAGCGACGAAAAATCACGATTGAGTCTTTGGTAGGCGCCGTGGATCGAATTGCATCATGCAGAACGTTACCCGCTCGGTTTGCCGTAATTAACAGAACTCATTTCGCAGCGGCCGCGATACACTCGACTTCGACCCGTGCGCCCAAGGCCAAGCCGTTGGCGCCAAAGGCGCTGCGTGCAGGAAAACGATCAGTAAAATAGCTGCGATATATTTCATTGAAGGCCGGCCAGTCCGCCATGTCGGCCAGCATCACCGTGCATTTGACCAGATCGGCCATTGTGTAGCCGTGCGTGCTCAGCACCAGCTTGATGTTGTCCATGGTCTGCCGGGTTTCAGCGGCGATGCCACCCGGCGCCAGCTTCATGCTGCCGGGGACGATGCCGATTTGACCAGACAGGAACACCAGATCGCCGACACGAACCGCTTCGGAAAACGGCAGCGTGCTGGGCAGCACTTTGCTGCCGCTGAGAAACTCAATGGTTGGTGGCTCACTCGCTGCAGCAACAGAGCTAATCATTAGCCACAATGCAGTCAAACAGGGATGGGCATTGGTCATGACTCTCTCCGTTCTCGCGTGGACGTTGCCTGTCTTGGCTCCGCCACGGCAGTTTCAAAAACTGTGCTTGGCGACTTTCTCGTGGTTGTCATTGACCAGCATCAGCGCTGCTGAACCATAGTGCTTGTGATACTCGGCAATCATTTCGCCTTTGATGATGACCGGATCGGTGGCGACGTGCTTTTGTGCTTCTTCAATGGTTTCCACCGCCAGAATGAACAGGCCGCGCCAGCCCTCGATGCCATCAAGCGGGCCTGCCACCGCAAGCACACCTTGCTCCGCCAGACGATTCATGTTGGCAAAATGACCTTTGAACATCTCGTCACGCTCCGGCCCTGCGGGGACCGGCTTGGGGCCAGTTTTCAAGATCACCAGAACATACTTGCGCATGCCGTAATCGTCAGCTCCGGTTTGCGTAGCCAGTGCGGCATCGTAGCTCGGGCTGATCGGCTTGGCGGCAGCGCCACTGTCCTGATAAGCCTGTAGTGGCAGCGGCAACAACGCAGCAGCAAACGAAACAGCGAATGCAACGGATAGCAGGGTGCTCTTCAGCATGGCATGGACAAGCTTCATGGCGGTTCTCATTGGCAGGTTTCCAAGGCGCCTCAAAGATAGCCGATAAATCACCGCATGGCAGCTTGGTCTCGCGAGTTCCGCACCTCGATAGGTCGCGGTGCGGCCGTTGCCAACAACGGTGATGTACTCGTATTACGGCTTTGCCGCGGCTGTGGTGAGCGGCAGCACATACTGCAGCAAACTGGTCAGGGTCTTGCCGGGTTCTTCCCATGGCATCATGTGCGCGGAGCGCTCGAACCAGACCGCCTGCTTGTACGGCGCCGCAACCTGTTCAAGCCATGCTGCGGTTGGCGCCGAAGGCGTGGTGTAGTCGTGCCGGCCCATGAACATGATGACCGGTATCGGGAACTGCCGGACCGGTTTGAAATCCACCGCGAGGAAGGCATCGAGCACCCGGCCCAACGTAAACACGCTGCCGCGGTTGATCGCGCAGACATCGAGTGCATCGTAATCCGGCGACAGATACGGTGCTCTGTAGTAATAAGTGGAATTGTCGCGGTAGGCGGTCAAGCCGCCGTAATGCTGGGGCCATTTCCGGGCCAGGATGATGCGCTCGCGGGTGATGGGGTGGTCGCCAGGATAGGGCGCAATGCTTTCCATCTCTTTGATCGCAACGGTGTTGCCTTCGGTTTTGGCGCGCGCCAAACCGTAATCAAAGCTGATGCGCTCATTGTCATGCGTGTTGATGACTTGGCCCATACCGACGTAGGCATAAAACAAATCAGGTCGTTTCAGCGCAGCCTGAAAGCCGATGATGGTGCCCCAGCTGTGCGCCGCCAGCACGAGTTTTTGCTTGCCATAGCGTTGGCGCAGATGCTCGGCCACTTCGATGGCGTCGTCGACGTAGCGGCTGATGTGGATGCTGTCGCTGATCGCTTCCGGATCACTTTCGTTGTAAGTCTTGCCGGCGCCGCGTTGGTCCCAGTGCACGATGGTGAAGTACTCCTCCAGCGGTCGTTGGAATTGCCACAGACTCGGGCTGGCCGGTGATGCCGGGCCGCCGTGCACGAACAACAGCAGGGGATTGGCCCGGTCTTGCCCGCGAACATTCAGCCATTGCTCGATGCCGCCGATGCGGGTCTTGTAGGATTCCTGTATGCCGGACGGTGCAGCGATGCGAGTCAAGTCGGCTACCACTTCACGAGCCTGTTGGTAGCTTGAGAGATCTTTGCATTCATTGGTGGTGGCCACAGCCTGGCTGAGCGGCGACACAGCCAGCAGCGTAGCCAGCATGACGGTTGGCAACCGGCTCAGCACCGGGCGGACCGGAATCAATGAGGCGGCCAAGCGGTAGCGTAAGGGCATGGTTTCTCCTAGTTCTGAAGATCGTTATGGCGAGTCGGACTTGCAGGCCGCTCGGTTGCAACGGCTGATCAGTTTATTGCAACTGAGTGGTGAGACGAGGCAAACCGGATTATGGTTTTGCCGACAGGTGTGCGGGAATGACGGGGCGAATCAAGTGGATGTGTGGCGTTCTTTCTTGAGGAAAAATTCAAGACCACAAGTCAGGAGCGTGGTCTTGTTCTACCGCTTGCGCGAAGTTAGGTTGCCGTAGAGCCGTATCGGCTTAGCGATCACCGGACAGCATATGCGAGGTTTTTTCCAGCTCGGATTCCTGATTGTCGACAAATTTGAAGGTGTTCCAGCCAATCCGAATCAGATCGTTGTGCCGTAGCCGGTGGCGCTTGCTCAGCTTGATGTCATTGACGAAGGTGCCATTCGTGCTGCTCAAATCCGTGA
>CAMLNB010000146.1 GCA_946481205.1 uncultured Kangiella sp. | reverse complement strand
GCAACGGTCAGCGAGGGTCTGGAATTGCTCGCCTCGGCGCGCACGGTTGTCGTGCCCGGCTGGCGCCATCACAGCGAACCGGTGCCGCTGGCGCTGATCCAGGCGCTGCAAACCGCAGCGGCGAATGGCGCGCGCTTTCTGTCGATTTGCTCCGGCGCATTTGTGCTCGCGGAAGCGGGGTTGCTCGATGGCAAACGGGCCACAACACATTGGCGTTACAGCGCGGCATTTCGCGCCCGGTTTCCCACGATCGAGTTGGCGCCCGATGTGCTCTATGTCGATGCTGGCAATGTCATTACCTCGGCCGGCAGCGCTGCGGGCATTGATGCCTGCCTGCATCTGATTCGGCGCGATTTCGGCAGCCAGATCGCCAATCAGGTCGCCCGTCGGATGGTGGTGCCGCCGCATCGCGAAGGCGGTCAGGCGCAATACGTTGAAGCCCCGTTGCCGGCGCATCCGGGCCGCGGTGTCGGTGAGGCCATGGCCTGGGCTCGGGCGCGGTTGAACGAGCCGCTGTCGATTCCACTGTTGGCACAGCAAGCGGCGATGAGCGAGCGGACTTTTCTGCGCCGCTTTCATGAAGCCACCGGCATGGCGCCGAAAGACTGGCTACTGCGCGAACGCTTGCACCGCTCGCAAACCTTGCTGGAAACCACCCCGCTGTCACTGGTGCAGATAGCCGACGCTTGCGGCATCGCCTCCTTGGAAACCTATCGCAGCGCATTCCGCCGGGTCTTCGGCATCACCCCGGCCCGCTACCGCGAGCAGTTCCGCAGCGGCCGGGCGCTGCCGACCGTATAAACTTGGCTACTCTTGGTACCGGTTGGTCATGGTGCCAGTTTGGCATGATGGCCGGAAATGTCCGCTTCGGGTCCCGGTCGGTGGTCTTCGCCGAGCCGGTCAGGGCGTACGCTGGTCACCGTCAAAGGCCGACCTTGTCGGCCTGCCCACGGAGCCAGCGTCATGAATACACGGAAAAAGTCAGCATTACTGGTCATTGATGTCCAGCAGTCATTCGAGCACAAGCCGTACTGGCAAACCGACGATCTGCCGGTATTTCAAGAGCGACTGTTGACGCTGATTGCTGGTGCGAAGGCCCGAAACGTCCCTATCGTAAATATCATGCATGTCGATCCAGACGGTGAATTCGCCCTGGCCAGTGGCTGGGTCAAGCCGATGGCGTTTCTGCCAACCGATCACGATGTCGCGTTTCTGAAAAGCGCCCACAACAGTTTCAACACCACCGGTTTGCAGCGTTGGCTGGTGGAACGCGACATCAATCATTTGATCATCACCGGCATCCGCACCGAGCAGTGTTGCGAGACCACCACGCGCGTCGCGGCCGATTTGGGTTACGCGGTCGATTACGTGACCGAAGCGACGCTGACTTTTCCGATGACGCATCCGGTCAGCGGCCGTCGCTACAGCACCGCCGAGCTCAAAGAGAAAACCGAGCTGGTGCTGCATAACCGCTTTGCCCGGATCGTGACAGTCGAGGAATGTTTGCGTGGCTTGGATGATTGAGCTTGCGATTATCAGCGAGCCACACGGCAATCGGCAGGACTCAGGAGGTGGTGGTTTCACATGCGTGACATTTACTTTCTGATGTTACCCGGCGTGCTGCTGCTCGACATGGTCGGGCCATGGCAGGCGTTTCGCACCGTCAATACGATTGCCGGTCCGCAGTTTCGGTTACATCTGATCGGCGTCGACAGCAATCTTGATGTTGGCGAAGGCGTCAAACTGGCCGATATCGAACCGTTACCGGAAACGCTGCCGAGTGATGCCGTTGTTGTGCTGTCTGGGTTGCATATCAGCGGTGCCAAAACCGATCCGCTGCGCTCAGCCGCTTGTCGCACCAGCACGCGCTGGCTGCAGCAAGCACTGCAGCCAAGTCATTGTCTGGTTGCAGTTTGTGCCGGTGCGCTGGTCGCAGCGCAAGCCGGTTTGCTGGCGAACAAGCACTGCACGACGCACCACGATCTCTGTGGTCGGCTGGCGCAAACCGAACCCAGCGCCCGGGTCAGTGATGATCGGATCTTTGTTCAAGATGGCAACGTCTACACCAGCGCTGGCGTGACCTCGGGCATGGATCTGGCGCTGTACTTGATCGGCGAATGGTGTGGCCACGCCACTGCGATTGATGTCGCGCGAGATTTGGTCGTTTATCTGCGCCGCAGCGGTGATGACCCGCAGCTCAGCCCTTGGCTCAGCTGGCGCAACCACATGCAGGCGAAAATTCATCGAGTGCAGGATCTGATCTGTCGCAACCCGGAAAAACGCTGGTCACTCGAAGAGCTGGCAGAGGCGGTGCATTTATCGGTGCGGCATCTGACCCGGGTTTTTCGTGACACCACCGGCATCAGTCTGCATGAATACCAGCAGCGCATCCGGCTCGATCATGCCAAGCGCCTGCTCAGCGACACCGGCCACTCGGTAGAGCGCATTGCCGAGCTGACCGGCTACGGCAGCGCACGCAGTTTGCGCCGGGCTTGGCGCAGCACCCACAACGATTCCCCCACAGCTCAGCGACGTGCCAATCGCTGAGTTTCATCCAGGAGTTCTCCATGCTGCAAATGCGCCCCAACTGTGAATGCTGCAACAAGAATTTGCCAGCGGAGTCACTCAATGCCCGGATTTGCTCGTTTGAGTGCACCTACTGCGCCGATTGCGCTGACACGGTGTTGGCCGGTCGTTGCCCGAATTGTGCTGGCGTACTGAGCCCGCGACCGAGCCGGGCGCTTGATTTGTTGGGTAAGTACCCGGCGAGTGCAACCCGAGTCTTCAAACCGGAGAAGTGTCAGCCGCGTGCTGACTGAATCGTGAGAAGCAGCAAAAAAAAGAGCTCCATGACGGAGCTCTTTTTACTAATGCGACAATTACTTGAACGAAAACCGGGCATAAGCACCGATATAACGTGTGGTGTAGCTGCCGCTACCGAAGTCATAGTCGTAGTGGTAGCGATCACGGTGGTGTTCAACGCCAAGTGAGAACAGCGACGAAATATTGAATTGCAGAGCGACCAGCGTGCGCCGCAGTTCTTCATCCTCGAAATCCAAAGCGATTTCACGCTTTGACAGTTCGGCATTCAGCTCGATCAACGAGCTGGGTTGAAAACGCAAGCCGCCGCGCAGCAGATGGCCGGTGCCATCATCGTCTTCATCATCGTCATCGAAGCCGCCATCATAGTCATAGCTGACAGCTTGCATGGCCAACGAGGCATCGCCATAGAGCGCAAATGTTTCACTGACCGGGATGCGGGCACCGATACCGCCGGTCAAGGTCACGTCGGTTCGGCTGAAGTCTTCGTCGTCGGTTTCGAGCGCAGTCGTTTCCACCGACACCGGGAAATACAGCACGTCGCCAACGCCGAAGCTACCGCGGAAACGAAAACGGACTTCATCCGCGTCATAGTCATCGCTGTCGCCGATGAACAGACCGCCTTCAAGATAGGTGGAACGCAGGCCATCAGCCTGTGCCAGCGGCGAACCCAGTGCCAGCATCACGGCGCCGGCCAATGCAAACTTCTTCACCATTACTCCAATCCCTGTCATGCCCCACCAGAGGGGCGGCGCATCTTAGGCCCAGCGCGGCGGCCTGACCAGTCGCAGGCGACAATCGGTCGGGCAAGGGGCTCTAGGCACAAGTACGACGAGTCGAGCATGGCTAAAAAACAGCCAGCAGCCAAGGTTAGCCCTTGTGCGTGGCGCAACCGACGTACTGCTTACTGAACTGACCAACTTCGTCTTTGCTGGTCAATTTTTCCGGCAAGGCACTGGCGATTTCCGCCAAACAACGTGCGTGCGCTTGCTCGACGTGAGCTAGGCAAGCGGCCTGTTCCGATTTGATGATGGCGAGAAATTTCTCGTCTTTGCAGATGCCGTTGGCGTACAGCTGGACGCCGTCGAGGAACACCTGTTTCGGCAGCGGCGTCGTGGCCAGTTCATCAAGTCGGTATGGGGCAAATGGCCGGGCTTCGCTGGGCTTTTCACCCAGCGAGTACAGGTAGTAACCAATGGCGACCACCACGGCGAGCACCAGCAGGCGCAATACAATTTTCAACATACTGACTCAGCTTGTTTCCGTTGCAGGGGAAGAACAGGTTTCAGATTTCAAACGCGTTTCCTGATCAAAATGCGCTTTTCACCACGCCGCCATCAACGCGCATGGCGGCGCCAGTGGTCGCGGAAGCCAGCGGGCTGGCAAGGTAGACCACCAGTGCAGCGACTTCTTCTGGCGTGGCGAAGCGTTTGATCAGCGATGTCGGCCGAACCTTGTTGAAGAATTCCTTTTCGAACTCGGCAAAACTCTTGCCATCTTCTTTCGCCAATGTTTCGACAAAGTCGCCAACGCCGCGTGATTTGGTTGGGCCCGGCAGAACGCTGTTGACGGTGATTCCGGTGCCGGCTACTGCTTCGGCCAGACCGCGCGCCACAGCAATCTGTGCGGTTTTGCTGACGCCGTAGTGAATCATTTCCGCAGGAATTTGGACGCCGCTTTCGCTGGAGATAAACAGGATGCGGCCCCAGTTGGCCTTTTTCATGGCCGGCAGGCAAAGCCGGGCCAAACGCACGCCACTCATGACGTTGATGTCAAAGAAACGCAGCCAGTCGCGATCGCTGATCTCTTCAAACGGCATCGGTTCAAAAATGCCGAGATTGTTGATCAGAATTTCAATGTTCGGATACTGCGCCACCAGCGCTTCGGCTGCTGCAGCGGTGCTTAAGTCGCCGGCAAAACCCAGCGCGGCAGTGCCGGTTTCGGCTTTGATACTGGCGATTGCCTTATCCACTGCTGCTTGCGTACGGCCATTGACGATCACGCGGGCGCCTTCGCGGGCGAGTGCGGTGGCGATGGCATAACCGATGCCGGCGGTGCTACCGGAAACCAGGGCCAAGCGATTTTTCAGCTGCATATCCATTGTCGATGCTCCTGAATGAAATGGGGTTATGTTGGTGCACGGCTTGCTGCGTATTGCCTGTCTTCACCGTGCGTCAGTGGCCAACTTACGCCTCACCGCGCATCGCGTTGGCGTCTTGCTCAAACTGATCTTTGAGCCACTCGGCAACGACACGAAAGCGCGCAATCGGCCCGGCGTCGCGGTGACTCAGCAGCCACAGTTCACGATGCAGCACCGGTTTTTGCTCCAAGCGCAGCAAGCCGACGCGCTCGGCGGCAACACAGGGTAGCAAAGCCAGGCCGGCGCCGCTTTCGCAGCCGCGTACCAGCATGGCGACACTGCTCATTCGGGTGACATGTTTTGGTGCAACCGCCGCCAGCCACTGCATCTCTGGCAATCGCGCCAACTCCAACGGGTAAGCCAGCCACGGCACATCGGGCCATTGTTCGCGGCGCAGACCGGCAAATTTCTTGCTGCCATACACGGCGAAGCCGAGCTCACCGACTTTGCGCGCGCGCACCGCCGCATCGGTGTTGGGTCGGCTCAGTCGAATTGCCAGATCGGCTTCGCGCCGGGTGAACGACAGATCGCGGTTGTCGCCAATCAGGTTGACCTGCAGCGCAGGATACGCCTGCTGCAAGGCCGGCAAATGGTGCACCAGCCAGTGGGTGAACAACACGTCGATAGCGGTGATGTTGACGGTGCCGGCCAAGCCGTCCTGCTCGGCACGGGTGTCGAGCAGCAGGGTCTGAAACCGGTCGGCAATCTGCTCGGCGTGCGCCAGAAAAATCTTGCCGGCATCGGTGGGCCGGTAACCGCTCGGCTCGCGGATGAACAGCCGCACGTTCAGTGCTTGCTCAGCCAGCGCCACCCGGCGGCTCACTGTCGACGGCACCATGCCCAGCGTGCGGGCGGTCTGGCTCATGTTGCCGGTGTCGGCCAGCGTCAACAGTAGCGGGATGTCGTTCCAATCGAAGCTCATCGGTGCAGCCTCCAGCCTCGGTGTCGGCCTGTCGTTGCATTCCTGCAACGATTCTTTGTTATTGCGTCTATTTTCGCAACGTCGGCAAAGCGGTAAAACCTTTGCCGTGGACCTCGCGCGCAGCCAGCTCACTCACCCGGTTGGGCGTCAACGAGGCTCCCATGAGCGTTCATCGCTGTTCTCGTTCGGCCTTTGAGGCAGCACAGAGCCGGCAAATCGTGTGCGACGCCATGAACAGGCTTATGCCGGTGAATGGACCATAAACAGGAGCAGATCATGCACTACCGCATTTTTGGCAAGACCGGGCTGCGCGTGTCGCAGCTGGCGCTGGGCACCGGCAACTTTGGCAAAGGCTGGGGTTATGGTTCGGACCGTGATGACGCGCGGCAGATCTACCGTGCCTACCGCGAAGCCGGTGGCAACTTCATCGACACCGCCGATCAGTATCAGTTTGGCCAATCGGAAACCATGCTCGGCGAATTCATTGCCAGCGAGCGCGAAGACATTGTGCTGGCCAGCAAGTTCTCGCTCGGTGACAGTCCAAATGCCGGCCTGCAACGCAGCGGCAACAGCCGCAAAGCGATGCGGCAATCGGTGGAAGCCAGTTTGCGTCGGCTTAACACCGATTACCTCGATCTGCTTTGGGTGCACATGCCAGATGGCGTCACACCCATCGACGAGATCATGCGCGGTCTCGATGATCTGGTGCGCGCCGGCAAAATTCTCTACACCGGCTTGTCCGATTTCCCGGCTTGGCGGGTTGCCACGGCCGCCACGCTAGCAGAACTGCGCGGCTTTGCTCCGCTTGCTGGCGTGCAACTGGAATACAGCTTGGTAGAGCGCACCGTCGAGCGCGAGCTGTTGCCAATGGCAAACGCATTTGGTCTGGGCACTGTCACCTGGTCACCGCTCGGCGGTGGCCTGCTCACCGGCAAATACCGCAAAGGCGAAACCGGCCGCGCCCAAGGCTTGGGTGTGGTCATCCACGGCGAAAGCGATGCCCGCAAAACCGCCACGCTCGATGCCGTGCTCAGCATTGCTGAAAGCACGGGACACACGCCAGGTCAGATCGCCATTGCCTGGGTGCTCACCAAAGGTGCATTGCCGATCATCGGCCCCCGCACCCCCGCACAACTCGCCGACAACCTAGCGGCAACGCAAGTTATGCTCTCGGCTGAGCATCTCCAACAGCTGGATAACGCCAGCGCCATTTCGATGGGTTTTCCTCATGAAGTGGTTGCCGCATCGGAGGCGAGTTTGTTTGGCGGCAAATCGGAGTTGGTCCGTCGGTCGGCGCAGGCGGTGCGTTAAGCCTGTGTGAGATAAGCGCGTAACCCTGTCGATAGGTTAGGGCGGAGCAATCCCAGATATTTCGCCGATGTATGGCTCATTTTTGTGCGAAATGCTGCTGTGGTATGCATTATGGGGCGATTATTTTTAGGCAGTCGTTGTCATCGAATATATGACGCAGTCTCTCAATGAGCGCAAAGAATTCTGAATGCTCCAGCTTGAAGGAAATGGAAATATTTTTCAGTCCATCAAGTGCTTCCGCTACTTCTTGCGAGAAGATGACTTCGGCACCGCTAGTTTTCAGTAGGAACTGAGAGATGCCTCCGTAGCCGGAGTTTTCTTGGCTGCACCATTCGACATGGTAGGTGTTCATGCCGAGTTCAACATCCTGTTCATCGAATTCGAAGGCGCGCTGGAGCATGAGGTAGATTCTGGTGTCGAACTCCTTGTCGGCGAAGCCAACCAGGTGGCAGTGGCCATCAGGGTGTTCCGTCACCACGCATTGGGCTTCAAATGCAAAGGACTGAGTTTTCATGTCTGCTTTGACGCCTGCTATGTCACTTGACAGATAGATTGAGTAGTACAGAAACAATCGCTAGACAGATTATGTCGCTATTGCTGATGTTTGAATAGCAACGCCAGCAGTCATGGGAATGACTGCTGGCGTTGACGTGTCTCGGTGCTTCAATTACAGGAACATGCCTCCCGATGCTTCAATCCGTTGGGCATTGATCCAGCGGTTGTCTTCCGACAATAGCGAGGCGATGACGCCACCGATATCGTCCGGCAGGCCGACGCGGCCGAGTGCGGTTTGTGAGGCCAGGTAGCTGTTCACTTGCGCATTGTCGCGGACCATGCCGTCGCCGAAATCGGTTTCGATAGCGCCGGGGGCGACGGTGTTGACGGCGATGCCGCGCGAGCCGAGTTCTTTGGCGAGGTAGCGGGTCAGCACTTCGATGCCGCCCTTCATTGCCGCATAGGCGGAGTAACCGGGCACGGCGAAGCGGGCGAGGCCGCTGGAGATGTTGACGATGCGGCCGCCGTCGGCGAGCAGGGGCAGCAAGGCCTGAGTCAGAAAGAACACGCCTTTGAAGTGGATGTTCATCAGCTGATCGAATTGCGCTTCGTTGGTGTCAGCAAACGGTGTGTGTACACCGATGCCGGCGTTGTTGACCAAGTAATCAAAGTGCTCGCGTTGCCACTGCGTTTTCAGCGCCGTTTTGACTGCGCCGACGAAGTCGGCGAATTGGCTGACCTGACCGACATCCAGCTGCAGCGCCACAGCGCGGCGACCGCGCTTTTCAATTTCCGCGACCACGGCGGCGGCTTCGGTTTGCTGGCTGCGGTAGGTCAGGATCACATCCACGCCTTTGTCGGCGAGTTTCAGCGCGGTGTTGCGGCCGAGGCCGCGGCTGCCGCCGGTAACGATGGCGATTTTCGTGTTCATGATGCTGTCCTCAGGTAGGTGGAACAAGAAGCAGGTGGAACAAGCTCGGGCTCAGGACCGGAGGTCACGCCGCAGGCGGCTGGCTGAACCGTGAGGGCATGGTATTGGCGGGATTGAGGCTGATAAATTGGCTTAATCTGGCTAGACTGTTCGTA
>CAMLNB010000145.1 GCA_946481205.1 uncultured Kangiella sp. | reverse complement strand
ACGTTTTGTCAGGGACAGGGCGTCGGCCGGGGCGCGCATTATAGGGCCCGGAAACGCCGGTGCAAGGGCTATTTTTCTGCTGCGGGGACTTGACGGGAGAGACCGGCGCCCGACGAGCGCGCCAGCCAAGACCAGTAAATACGAACCGCTAGTAAGAAGCCTAGCAGAAGCCCAAGCAAAAGGGGCTGATTCAGATCAGCTTTTGTCTGCCATAGATAATGAATCCAGACCAGAATCGCAACCGGGTAAACCAGCAGGTGCAGGCGGCGCCAGCGTCGGCCGAGCCGGCGCATCTGAGCCTGAGTCGAGGTCAGCGCCAACGGCCAGAGCCCGAGGAAGGCCAGAAAGCCAACGATGATGTAAGGCCGCTCGGTCAAGTCCTCCACCAGCGTCAGCCAATCCAACTGCATGTAAAGCAGAACATAGGAGGTGATATGCAGACAGGCGTAGAAGAAGCTAAACAGGCCCAGCAACCGCCGAACCAGCAACAGCTGCGCCAGCCCGGTCCAGCGCCGCAGGGGCGAGACCGTCAATGTCGCCCAGAGGCTGTATAGCGCCCATTCACCGGTAGTGTGGACGATGGTTTTCTGCGGGTCGGCACCGAGATTGGCCGTGACAGCGCCATAAATCAGCCAAGTTGCCGGACTCAACAACAACAGCCATAACAACGGCTTCAGACCCCAGCGAATCCATTGCCCGCTGGTTGGTGATCCCGCCATGGTCAGTAGTTCCGCCGCAAATCGAGACTTTGGTACAAGCTGGCGACCTGATCGGCATAGCCATTGAACGGCAAGGTATCGATGCGCTCGACCCCGCCGAACAGCGAGCCGCTGTAGATGCGCCGCTCGCGCGCCTGGCTCCAGCGCGGATGGTCGACAGCCGGGTTCACATTGGCATAGAAGCCGTACTCATCAGGCGCCGAGCGATTCCAACTGGTTGGCGGCAGGTTCTCCTGAAACCGGATCCGGACAATCGACTTGATGCCTTTGAAGCCGTATTTCCACGGCACAACCAACCGCAATGGCGCGCCGTTCTGCGGCAGCAAGGTCTTGCCATAGAGACCGACCGCCAGGATCGTTAACGGGTGCATGGCCTCATCCATCCGCAGCCCTTCGACATAAGGCCATTGCAGCGAAGAAAAGCCGAGGAAACCGGGCTTTTGTCCTGGCATCTGCTCCGGGTCATGCAGGGTTTGGAATGCGACATATTTGGCTTTGCTGGTCGGTTCGAAACGCTTGATCAGGCTGGCCAAAGAAATGCCAACCCACGGAATCACCATCGACCACGCCTCGACACAGCGCATCCGATAAACCCGCTCTTCCAGCGCCACGCCTTTGAGCAAATCCTCCAGCGCATAACGGCCGGGTTTGGCGACCTCCCCCTCGACGACGACCGACCACGGTTCGGTTTTCAAGCGCCCGGCCCGCTTGGCCGGATCCGACTTGTCCAAGCCGAACTCGTAGAAATTGTTGTAGGTGGTAATGGCCGACTCATCGGTCAATTGCGTTGCGCTACGCTGTTTATCGGGCTGAAAGCGCAACGCTGCGCCGGGCGCCGCCTGCGCCAACGTTGGCAATGCGCCGCCAACAGCGAGCAGGCCCAGTGACTGCAGCACGCGACGGCGATCCAGATAGGTCGACTCGTCGGTAATCTGCTTGGGCTCGTTGAGCGGTGGTATCCGGATCAGCATGCTCGTTCACTCGATGGGATCGATATCGTGGGTTTTGACCAACAAAACACGTCTACGTTACAACCCACAAATTTGGTCATATTACGGCCCCGTCGCGCACGCGCTATCCACCTTTGGTCGAGCCGATAAACCCGGCCCGGCTGCGCTCTGCTATAGTGTCGCCGGCGCATTTCGCCGGGTTTCGCGGTTCCGGCCCTTCCTTTCAGGCACCATGAGCGCAAGCAAAAAACTCCTCATCAAAGGCATTACCGAATCCGGCGACGTGTTCCGCCCTAGTGACTGGGCCGAGCGCATGTGCGGCAATCTCTGCACTTTCCGTAACCGTCGGATGTATTACTCGCCGCTGCTGCGGCCGGTGATTATCAGCGGCCAGAAAGGCGTGGTGGTTGACCCTTCGCTGGCGGACAGCCATCCCCAGCTGTTTCAGGAAATCATGGCCTTCGCGGAACAAAACGCGCTGCAGACCGCCGAATACCTGGAAGTTTGAACCGCTGCGCTTCCCTGCATGCCGAACGCTCACTATAGTTAGGCACAACGCAGTCCACCCTCACTACAGAGTACGGAGTCGGTCATGAAGTCCTTCCCCCTCGCCGCCTTGGGCGCCGCCTTGCTGATGATGGGCGCCGTCCATGCCGCTGACAGCTACAAGTGGACCGATGATAACGGTCAGGTGCAGTACACCCAGATCCCGCCCAAGGATCGGCCGTACGAAACCATCAAGACCCGCGTCAAGCAAGCCGAGAGCGAAGCAAGCGAAGGCGCGCCGGCTGCCGCTGGCAAGAAAGCAGTCGATCCGGCTGAAGCCAAAGGTGAGCTGGCCGTCGCCAAGGCCGAAGCCGACAAGCTGGCGCGCAACTGCGAAACGGCGCGGCAGAACAAAGAATTGCTGACCACCGCCGCCAAGATCCGGATGACCGACAAAGACGGCAACCCCTACCATCTGACCGATGAAGAGCGGAAGCAGAAGCTGGCCGCCACTGAGCAACAAATTCAGAATTACTGCCGCAAATAATTGCAGCAGCAAAACAAAAAGGGCGCTTTGAGCGCCCTTTTTGTTTTGCACCGTTCAGCACTTACTGAGGCTTACCCAGCACCAGCTCGCCCTGTTTGACATCCACCACCGCAGTGTCGCCAGCGGCAAAACGACCGGCCAGAATGTTCTGCGCGAGCGGATTCTCAACCAACTGCCGGACGACACGACGCAGCGGCCGCGCACCAAACGCCGTATCGGAACCGGCCTTGGCCAAATACAGCAACGCCTCGGGCGACACCTGCAGTTTGATTTCATTGTCCGCCAAGCGTTTGCGCAGACCTTCGATCTGCAGGCTGGCAATCTGCTGCAGATGCTCATCAGCCAACGCGTGGAACACGACGATTTCATCGACACGGTTGATGAACTCCGGCCGGAAGTATTTGCCGATCACCTCCATCAACATGTCCTTCAACTCACCATGGCTGCTCTTGCGATGCTCCATGATGATGTCGGAACCGAGGTTCGAGGTCATCACAACCACCGTGTTGCGGAAATCGATCGTGCGGCCCTGACCGTCAGTGAGCCGACCATCTTCCAGTACCTGCAACAACACGTTGAACACATCGGGGTGCGCTTTTTCGACCTCGTCGAACAGCACCACCGAGTACGGTTTGCGGCGCACGGCCTCGGTCAGATAACCGCCTTCGTCATAGCCGACATAGCCCGGAGGAGCGCCAATCAAGCGGGCGACCGCATGCTTCTCCATGTATTCGGACATGTCGATGCGCACCATCGCTTCTTCGCTGTCGAACAGGAAAGATGCCAGCGTTTTGCACAACTCGGTCTTGCCCACACCGGTAGGGCCAAGGAACAGGAACGAGCCATTCGGCCGATTCGGTTCGGCAAGGCCCGCGCGCGCGCGGCGGATCGCGTTGGCGACCGCTGTCACCGCTTCGTTCTGGCCAATCACGCGCTGATGCAAAGCCTCTTCCATCCGCAGCAACTTGTCGCGCTCACCCTCAAGCATTTTATTGACCGGAATGCCGGTCCATTTCGACACGATGCCGGCGATCTCGACATCGCTGACCTTGTTGCGCAACAGCCGCATCTTCTGCATCTCGGCTTGCGCGGCCATGTCGAGTTTCTTTTCCAACTCCGGAATACGGCCATATTGCAGCTCCGACATCCGGGTCAAATCCCCGGCCCGGCGCGCGACGTCCATATCCTGACGAGCACGCTCCAGTTCGGTTTTGATATTGGTCGAGCCTTGCAGAGCCGCTTTTTCCGCCAGCCAGATCTCGTTCAATTCGGCGAAGTCGCGTTCGAAACGCTTGATGTCCTCTTCCAAGGCCTCCAAGCTTTTTTTGGCGCCGGAATCCGATTCCTTCTTCAGCGCTTCGCGCTCCATCTTGAGCTGGATCAGCTTGCGTTCGAGCTTGTCCATCTCCTCCGGTTTGGAATCAATTTCCATCCGGATCTGCGAAGCAGCCTCGTCGATCAGATCAATGGCCTTGTCCGGCAGCTTGCGATCCGAGATATAGCGGTGTGACAGCTGCGCGGCGGCGATGATCGCCGAGTCGGTGATCTCGACACCGTGGTGAACTTCATAGCGTTCCTTCAAGCCACGCAGAATCGCGACCGTGTCGGTGACATTCGGCTCGTTGACCAAAACCTTCTGGAAGCGGCGCTCCAAGGCCGCGTCTTTCTCAATGTATTTCCGGTATTCATCCAACGTGGTGGCACCAACGCAGTGCAACTCACCGCGCGCCAAGGCAGGTTTCAGCATATTGCCGGCATCCATTGCGCCGTCGGCCTTGCCGGCACCAACCATGGTGTGCAGCTCATCGATAAAGAGGATGATCTTGCCCTCCTCTTTCGCCAGCTCGGTCAGCACGCCCTTCAGGCGCTCTTCGAACTCGCCGCGGAACTTGGCACCGGCGATCAGCGCGCCCATATCGAGCACCAACACCCGCTTGTGCTTCAGTCCTTCCGGCACTTCGCCGTTGACGATGCGCTGCGCCAAGCCTTCGACAATCGCGGTCTTACCAACCCCAGGCTCGCCGATCAGCACCGGATTGTTCTTGGTCCGGCGCTGCAGCACTTGAATGGTCCGACGGATTTCATCATCGCGCCCTATCACGGGATCGAGTTTGCCTTGCTCGGCGCGCGCGGTCAGATCGATGGTGAATTTTTCCAGCGCCTGACGCTTTTCTTCGTCATTGGCATCTTCAACGCGCTGGCCACCGCGCACCGACTCGATGGCTTTTTCCAACGAGGCTTTTTGCAGGCCGAGCTTGCGCAGCAGCTCGCCCAGCGCGCCTTTGTCTTCAGCGGCAGCCAGCAGAAAAATATCGGAAGAGATGTAAGCGTCTTTGCGTTGCTGTGCGAGTTTGTCGCAGACATTGAGCAAGCGACCCAGCTCATTGGACAGATGCACGTCGCCTTCATTGCCGCGGACACTCGGCAGCCGTTCGAGCGCTTGCGTCAGCTGTGAACGCAAGGCGTTGAGATTGACGCCGGCGCGTTCCAGCAGATGCCGGGCCGAACCGCCGTCTTGATTGAGCAGCGCCAGCATCAAGTGCAGCGGCTCGATGAATTGATGGTCGCGGCCCAGCGCCAATGACTGGGCATCCGCCAAGGCCAGCTGCAAATTGCTGGTCAACCGATCCATACGCATGAGTAAACCTCGCCCGGTTCGCACCGAATAATGGGTTCGCACCGCTTGAAGAGGTGCGCGAATGGCGTCGAGATGCGGTCAAGCAATGACGATTTCAAGCCGGCGCGGGCGCACCGGTAGAAGTATTTGATCTGGCGCAAGCTCGCCGCTCGCTAACACAAGCGTAGACGCTGGTGCAGCGAGCGGTCAGTGTTCGGTCGCGCTGGTCGTTAGGTCGATCTGCTGACGCCGACCGAGCAACAACTCCCCGAGCTGCAGACGCATCTCGGGGCCGTGGGCGTGTTCGGCGGTCAGGATAGGAAAATCGGTCAAGCGCACCCGACCGCGCAGCAACAGGCAGGTGAACACCGAGCCCTGGCCGGCAACGCCTTCGATGCGCGCCGGCACAATCGGGCAGTTCGCCAACTGAGCCAAACGCAGCACACCCGGTTTGACCCGCGATTCGGGCTGATCATCGAGAAAGATCCGGCCATGCGGAAACAAGGCCACCGCTTCGCCGGCTTTCAGTGCCCGCACCGCTGCGCGAAACGCCGCGTCGGTGCGGCCGCCACGATCGACTGGAATGCAACCGGCGGCGCGGAACAGCCAGCGCAAGCCGAAGCGGTTGTACTCCTCTTCAGCGATCAGAAAACGCAGCGGGCGCCGGCTGGCGGTAATCAACAGTAGTGGGTCGAGACCCGAGACATGGTTGGCCGCAACCAACACGCCGCCCTCCGGCAGATGCAGCTGCGCGTTGCCTTGGCGGTGGTAACGCCGAACATAGCGCCGAGCCAAACCATCGATGGCGTTGACCCACCAGCCACCCCAATCCGCCTGATTGGCGCGCAAGCCGGCCCAGACAGCCAGAGCCGCCAGCAACACCACCGCCGTCAGCACAACCAGCCAAGTCATGGCGCGCTCCGCCAGATCAGGCTGGCCTGCCGACCGGTGTCACGGTCGCGGCGATAGGAGAAAAACCGCAGCGGATCGCTGTAAGTGCACAGGCCGCCGCCATAAATGGCCGTGACCCCGGCGGCTTGTAGTCGCTGGCGCGCCAGCAAATACAGATCCGCAAACAGCCGGTCCGCTTCGCCAGCACGGAATGCCAGCGCCGCCTGCGGGTCCTGCTGGCAAAACGCGTCTCTTACTTCCGGGCCGACTTCGAAGGCATCCGGGCCAATGGCCGGGCCAAGCCAAGCCATGATCTCGTCAGGCTTGCCCGGGAACGTGTGGATTGTGGCTTCGAGGACCCCAGCGCAGAGCCCACGCCAGCCGGCGTGGGCGGCAGCAACCCAGGAACCGCTGTGATCGCAAAACAGCACCGGCAAACAATCTGCGGTTTGCACCGCGCAGACCGCACCAGTTTTGGTACTGAAGCTGGCATCGGCAGTCGGAGCCGGATTCGTGCCCGGCAACTCAACCACGGCAACGCCGTGCACTTGCGTCAGCCAAACTGGATCGGCCGGCAGTGCCAGTGCTTCGCGCAGCAAAGCCAAGTTTTGCGCGACATGCGCGGCGGAATCGCCAGTCGCGGCACGCAGATTCAGTCCGCGATACGGCCCTTCGCTGACGCCACCGAGCCGCAGCGTCGCGGCGGCATGCACATTGGGTGGAGCCGGCCAATCCGGTCGGAGAACCTCAATACTCATTCTTGATGCGGTCCTTGCGCAGCAGCTCCAGCATGCGGGTCAGATCGTCTGGCATCGGCGCTTCCCAGAGCATCTGCTCGCCGGTGACCGGATGGCTCAGGCCGAGTTTGGCGGCATGCAGCGCTTGGCGGCGGAAAGCCTTCATCGTCTCTGCCAGTTCCGGGCTGGCTTCGGCCAGCTGCCGGCGACGGCCACCGTAGACCGGATCGCCCAGCAGTGGGAACCCTGCATGAGCCATGTGCACGCGAATCTGGTGGGTGCGGCCGGTTTCAAGTCGGCATTTGATATGGGTGTGGGCACGGAAGCGCTCAACAACCCGGTAATGGGTGACAGCGGTGCGGCCGGTTTCTTCAACCACGGCCATCTGCTGGCGATTGGTCGGGTCGCGGCCGATCGCTGCATCGACGGTACCGCCGGCGACGACGGTGCCGTGGACAATGGCATCATACTCGCGCAAAAACGCCCGCTTGCCGAGCTGCTGCACCAGCGCCAGATGGGTATCCGGCTGCCGGGCAATAACCAGCAAGCCCGAGGTGTCCTTGTCGAGCCGGTGAACAATGCCGGCGCGCGGCAACATTTTCAGCTCCGGCGCGTGATGCAGTAACGCGTTGACCAGCGTGCCGCCGGCATGACCCGGCGCCGGGTGCACGACCAACCCTGCCTGTTTATTGACCACCAGCAGCGCGTCATCTTCGTAGACGATATCGAGCGCGATGTCTTCCGGCGCGTCATCACTCTGCACCGGGATCTCGGCATCGAGGGCGATCTGCTCGCCACCCATCAGTTTTTCCCGGGCCCGATCAACGACGACACCGTTGACCTTGACGCAGCCGGCCTTGATCCAGCCCTGCAGACGCACCCGCGAATATTCACTGAACAAATCCGCCAGGACGACGTCCAAACGGCTCCCGAACGCCTGTTCCGGCACGATGGCTTCACGCCGGACGGGTTCTGATGTTGATGTCATGGAATGAGTGACCTTGAAGATGAGCTTGGTTAGAATGCCCCGCTATTCTAGCAACCTATACAACAACCAAAGGCAGTTTGTGCATATGTTGAGCCGTTTGCTGTGCCTCCTCGTCGCTGCCGTGCTGGTTACCGGTTGCGCCACCACCGCCGAAGACCGTGAACAACGCCGGCGTGAACAAACCGCTCAGCAGCTGTACGCCTCCGCGCGCGAATCCATGCAAGTCGGCAACTGGAACAGCGCCATCGAGAAGCTGGAAAACCTCGACTCCCGTTACCCGTTCGGCCCGTTCTCACAGCAAGCCCAGCTCGATCTGATTTATTCCTATTACCAGAACCGCGACACACCATCGGCCGTTGCCGCAGCGGATCGCTTCATTCGCCAGAACCCGCGTCACCCGCACCTTGACTACGTCTACTACATGAAAGGCTTGGTCAATTACTATTCGGAACTCGGTTTCCTGCGCGAAGCCTTTGCCGCAAGCCTGTCCGAGCGCGATGCCAGCACCGCCGAAAAAGCCTTCAAGGATTTCGCCGAGCTGATCAAACTCTACCCGGACAGCCAATACGCCGCCGACGCCCGCCAGCGGATGATTTACCTGCGCAACCGTCTGGCCGATTTTGAGTTGCACGCTGCCAATTACTACACCCAGCGCAAAGCCTGGCTCGCTGCGGCCAACCGCGCTCGCAACGTCATCGAGCATTTCCCGGGCGTTGACGCCAGTGCCGATGCACTGATCATGATGGTGCGCTGCTACCGCCAGTTGAACCTGCCGGAACTGGAAAAAGAAGCGCACGATGTGCTGGCGCTGAATTTTCCGGATCGGATGAAAGATATCGAGAGCTGAGTTTCAGCCA
>CAMLNB010000144.1 GCA_946481205.1 uncultured Kangiella sp. | reverse complement strand
CATGAACTGGGCTTTTGTTGACTATGAGAATGTCCGGTCGCTGGAGTTCGTCAATCTGGCGGTCTATCAGCGTGTGTTCGTGTTCTGCGGTCCGCAGAACAAAAGCCTGAAGTTTGATGCGCTACCGCCATCGGGCGTTTGTCGTGTCGACCTCATTACGGTACCGACTTCCAGCAAGAATAACGTCGATTTCCATCTGGCCTTTCACCTCGGTGCCGAACATGCACAAGCGCCGATCGACGTCTGCTTTCACGTCATCTCCAATGACAAAGGCTATCAAGGGTTGATCAACCATCTGGAATTGCTCGGTCGCAGCTGCAAGCTGGTCGAGCCCAATGCTGGCAAAAAGCCGGCAGCCAAGAAAACCGCGGTCAGGAAAACCACGGAGAGAAAATCGGCCAGCAAGCCAGCCACCGCTAAGAAAGACTCCGAAAAACCGACCGTGGAAAAGAAACATGCCATGACGGCGGCCGGTACAGGCAAGAACGCTACGCCGGTCAAAACGGCAACAAGCGGTACCAGCAAAAGCAAATCGGTTACCAAGGTCAAGATAAAGGCGCACAATGCCGCTGCGTTGTCCGAAGCTGCCAGCAAGTTGTTCGCGCAATTGCAGGTGACCGCTAGCAACCGACCGAAAACCAAGGCGCGTGTACTGAGCTGGCTGAAAAGCCATGTCAAAAGCTTGCACATGTCACCGGAGCCGATGCCAGAAGCCATCTTTACTGAATGGCAAACGGCCGGCATGTTGTCGCTGGCCGGTAGCACGGTGAGTTATTCCGATGCCTGATCTGCTGCACGCTCCACCATCCGTTTCGAGGCAGACTTAAGCATGTCTCAGCAACCTATCGCTTCATTCGTTTTTGCAGGAACCATCATGCTCAGTACTTTGCTGCACGGCGTACATGCCACAGAAAGCCAAATCATTGACCCGGTTGCAGCCGAAAAAGGCTACGCCGAACTGATCAAGCTTTTTCACGATTGGCGCGCTTTTGAAGCCCCACCGTTCAAGGATGGCGCGCCGGATTACACTGCCGCCCGCTTCACCGCAGCACATGCCAAGCTCAAGGACTATCAAGCGCGCTTGCAGGCCATCGACACCAGCAAGTGGCCGGTCGATAAACAGGTCGATTGGCAGATCATCCAAGCGGAAATGAATGGTTTTGATTTCAATCACCGCGTGCTACAGCCTTGGGTGCGCGATCCGGCCTGGTATCAAACTGTGTGGATGGAGCAGAGCGATGTGCCTGCGCACGAAGGCCCAACCAACCACGCCACCTGCGAAGTCTGGACGTATCAGTTCCCGCTCTCGACCGCCGATCAAAGCAAGATGGCGCGCGAGCTCGCCGTCATCCCGCCGCTGCTGAAACAGGCGCGCGGCAACCTGACCGGCAATGCCAAGGACTTGTGGCTGGCGGGCATCAACAACCTGGAACAGCAGCAAGCCGATTTGCAATGGCTGCATGAGCAAACCAAGAGCTACGCCAGTGCGGAGCTGAAAGCCGCCATCGCCAACGGCCAATCGGCCACCAAAGAATTCACCGCTTGGCTGCACGCGGAAGCGCCAAAGAAAACAGGGCCTTCAGGCATCGGCAAAGAGAACTACAGCTGGTATCAGCAGAACGTGCATCTGGTGCCGCTGACCTGGGAACAAGAAGTGGATCTGCTGCAGCGCGAGCTCGACCGCGCCTGGGCCAACCTGAAGCTGGAAGAACAGCGCAACGCCCACCTGCCAGCAATGAAGGCAGCCAGCACGCCGGCCGAATACGATGCCATGGCCGACAAGGCGGTTACCAAATTGATGCGCTTCCTTGCCGACAAGCACGTGATGCCAATCAAAGCCAACATGGAACCTGCCGCGCGCGAGCACCTGCTGCAATTTGTGCCAGAAGACAAACGCAATTTCTTCGACATCGGTCGCCATTATGATCCGCTGCCGCTGTTCTGCCACTGGTATCACTGGTTCGATCTGGCGCAGGTGCGTGACGAGCCACATGCCAGCATCATTCGCCGTGGTCCGTTGCTGTACAACATCTGGGACAGCCGCAACGAAGGCATCGCCACTGGCGTGGAAGAAATGTTCATGCACATGGGCCTGCACGATGACAGCCCGCGCTCACGCGAAATTGTCTGGATCATGCTCGCCCAGCGTGCCGCTCGCGGCCTCGGCTCACTGTATGCGCATGCCAACATGATGACCATGGAAGAGGCGAGCCAGGTGCACCTGCAATGGACGCCTCGCAACTGGATGCGCCGCGAACCACACTTGCTCAAATTCGAGCAGCATCTGTATCTGCGCCAACCGGGTTACGGCACCAGCTACGTGGTCGGCAAATACCTGATCGAACGCTTGATGACCCAGCGCGCCAAACAGCTGGAAAGTCAGAACAAACCGTTTGTCATGAAGGAGTTTTTCAAAGCCTTCAATGACTACGGGAATATTCCGGTGATGCTGACGGCAAAACAGATCCTGGCGAACTAGATGTGTACTGAATGGGGTTTTGACATCGTGTGCTGCGCTCGCGTGCAGCCGCGATAAGTCGAAATTCTCTATCTAATTTTGCATCTGTCGAAGAGATCAGAATGGCCGGTGGCGTGAGCAGCGCTTTCCAGTCGGCAGAAAAGTCATGCAGCTCGCAGCAAGACCGTGAGCTGTGAACGCGGTCTGCGCGATGCCCTGTAGGTATGCCTGTCGCATGCCAACTGCGGGACCATAAAAAAAGGGGAGTTACATGGCCATGCCGCCTGAGCAGTACGCACCAACCGATTTCGATTTCATTATCGGTGACTGGCAGGTTGAGCATCGCCGGCTTAACTCACGCCTGACCGGCTGCACCGAATGGACCACCTTTCAAGGGCTCAGTTCAACGCGCAAGATACTCGGTGGTTTCGGCAATGTGGAAGACAACATTCTCCACTTCCCGGATGGTGATGTTCGTGCGGTTGCCATGCGCTCGTTCAATCGTGATACGCGGGAGTGGTCCATCTGGTGGCTTGATGGTCGTAACCCGCACCAGCTTGATACTCCGGTACTCGGTCGTTTCACAGGCACCATCGGCGAGTTCTTTGCCAACGACAGCGTGCGCGGTATGCCCATCAAAGTGCGCTTCATTTGGCGCACGAATCCCGGCGAAAATCCAAGCTGGGAACAAGCTTTCTCTGCAGATGCTGGCGCCACCTGGGAAACAAATTGGACCATGGTGTTCTCACGAATAGGGCAGCAAGGAGCTGACTAACCCAACCGCCTGCGAGCTGAATCGGGCTTTCGCTTTAGTCGGAGGGCCATGGAGGCGGGTGAGCCTCTTGCAGACCAGAACCGCCGATAAACGTAGTATTGAAAAAGGAACCTCTCGATGACCCGCGCTCTTATCGCTGCATTGCTCACGCTCAGCCTGCCGGCACTCGCCGACGAAACCGTCCAATACGACTTCATCAATCAAGGCAAGATAGAAGGCGGGCAGACCGTTATCTACCGTGACAACGGCACGGTGGAGGTGGATTTTCAGTTCAATGATCGCGGCCGTGGCCCGAAAATCCGTGAGGTGTACGCGCTGGACAAGCAGGGCCTGCTCACCGCCACCAGCATCAGCGGCAATAGCTACATGGGTGCAAAAGTGGATGAGCGCTTCAGCAGCGATGCCAGTGGTGCGCGTTGGAGCAACGGTGTGGATGACGGCAGCAAGCCGGCGCGTGGCAATGCCTGGTACGTTTCCATCAATGGCACGCCAGAAGGCTTTGTGGCGCTGGCGCGTGCGGCGCTGAAAAACAAAGACCAGAAGCTGGCGCTGTTGCCCAGCGGTGAAGTGACCGTCAAGAAGCTGAAATCGATTCAAGTGCCGGTGACGGTGGACGGCAAGAGCCGCAACGAAAACGCCAATCTGTATGCCGTTTACGGCCTTGGCATGACGCCGGAGTACCTCTGGCTCACCGACGCGCAGCGTTACATCGGTTTTGCTTCCAGCTGGAGCAGCATGGTGCTCAAAGGCTGGGAGCCGGCCATCCCGATCTTGAAAACAGAAACCGAAGCGATGGAGCAACGCTTCTATCGTGACCTGTCGCAACAGGCTACGCGCAAAGCGCCGGCGCTGCTGCGTGTGCACAACGTGCGCGTGCTGGATGTGGTCGCCGGCAGCGTCAGCGCACCGACTGAGGTCTGGATCAAAGACGGCAAATTCATCGCCGCGCCGCGCGCCAGTGATGCAAAAGGCATGGAAAGTCTCGATGCCAAAGGCGCTGTGATGATGCCCGGCCTCTGGGACATGCACTCCCACCTGTTCGACAGCTCCGCCATCATGAACATCGCCGGTGGCGTCACCAGCGTGCGTGATCTCGGCAACGCCAAAGACCAGCTCAACGATCTGATCAAACGCATCGGTGAAGGCGCCATTGCCGGCCCGCACGTCTACCGCGCTGCGCTCATTGACGCCGAGAGCCCGTTCCGCGCACCCACTGGCGACATCGCCAAAACGCTGGATGAAGCGCTCACGCAAATTGATGACATCGCCAAGCAAGGCTTCATGCAAGTCAAGCTGTACAGCTCCATTCCGCCCGAGTGGGTGCCGGCGCTGGTCAAGCGCGCGCACGAGCGCGGCTTGCGCGTCAGTGGCCACATTCCGGCGTTCATGACCGCCGAGTCGGCGGTGCGATCCGGTTTTGATGAGATCCAGCACATCAACATGGTGTTCCTGAATTTTCTTGCCAGCAAAACCGACGACACCCGCACGCCGGTGCGTTTCACGCTGGTTGGCGACAAAGCCGGCGGCTTGGATCTGAACAGCAAGCCGGTGAAGGATTTCCTGGCTCTGCTCAAAGACAAGAAGACGGTGGTCGACCCAACCCTCGGCATCTTCGTTGCCATGTTCTCGCATGAAAAAGGCAAGCCGAACCCGAGCATCGCCGCCATTGCCGATCATTTCCCCATCACGGTGCAGCGCAGCCAGCTGTCCCCGGAAATGGACATCAACGACAACAACCGCGCCAACTACCAGCGCACCGCCGCAGCACTCAAGCGCATGACCAAGCTGCTCTATGACAGCGGCATTCCGCTGGTTGCTGGCACCGATGACATCGCTGGTTTTGCCTTGCACCGCGAACTGGAGCTGTACGTGGAAGCCGGTATTCCGGTTGCCGACGTGTTGCGTATCGCCACGGTCAACGCCGCTAAACTGGTTGGCGCCGGTGACCGCAAGGGCCAGATCAAACCGGGCTTCGATGCCGATTGGATCCTGCTGGAAGGCAATCCGCTGACCGACATCCAAGCTCTGCGCAAAGTCTTCCGTGTCGGCAAAGGCCTTTCGCTCTACAGCCCGAGCAGCATCTACCAAAACCTCAGCATCAAACCGTTCACGCATGCGAACGTGGTGTTGGCTGAAAGCAAATAGTGAAGATAACCGCCGAAGTACAGCGTTTGCTGAGAGGCCGTTAAAGAGCGCATGTTGCGCTTCAGCATTGTTTTGCACGCTTGCGTGACGGTTCCGCGGGGAAAATCGAGTAACAGGGTCGCTTTCACTTTTGACGGTGTTGGGATGCCGTAGCGGGCGCGTACTCGACTTGAGCCAGATACGCGCATGGCTTGAGCGTTATTGCTGCCATTCTCTGAAGCCAGTACCATCCGCCTCTTTGTGGAAAATCTCTCAAAGGGAGCAATGGAAAGATGTACACCCCGCGTTGTAGTGCAGTTTTACTGGTACTGGGGCTGGCCGCATGTGGCGGCGGAGGTGGTGGCAGCGATGAGACGCCGCCGCCTGTGGTTTCCTATCTCATTACCGCAACCGCGGCCAGTGGCGGCAGCATCGCGCCGACCAGTGCCACGGTGAACAGTGGCGCCACTGCCACCTTTACCGTAACGCCAAACGACGGATTCTCCGTTGTCAGTGTCACCGGTTGTGGCGGCTCTCTGAACGGCAATGTCTACACAATCGCCGCTGCCTCTTCGAACTGCACCATTTCCGCGACGTTTGCTCCCGCAGTTGTCGACAATGATGCGCCAACCGCCAAAATCCTGTTTCCGTGGCGAACCTCGCGCATCGATGAAAGAACCATCGCTGTGCATGGCGTAGCGTCCGATGTCAGCGGTATTGCCTCAGTCAAAGTCAATGGCGTTGACGCCACGCTGCAACCGGTTTCAGCGAGCACGAAGCGTTGGCTATCAAAAGCCGACGAGGAGTCTGTGGAGTGGACTGCAACCGTCAGTTTGCCCTATCAAAAAGACATTCCGCTCACCGTAGAAGTCTCGGATCAGCAGGGCAATGTCGCATCCGAAGCGGATGCTGCCACCATTTCCACCGTGGTGATCCCTGCCCATTTCGTTGTCGACAGCACCAACCGTCGGATTATCGGGCGCGACAGTCGCGGCGATCTGGTCAGTGAACATCTGGATTCCGGCGAAGCGCGGCGTCTGGAGGTGGGGCTGCGCAATGCGGGCACTCGGCAGGTTTACTTGCCGGACAGTGATGCCGTTGTCTATGGCATCGTGTTGCAAGGCAAGCTGAAGCTGACTTCGGTTGATGCCGAAACCGGTGAAACGGCTGTGCTGATTGACCATGCACTTGGGTTTGACACCAATGACTGGTCATTCGCAAGCGTCAAGGATATGAGCTACTCGCCGTCCGAGAACGCCATTTATGCGCTGCTCATGTACTTCTCCAAGCATGATTCCAGCTTGAACAAGAACGTGGTGCTGCGCTACGACGTTGGCACAGAGGCGGTTACCACGGTGGTGGATCGTGAAACCACAAATGGTGATCTGGTCCAGTCAGATGCTATCGCGGCTCTCGACGACGGGCTGCTGCTATTGAACGGCTTCTTCGGTAGCGGTGATGATGCGTTGGCCAAAGTGGCGCTCGATGGCTCCGATGTCAGTCACATCTCGGCCGCGACCAACATGCTGGCAGTTAGAATTGATGCCGATCAGCAAGAGGGTCTGGCCTACCTGACGGGATATAATGGGGTTGCCTCGGTTGAGCTGGGCACCGGCAGTTTCCAGATGATTTCCGATGAGGCTCAGGTTGACTCGTTGAATTTCTCCCAAATTGCCTCGACCGGGCTTGACCTGCCAAATCAGCGCTTGCTGGTTGGTGATTCGGATCGTGATCTTGTGGTAGCGGTCGACTTGGTCACCGGCGAGCGCACCGAGGCCTATGCAAATGGCGTTGGCACTGGCCTCCGTTTTGTCATGCCGAGAGACCTTGTTATCGATCATGGCAACAACGTTGCCTACGTTATCGATGATGGTGGCAATGCGCCTGAAGTGCTGATTAAGGTGGATCTCGAAACCGGTAACCGCACACAGGTTTCCAATATTGATCAACCCTTGAATGTGTCTGTGTCAGACGTATTGCTTGATACAGAAAATCAGAAGCTCTACGTACTGTTCGAGGATAGCATTGTGCGAGTGGACATCGCGACCGAGGTTGTTGAAACCATCGCAAGCAATGTCTTCGGTTCCGGTCCTGCTTTTACCACCTTGTCGGGTGCGGCGTTTGATGCTTCGGGCGAGCACTTGCTGGTCACCGACAGCACGGCGGGTGCCGTCTTCTCGGTCAACCTTGTCACAGGTGATCGAACCGTTGTTTCACAGGATGGCGTTGTAGGAACGGGCACGGCGCTTGAAGTGGCAGTCGATGTCGAGCTGGATGCTGACAACAACGTGCTCTATGTGTTGGCCCAACGGGCTGGCGCTGTTTACAGCGTAGATCTGGCAACCGGCAATCGCACCTTGCTGTTCGACCAGTGCCTGGGCGCCAGCAATCAGGACCATCTGCCTGCCGATGAAGGTTCCGTGCAAAACTTGTACTTCGACGCTGTCGCCGGCGAGTTGTTGGTTACCGGCAGCAGTGTGCTGCGTTATCAGCTGTCGGCGGGCGAGTGCACCCCCATTGAGAATGACGCGTTCTTCTACAATGGCAGCGTGATGGATATGGCCATGACACAAGACGGTCAGATCCTTGCGACCATGCAGAACAAGCTGGTTCAGGTCGATGCAAAAACCGGCGCGTACGTGACCATCTCGAAGTAAACCCGCGAAACTGTTCTCGCGACAAAAGGCCACAGCGCATAACTGTGGCCTTTTTGTTTTACTGCAGTAACACCGCCGCAGGCAGGACCGCCAATCGTGGCGCAACTCAAGCGCCCTCTGCTTTGAGGAGATGCGGTTGGGGGTGGGGGTAATCTCTCCGTTTACATCAACACCAACTTCCACGCGCCAATAATGTGACCCCTCCCCTCGATGGGGGAGGGATCAAGGGAGAGAGTGAATCCCTCCGCACGCACAAACGCCAACTACCGCGTTCTGTTCCCCTCCCCCTTGATGGGGGAGGGATCAAGGGAGAGGGTGAATCCCCCAGCACGCACCATCACCAACCACAGCGCTCCACCCAACCACAAACAACAAATCAACACCTTCACCCAACGCATTGCTGCACCGCCGCGCAATCACATCAGCGCGCCAACACCAGCCATCACAGCAATCAGTACTAGAAAACTGCCGCTCACGCGGTATCCTGTCGCGAAACGTTGATCGTCACCCCGAAAGGATTCCCTGTGACCCGCTTATTCATTGCTGCACTGCACACACTGGCTCTATCCACCATCGGCCTGCTCACGCTCACAGCCGCCGCACACGCCGCCGACGGCAGCGGCCTGCCGCCCATCCGCACCCTCACGCCCGAGCAAAGCCAGCGCGCCGCTGCCAATTACAAAAAATACTGCGTGCTTTGCCACGGTGAAGACCGGCAGGGCTATGTCAATGACCACGCGCCGTCGCTGCGCAGCAAATCGCTGTTCGAATCCGGCATTCCGCATGCGGTGC
>CAMLNB010000143.1 GCA_946481205.1 uncultured Kangiella sp. | reverse complement strand
ACGACATGACGCGGCATCAACGAGGCATGACTATTTGGAGTTGGTTGTACGTACTGGGCAGTATTGGCTTTATTGCATATGTCACCATGAAGCTGTTTCCCATTTATATGGACAATATGTCCGTAAAGAAAGCAGTTTCGCAAGTTGCTTCTGCAAGTGACGCCGGTTCGTACAATAAGGAAAAGGCTTGGTTGGCTTTGAATAAGCAGTTCTATATCGATGGCATTACAAGCGTTACCAAAGACGATGTCACTATCGAAGTAGATGAGTCGGGCAGTAAGGAACTCGTGATCTCCTATGAAGTTAGAACGCAAATGATATACAACGTTGATATCGTCGCATGGTTTGAAGAGCGAGTATCACTGAAAGAATGAACCCTATTTTACTGTCAGCGTTTCTGCGCCGGCTAGGTTATGTTTTCAAACAGGAGGCGCTGCTGACCCAGGCGCTGACCCATCGCAGTGCCTCCTCGCGTCACAATGAGCGGCTTGAGTTTCTGGGTGATGCGTTGCTCGGTCAGATTATTTCGGCCCAGCTGTATCACCGCTTTCCCGACGCCAGCGAAGGCGAAATGAGCCGAATGCGCTCCAGTCTGGTCAAGGAAAAAACCTTGGCCGAGTTGGCTACGGACCTGCAGCTTGGCGATATTCTGCATCTGGGCTCTGGTGAGCTGAAAAGCGGCGGTTTTCGCCGTGAGTCCATTCTGGCCGATGCGTTGGAAGCGATCATCGGTGCGATTTATCTCGATGCGGGCTTTCCGGTCTGCGAGCAGGTAGTGCAACAGCTGTTTGCCGAACGCCTGAATCAATTGCCCGAGACAGGGACTGACAAGGACGCCAAAACCCGCCTGCAGGAGGCATTACAGGGCGCGCGGCTACCGCTACCGCAATACGATTTGCTGGCAACCTATGGCGAAGCGCATGCGCAGACTTTTCATGTGCGCTGCACCTTGCATGATGGTCGGGTCGCTGAAGGCCGCGGTAGTAGCCGACGTCGGGCAGAACAGCAGGCCGCAGAGCAACTTTTGCAGCCATTATCTGAGCAGGTAAAACCATGAGCCAGAAATGTGGCTATGTCGCCATTGTTGGACGGCCGAATGTCGGCAAATCAACGCTGATGAACCGTTTGATTGGCCAAAAAATCAGTATCACCTCACGGCGGCCGCAGACGACCCGTCATCGCATTCTTGGCATTCATACCGAAGGCGAGACCCAGATCCTGTTCGTCGACACGCCTGGCCTGCACAAGCAGGAGGCGCGCGCGATCAATCGTTATATGAATCGGGCAGCGGCGTCATCGGTTGCCGATGTCGATGCCATTATCTGGGTAGTCGATGGCCTGACTTTCAACGAAGACGACGAGTTGGTGCTGGAGCGTTTGAAGGAGGCCGAAGCACCGGTGCTGTTGTTCGTCAACAAGGTCGACACGATACATCCCAAGGAAAAGTTGCTGCCGCATTTGGCCTTGCTTGGCCAGAAGCGCAACTTTGCCGAAATCGTACCGGGTTCGGCCCAGTCCGATCGCAATGTCGATACGCTGTTGAAGGTGCTGAGCAAGTACATTCCGGAGAATGAGCACATTTTCGGCCCAGACGAAGTCACTGATCGCAGCCAGCGGTTCTTGGCGGCAGAATTCATCCGGGAAAAGCTGATGCGTAGCTTGGGCGCGGAACTACCGTATGCAACCACGGTGGAGATCGAACAGTTCAAGCACGATGAAACCGGTCGGGCTGAAATCGCCGCCGTTATTTTTGTTGAACGCGCGGGCCAAAAAGCCATCGTGATCGGCGAGAAAGGCGAGCGGATCAAACAGATCGGCCAGGACGCCCGGCTCGATATGGAAAAGCTGTTTGGCTGCAAAGTCTTTCTTGAGCTCTGGGTCAAGGTGAAAGACGGTTGGGCCGATGACGAGCGGGCGCTGCGTAGCCTCGGTTACAACGAAGACTGACCGTCGCCGCTATTGCCATGGATTCACGCGCCTATATCCTGCACATCAAACCCTGGCGCGATACCAGTGTTCTGATGGATGTGTTTTGCCGCGAGCGTGGCCGTCTCCGCGTCGCTGCCCGCGGCATCAAAGGCAAGAAGCGCTCGCCATTGTCGGGGCTTTTGCAGCCGTTTGTGCCACTGCATATTCAGCTCAATCGTCGCCGAGATTACTTCTATCTGACGGATGCCGATGCGCTGGCAACAGCCTGGTCGTTGCCAGCGGACAGTGGTTTGTGCGCACTGTATTGCAATGAGCTGTTGTTGCGCTTGTTGCCTGAACAAGACAGCCACGGACTCCTGTTCGATTGCTACGAGCGCAGCTTGCAGCAGCTCAGTCTGGTCGACTCTGATTCGATGGCCGCCGCGATACTGCGCGCATTTGAGTGGTCGTTGTTATCAGATCTTGGCTATGGCATCGCGCTCGATATGGATGAGCAAGGCGAAACACTGCAACCCGATGTGCGTTATCAGGTCCACGCGGATCGGGGTATTTACCGCGCGGAGTCGCTGACCAACAGCTTCCGCGGTGATGACTTGCTCGCTTTTGCCACCCATAATTGGCAGCAGCAGCCGACCGAAGCCAAGCGTTTGTTGCGGCTGTTGTTGGCGGCGCATCTGGGTTCCCAGCCACTGCATACGCGTGAGCTGTGGCGTGCCCGGCAGGTTCTTAAGCAGTTGGCTGATGAAGCCACGATAGTTCAAACCGGCGTCGTGCCCGCATCCGGCGCTGAAGTTCAGGAAAGGTAGATCGCAGCTCATGAATGCCAATCATCTGCACCGAGGCCCTTGTCTGCTCGGCGTCAATATTGATCACATTGCCACCGTGCGTAATGCGCGCGGCTCGCGCTACCCCGAGCCAGTGCAGGCGGCACTGCTCGCAGAACAAGCCGGTGCCGACGGCATTACGGTGCACCTGCGCGAAGACCGTCGCCATATCCGCGATCGCGATGTTCGCATTCTGAAAGAAACCCTCAGCACCCGGATGAATCTGGAAATGGCGGTGACGGAGGAGATGCTCGGCATCGCTTGCGAGATCAAACCGACCTATTGCTGCTTGGTACCCGAGAAGCGAGAAGAGTTGACGACCGAAGGCGGTCTCGATGTGCTTGGTCATGAAGCGCAGATCAAAGCGGCCTGCCAACGCTTGGCCCAGCACGGCATTTTGGTCTCGTTGTTTATCGATGCCGATGAAACGCAGATTGAAGCTGCGGTGCGCTGCGGCGTGCCGTATATCGAGCTGCATACTGGTGCTTACGCCGAGAGCGAAGGCGAAGCCCAGAAGCATGAATTGCAGCGCATCGCCCATGCCGCCAAGTTCGCGGCGCGCCGCGGTTTGATCGTCAATGCAGGCCATGGCTTGCATTATCACAATGTGCAGGCCATTGCGCGTATTCCCGAGCTTTACGAGCTCAATATTGGTCATGCCATTGTAGCGCGTGCCTTGTTTGTCGGGCTTGAGCAGGCGGTGCGCGAAATCAAACGCTTGATGGAGGAGGCGAGGCCATGGCCGTCGTCGGTATCGGCACCGATCTCGTTGTAATCAAGCGGATCGAGGAAGTGCTTGGCCGGCACGGTGATCGCTTTGTCGAACGTGTGCTGCATGCCAATGAGATGCTTCGTTTTCAGGAAACCCAGCATCAGGCGCGCTATCTGGCCAAACGCTTTGCTGCCAAAGAAGCGGTATCGAAAGCGCTGGGTACCGGCATTGCCGAAGGTGTGAACCTCAACGATATCGAGATTGCCAATGATGAGCGCGGCAAGCCACATGTGATTCTGCACGGCGGCGCACAAGATCGCTTGCAGGCGATGCGGGCCCGGCATTGCCATTTGAGCATCAGCGATGAACGCGACCACGCGCTGGCTTTCGCGGTACTGGAAACTGAATAGCTCAGATGGCGATACAAAAAAAGGCCCGACATGTCGGGCCTTTTTTTTCAGTCTTGGCGTTTTCCCCGCCGATGTTTCAGTAACAGCCGATGTTTCAGTAACAACAGCAGCAACGGCAGTGTCAGTGCCATAGAGCCGCCACCACCTCCGCCACCACCACCGCTGGTCGGCGGCGGTGGCGTCAGGCCGACATTGCGCACCGTGACCGCAACCGTATCGTTAGCGGTGTTGCCGACGTTGTCGGTAACCGTCAACTGGAAGGTCAGCAGGGCGTCGGCATTGACCGTCGGTGCCGTGAACGTTGTCGAAGCTGCATTTGGTGTTGCCAGCGTGACCGTTGTGCCACTGGTTTGTGTCCAACGATAGGCAGCGATGGTGCCGTCGCTGTCGGTGCCGGTACCGGTCAGGGTCACGGTGGTGTTTTCATCGACCGCTTGATCCGCTCCTGCGTTCGCGGTCGGCACCGAGTTCGGACTGAGCAATACATTGATCGTGACCTGATCCGTGGCGCGTTCCATCGCCGCATCGGTTGCGGTGAACTCGAAAACCAGTGCGGTCGTGGCCGTGACTGTCGGGGCGGTAAATTGCACGGTCTGATCAATGGTGCTGCTGAGCGTGACGGTGGGGCCGCTCAGCTGACGCCAGCGGACGCTGGCGATCGGGTCGCTGTCGGACACGCTGGCATTGAGTGTCACAAGATCGTTAGCCAGGACGTTCTGATCGGCACCGGCGTTGACGTTCGGCACATCGGTCGTGGTCCACACAAAACTCTCGACCACGCCGGTTTGTTCGGCATTGGTTTTGCTCGGTGCAACGGCATTGATGCCCATGCCGCGTTTGGCGAATGCTTGCTGGAACAGCGTGACGTCGGCCGGGTTGATGGCGGCCACCGCGTCCAGCTGGGCAGTGCGTGCTTGCAGAAAATCCGGGTTTTCAGTGGTTGCTATCTGGCCTGCCACCAAGTAATGGCGCATACGGTCCTGCGCTTCCGCGAAACCATGCTGCTGCAGCAATAACAAGTAGGCATCCCATAACGCACTGGCCCAGACTTCGCCTGTGTTATGTACCTCGCTGTTGTTGGTGCCGGCGCTGCCGTTCGGCAAGTGGATGCCGTTGCTGATATGGCGGAAGCTCAGGCCGTTGATATCCAGATCGGCGCTATAGGGAAAACGACGCAGGCCGTTGTAGAAGTCATTGGTCGCGTGACCGGAAAAACCGTAGGCGCCAGTCAATGCACTGGCATCGCTTGGGCGCGATAGCGCGAGCATCGCAACGAAATCAGCCCAGCCCTCATCCATGCCATTGGCTTGACTGCCTGAGCCGATGAATATCAGGCGGTTGTTCAGGTAATGGCCCCACTCGTGAGCAACCAGCGCCGAATCCAAAGCCCCGTCTATCGGCGTAGCGGTGGTGCGAGTCAGCGTCGCGTTGACCACGCCATTTGCCATCGCCGCTTTGATCGCGGCACCATCAGCGAGACTGACCAACAATGAGCCGATGGTGATCGTCGGTTGGGTGCCATCAGGCAAGCCCATCGTCAAGGTGCCGGTGGTGTTGTTCGCCACCAAAACGGCCAAGGCACCGGCCTGCTGGGCGCGATTGACCTTGTCGATAAAATTGCAGTTGCCGCGATCCACCAACGCGATACGACCGGCCAATTCGGCGGCATTGGTCAGCGTTTCGCAGCCGTCGGTTTCGTTCGGGGCAACGCCATCGCGCATCAACACCAGTTGGCCAGTTTGATTGAAGTTGCCCGGGCCGAACGAGGCGCGGCCGTTGATGTAACTGGCGTTCAGCGCGCCGCTGACGGTAACGCTGTGCGTGGTCGGGCCGTCGAACAGGAAGACCTGCATGACCGGCGAACCGCCATCGACTGGGACACTGATATTGGCATTGTTGGTGCCATCGAAATCCTGTACCTCAATCAGCAAGCGGTCGTCTTCGAGCGAGGTATCGGTGCGGCCGTAGTTGCTGAGCTGGGCGGTGCCTTCAATCTCGACAAAACCGGCGTCGTAGAAAAAGTCGTGCAACCAATTGCTGACATAGAAGGCCTGCACCATTGCCGCATTTTGATTGTTGGTGCTGCTGCGGACGTCTTGATTACCATCGAAGCTGTAATGGAATTGCCCGGCGGACGAGGTCGACACGCGCCGATCGGCGCCGCCACTGAATCCGTCGCCGCCTGAAACATCCAGATAGACATCGGCGTGATTGCCGCTCAGCACTGTGGTGTTATCGGGCAACCATGGGTCGTTCTGATCGACCGACAAGTTATCGATCAAGAGATTGTTTTGCGCGACGTAAACGGTCGGCGCTGGATCGGTAGCCAAGCGCGGCGTCTGATCGCCAAAAGGGCCATCGAACGGCCGGTGCGGGTACGGCAGGGCGCTGCTGCTATCGCCATAAACGCGGTAGCTGTACGCGGCGTTTCGGGTCAAGGAGCGCTTGCTTAACAGCTCGCCATTTTCGCTGACAACCAACTCCCAGAGCGCGTTGCGTCGACCATATGCCAAGCGGATTTCATACTGCCAGGCCGGCACCAGATCTTGTTTGCTGTCGTGGGCATAGATGGCTTGCACACGCACGTTGCTGAGTTGCGGTTTATCGTTATCGCGGAGTGCGGCATCGTCCGCTTGCCAGCGCCATTGGTGCGCGCCGTGTGGTGCCAAACTCGGAGTTTGCTTTGGCAAGCCAATTGCCGCCAATGCCGGCTGCAGCTGCTGCTCCGCGCTTTGCGCAGACAGACTGTGGCGAGCAACCGGTGCGGACTGCGCAACGGAGCCGGTCAGCACGCGCACTTTCTGATTGCCGTCCACCAGCGCACGCAAGCGGCCCTGAAACACCGGAACGTCGTCAAATGCCTGTTGCCAGAGGTAGTAGCTTGCGCCGCCACGCAGGTTTTGCCGCTGGGCGTCACCGAGTGCTTGTTGCGCCTGTTCATCGAGCCCGTAAACCGGCGCGGCGAACTGCTTGAGCAAGCGCGCGCTGGTTTGTGCCTGATCCTTGGCGATGACGCCAAGGCCGGGTAGGGTCAGGTCCTGCACGCGGACATAGCTCGGCCGCTGGTCGTCGTTGCGATGTACGACAGTCACGCTGGGCGCTGCCAGCAGGTCGGTTGGCAACCATAACGCCGGTATCAGACTCAAAACCGCTGCTGTCACCGTACTTCTACGCATGCTGTCCTCCGTTGCGCCGGGTCTTCGCCCGGCATTTCTTGGGCTACAGGAACTGATACGGGTCAGCCTAGCTAGCGGGCCAGCAGATCCGCCACGCAGGCCGTCACTTTTTTCACCATCGGGATGTGCAGAAATTCGTTCGGGCCATGGGCATTGGAGTGCGGACCAAGTACGCCCGTCACAACGAATTGCGCGTTCGGCAGCCGATCGGACAGGAAACGCATGAACGGGATGGTGCCGCCGCAGCCGTAAGCCACTGCCGGTTTGCCGAAGTAGCGCTGCGACACTTCCTGCAATTGCTCGTTCAGTTTCGCTGTGAACGCCGGTGCGTTCCAGCCGGTGTCGGCACCGCCAATGTCGAACGTGACTTTGGCGCCATACGGCGGATCCCGTTCGAGCAGTTTTTTCAGCTCGACGGCGCAGTGTTTGGCATCCAGATCCGGTGGCAGTCGCAGGCTCAATTTCACCGTGGTGTAGGGCCGCAGGGTGTTGCCGGCATTGGCGAGTGTTGGCATGCCATCCACACCGGTGACGCAGAGTGTGGTGCGCCAGGTGTTATTCAGCAGTTGCTCGCTATAGTCGCGGGTGACCGGGCGCATGCCGCTGACAAAGGGATAGGACGACGCGATTTCGGTGTTCAACACTTCGGCAGCGTAGGCCGATTCGGCGACGCGATAAGTCGGGATTTGCGTCTTCAGAAACTCCGGCAGAATTTCACCGGTGTTGCTGTTTTCGATGCGATCCAGCAGCTCGCGAAGAATGCGGAACGATGACGGCACAATGCCGCTGGCGGCGCCGGAGTGCACACCTTCGGTCAGCACTTCCACTTTCAGTGTGCCGAGCATGTTGCCGCGCAAGGACGTGGTCGACCAGAACTGCTCGTAATTGCCACACATCGAATCGAGTGCGACTACCAACTCCGGTTGGCCAATGCGCGCCGACAAGGCCTCCATGTAAGCCGGCAGATCCGGCGAGCCGCTTTCTTCCGAGCATTCGATCAGCATCACGGTGCGGCCGAACTGCCGGCCGGATTGCAGCAGCCAGTGCAGCGCGGCGAACGACGCGAAGATGGCATAACCGTCATCGGCGCCGCCGCGGCCATATAACTTGTCGTCACGTCGCACCGGTTCCCAAGGCGCCAAGCCTTCCGCCCAACCAGTGAATTCCGGTTGCTTGTCGAGATGTCCGTAAACCAGGGTATTACCCTGACCGTTGCCGGGCACGTCGACCAGCAACACCGGCGTGCGGCCCGGTAGCCGATGCACTTCCAGTTTCATGTCTGGCAGTGGGTGTTTGCGGCACCAATCGGCAACCAGCTCAATCGCGCGATCCATGTGGCCGTTTTTTGCCCAATCCGGATCAAAATGCACCGATTTGTTGGGAATGCGAATGTAATCCGCCAGTGTCGGCAAAATGTCCTGTTCCCAGAACTTTTCCAGAAAGTCAGGAATCGAATGGGCTCCAGTTGTCATGGGGCGGTCTCCATTAAGTCGGTCTGGGGTCTGGCCAGTTGTATAGGTTGGTCAGACCAGCGAAAAAAGCCTGACTGGCATAATACCGCGTCCATCGTCGGGGCTACATCATTGAGCCTTGGCGACTTTGTCCACGTATCAGACGGCGATTGTTTCAACTTGATGAACGTAGCGCCGCCGGAGTCCTCGATGTCCAGACCGTCTTCTTTCAACCGGGAGCAATTGTTGGAGTGTGCCGAAGGCCGCATGTTCGGCCCGGGTAACGCTCAGCTGCCGGCTCCCAACATGCTGATGTTCGATCGCATCACGCACATCAGTGAGGAGGGAGGCGAGC
>CAMLNB010000142.1 GCA_946481205.1 uncultured Kangiella sp. | reverse complement strand
TTTACTCAAGCAGCTGACAGTCTCGGTTTGCCCAAAGCCAGCATCTCGGCGGCGGTGCAACAACTCGAAGCTGAGCTGGGTACTCGCTTGCTGCACCGGACCACGCGCAAAGTGCAGCTGACGCACGATGGTCAAACGTTTTACGAGCGCTGTCAGGATTTGCTGGCCGATATCGATGAATTGAAAACGCTGTTTCAGGCCAGCGGCGCGGATCTCAGCGGCCGCATCCGGGTCGATATGTCGAGCGGCATTGCCAAGAATGTGGTGGTGCCAAGGCTGGCGGAGTTTCTGCAGGCGCATCCACGTATCGAGATCGAACTCAGCAGCACCGATCGGCGCGTGGATGTGGTGCGCGAAGGGTTCGACTGCGTGATCCGCGTCGGCAACCTGACCGACTCGAGCGTGATCGCGCGGCCAATCGGTGAATATCTGCAACTGAATTGCGTCAGCCCCGGTTACCTCGCCCAATACGGAGAACCCCATACGCTGGCCGATCTTACGACGCATCAACTGGTGCACTACGTGCCGACGTTGGGCGGAAAATCCGCTGGTTTTGAATATGTCGATGCCAACGGCGTGCAGCAATCGGTTGCCATGGCCGGCGCGGTCACCGTCAACAATTCTGATGCCTATCTGGCGGCGTGTTTCGCCGGGCTCGGCATTATCCAGGTGCCGGATGGCGCGGTGCTTGGCGCCTTGGCGCGCGGCGAACTGGTGGAAATTCTGCCGCAGTACCGTGCGGCACCCATGCCAATTTCCTTGCTCTACGCCAATCGCCGACATTTGCCGAAGCGGGTCAAAGCGTTTATGGATTGGGTGACGCTGGTGATTCAGCAGTATTTGCAGAGGAGCCGGAGCGGCGGTTGAAACGGGTATGCCGGTTGCGTCGTTTTCAACCGCCGTTTCGTAAAGTTGGGCTTCGCAGGCTCAGCCCAACTTACGGTGCTCTGCCTGACTGCAGTCGACAATCAGGCCAACGATGCTCGCCGTTATCGCGCCAGCTTTGTTGCCTCAATTTTACCCAGCAACCATTGCAAGCCCGCGAGATGCTGCTGGTCGTGACTGCACAGATAATGGATAAGCCCTTGCAAGGTCACCGGGCCGTAACCATCAAATTCGGCCGTGCGCTGCAGTTGCTCCGCCGACAGTTCGCGCAGCATCGCCACCGTTTTGGCGCGCGCCGCGGTAAAGCTTGCCAGCACGGCTGCTGCATCGGCCTTGCCATAAGCACGCTCTTTCGCCAGCGCTTCGGTATCCAGTCCGGGCAATAGCGGGTGATTTTCTGTCAGCGTGCGTTGAAAGCGAATCTGGTAGCCGTCGATCTCGATGTCGCGCACGTGGCAGAGCTGCTCAATCGCCGTTAGCGGTTCGCTCGGTACGCCATCCCACGAGGCCGGTGTCCAATGCCTGAAGTCGGCAGGGACCTCGGCATAGTTCGCCGCCAGCAATTCGGGAAACTGGGCCAGTGCGTTCAAGGTATAGGTGCGCAAGGTTTTCTCTCTCCACATCAAATGTTGTCGTACAACTCAGTCTTCTTGCCGGAAGCTGAGGCGAACCAGAAAGACCAGACAAGCGATCAGCCAGAGCGCGGCAAGAAAATGCAAAAAGCCACCGAGCCGTTCGGCGGCGTTGAGCCAGCCAAGCCGGCCAAACATCCAGCCCCAGTCATGAATGCCGCCGCCAACCAGCGGCAGCACTTGCGCTTTGGCATCGGCCATATAGTGCGCGATGTTCATCAGATTCTCACCGATCCAGAACGCACAAATACCGGTTTCAAACGGCTTTTCCTCGCGCCAGAAATACCAGGTGGTGCCGACTGGAAACACCAGCTGGCCGATGGTGCCGCCGAGAAATTGCAACCAGTCGTCGAATGGACTTAGGAAAATATGACCCGCTTCGTGAAACAGCAAGTTGGCGCCGTCAACAAAATGGTAGCGGTAGGCAAAGCTGAGCCACAGCGCATACGGAATCAGCAGTAAGACCAGTCCTTTCTTCATAGCGCTTGTCCCGCCGACCACCAGCTGCTCAGCACCGCGTGGGCGAACAACGCGACCGTGACCGCGTCAATCAGCAACTCCAGAATAAACACCACAATCGGTTGCAACGCACCTTCCAGCTGATTGTTTTGCTCGTAGCGGCGCACTGCCCACAGCGCCAACCACCAGACAATTTGCAAAACAAGGCCGATGATGACGCCGGTGATCTGGGTATCTGTTGTGGGATGCAGCCAGACCAGCAACAGACTGCCGATACCAATCAAGAGCCCGCGCACCAAGCTGATGGCCGTTGTCTGGGAGAATGAAGCGGGCATGACGAGTGTCCGGAGAACGAGGGGCGGATTGTTGGCTGTGCTTCGCCACGATCTGCGAGATCGTCGCGTTATGGAAGGCTACGCGAAGTATCTTACCAGCGAACATCCGTCAGCGCATCGCGCGCCAGATTGACTCCGTGTCGGCATACATACGAAACCGGCAAATCTTTCCGGCACGCAACTCATATACATGCGCGGCTGCCGCACGCATGGCCTTGCCAGAAACCTTGTGGTGACCGTGGTAATGACCCAGCACAACGACATGATCGCCAGCATCGAGCATGCGCTCTATCTGGTAACCAAAGCCGAGCCATTGTACGAGGTTGCCGTCGAAGACGTGTCTAATCACGGCATCGGCACCCATGCTGGTGCGGCCATTGGGGAAGCCTTCGTTCTGAATCCATTCCAGATCGGCGGTGCACAAGCCGCGAAATCCGTCGTCGTCACGTTCGCGAAAGCAGCGATACAGTTCCGTTACGGTTGCCAGCGCGGTTGAGGTGGTGTTCGGGTCACTCACGGTGTCAGATCTCCTGCGTTGCCGGCGTGCCCGGCAACGCGATAATGAAGGTTAATTCCTGTGCAACGGCAACGCGATAGGCCGCAACGGAGCTGCGCTGGCGCCTCGGAATTTCAACGACCCGCCGATAAAGGCGAATTCGTACACCCGGTCCCGGGCCAGCGTTTCCAGATAGGCTAGTTCGAGGATCGGAATCCCGTGTTCGGCTAACAGGAAGGTGTGCACAGGCACGTAGTTTCCCGGCTGCTCCGGCGGAAAGGTTTCCAGACTGAGATTGTCGGCGCCGATAATCATGGCGCCAGCGTCGACAAGGAAGCGAGCTGCATCCATGCCGAGCCCGGGCGGATCTTTCATGAATGCGTCGGCATTGTCGTACTGCTGCATCCGGCCGGTGCGTAGCAGCACAACATCGCCGCGCTGTAGTGTCAGCCGCTGCTGCTTGAGCGCCAGTTCGATATGCTTGCGTTCGACCCGGAACAACGCCGGCAACTGTGCAAGCTTGAGTGCTGCCGGCAGATCAATCAGCACGCCGCGAGCAATGATGGGCGGAATAGTTTCTGCGCCGGTTTTCAGCCATCCCTTGTCGCCGAGGTAGCGGTCGGCTTCAAAACCATTCCAGATCTTGCCGTTCAAACCGAAATGATTCAGTGCATCGATATGCGTGCCCATATGGGTGTACATCGAAACCGCATCACCGGTGTAGCTGACCAGCGCGTTTTGCTGGTGGCCGACATGCAAGGGGTCGTCAACGGCGGTGCCTCGCGGCGTGTGCGTTAGCCAGAACTGGTAGCGCGGGTCGCCGATACCATGCCAACTCGGCATGCCAATGAAGTATTCCACCGACAGATCGTAAACCTCACCGCCGCGAACGCGCTGCAGCACATTGGCGCGACTCTGCGCAGTCATCAGATTCAGGCGGCCGAGCTCATCGTGTTCCCCCCAAGGGCTGATGCCCACAGTCGGCTTGGCCGGTTGCGAAGTTGATGTCGCCTGCAAAGGCGTCGCTGCTGGTGACGATGATCCGCTTTGCGCGGCACGCGCGGGCATCACGGCGCCGGCGGTCATCAAGCCCAGCGCGAGCAGGCCGAAGCCGGTGCGGGTCAGCAGGGTAGACAGTGGCGAAAGGGCTAATGGCTGAGGGCGTGGCTTGGGACTCATGGTGACTCTCCTGCATGCGGCGACCGGGCTCGGTCTGACAGGAGCAAGGCTATTCCAGCTGAAAATGGAGAAATATGCTGTAATTTGACAAGCACTATCCACGAAATGTGAACAATGAATCAGCTCCTCAACATGCGTCTGTTTCGCCGGGTCGTCGAACTGGGCAGCTTTGCCGCCGCCGCACGGGAAACGGATCTGTCGAATGCGGTGGTCAGCAAGTACGTCGCCCAGCTTGAGCAGCAACTGGGCACGCGCCTTATCCAACGCACGACGCGGCAAATGAGCCTGACCGATGCCGGTCAGCGCTATTACCAAACCTGTGTGCATGTGCTTGATGAGTTGGACGCAGCCGAGCTGCAGATTCGCGATACCAGCCAGCGGCCGAAAGGCCGGCTGCGGCTGAACGTGCCGATGAGTTTTGGTCTGCTGCACGTCGCGCCGGCGTTGCCGGCATTTGCCGCACAGTATCCTGAGATCGAAATCGAACTGAGCTTGGGCGATCAATTGCAAGACATGGTCGAAGCCGGTTTTGATATGGCGCTGCGCATTCGTCACCAACTGAGTGACTCCACCCTGGTCGCCAAACCGTTGGCCACCATTGAGCGTGCGTTGTGCGCCGCGCCGGGCTATCTCGCACGAGCCGGAACGCCGCAGTCACCAAACGATCTCGCGCAGCACGATTGCTTGCGCTACAGCTTGGCCACTGACAGCCAGCGCTGGCAATTCAACCGCGGTGACGAACGCATGAGTGTGCCTGTGCGGGGCAGCCTGAGTGCGGATAACAGTCTGGCGCTACTGCCGAGCTTGCTGGCAGGCCGTGGCATCGCTCTGATGCCGCTGTTCCTGGTGGGGCCGGCGCTGGCGCGTGGTGAACTGCAACGGTTGTTGCCGGATTATCAGATCGAGTCGCGGACCTTGTTTGCGGTCTATCCGAGCCGGCGCGGGCAGACCCAGAAAGTGCAGTTGCTGACCCAATTTCTGGCGGAGCAGGTGAGCACAGCCATTGCTAAAAGCTGGGCGTGATCCCTTCTGGCAATGTTGTTGTTCTCCGATGCCTTGCTTTGCCTCAGCGCGCTTTCCACCGAACAAATCGCCGATCAAAAAAAAGCCCACTGCGAACAGTGGGCTTGGGGACAGCTACTTCGGGCAATTACAAGGTGACGAGCGCTGGCATCGGTTGCATCACCAGATTCAGGCGTTCGGCCTGTGCTTTGATGGCGGGAAGCTCATCGGTGAACAATTTATTCAAACCGGCCAGTGCCTCACGGGTGCGCGCTTCGGCGGCACGCAAGTAGGCCTGCTGGGTCGGTGTGACCGGACGCAGACTGGAGCCATAGAACCAACCGGCAATGCCGAGCATGGCTTGGGCATCGCGGTCAGCAACATAGCCTTTGGTTGACTCCGGCGGTTGCCAGAGTTGCTTCTCCGCTTCGAGCAACTTTTCCTTGAAGCCGTCGATGGCTTTGTTCAGCGCTTGATGCGGATCGGTGTCGCCGATTTCGGTGGCCGGCGCCCGTTCCTTGCGACGCTCGATATCGGTTTTGGCCAGCGCACTGATGCGGTCCAGATCGGCACGCAGATCTTTTACCTGGCGCACCGCATCGGTGATGGTTTCTTGCACTTTGCCGAACTCAGCCCAGCTGGCGGCTTTGCTACGGTAGTCCTCAGCGCTCAGTTGCAGGCGCGGGTCGGCCAACACGGTCAGTTTGCGTTCGGCGCGTTTGCCATCAAAGATCAAACTGACGCTGTATTCGCCGGGCGTCGCAGGCGCGGCGGTGCCGCCACCCCACGGGCTCGGCGGCAGCGGTGAGCGATAGGCGCTGCGCGACAAATCCCAGACCGCGCGATTCAAACCTTGCTTGGCCTCGATCTCCAGCCGATTGACCAGACCACCAGCGCTGTCGCGAATTTCCAACGCCGCTTTGGTCGGCTTGGGCTTTTCATCCTTGGCCGGCTCTGGTTGTTTGCGCAGGCGCTCAACGTCTTCATCCGGGTGCGGTAACTGCTCGGCCGTCAGCCAGAAGTGAATCAGCGCGCCGTACGCGCGGTTTTCACCCTGAAAATCCGACTGCGAATTGATGCTGTCGATGGCGTTTTCTTTGACCTGATACTGCACAGTCGGCGCGATTTCAAACAGATGCAGACTGGTGCTGCGCTCAAGCTTGGCCAGTTCGCGCAAGGGCCGGATGTCGTCCAGCACATACAGTGCGCGGCCGTGAGTGCCGACAATCAGATCGTGCTCGCGCGGATGAATGGCGAGATCCATGACCGAAGCCGTTGGCACGCCGTGTGTCCATTTCTGCCATTTCTTGCCGGCATCGAACGAGACATACAAACCGAATTCGGTGCCAAGGAACAGCAGGTTCGGCTCGACCAAATCCTGCTGGACAATCAAGGCATAGCCGTCAATGTCTTTGCTCGCCAGCGAGGTCCAGCGCTTGCCATAGTCATCGACCCGGAACAGATACGGCGTCCAATCGCTGCGGCGGTGATTGTCGAACACAACAAACGCCGTGCCTTTGCTATGCGGCGACAGCGTGATATGCGGCACCCAGGTATCGGCCGGAACGCCTTTGGCGCCGGCAACGATATTGCTCCAGCTTTGACCGCCGTCGCGCGTCACCTGCACGCGGCCGTCATCGGTGCCGACCCAGATCACACCGCGCTCTTGTGTGCTCGGCGCAATGCTGATGATGGTCGTGTGATTTTCTGCTGCCGTGACATCGGATGTCAGGCCGCCGCTTTCATGGCCTTTCTGTTTGTCCGGATTGTTGCTGGTCAAATCCGGGCTGATGATGGTCCAGGTGTTGCCGCGATCGGTCGATTTGTGCAGGAACTGGCTGCCGTAATAAAGGGTGCCGCTATCGAACGGATCTTGCGCAAAGCCGGCATTCCAGTTGAAACGCAGGCGGGTGCTGGTATCAGGTGCAGCCGGTCGAATCATCTGGCGCTCGCCAGTATCGAGATTCCAGCGCAGCAGAAAACCATCCTGACTCATCGCGTAACCGCGGCGGTTGTTGTCCGGATCCGGCGAGGTATCAAAGCCGTCACCGAAACCGACTTCGGTCCAGTGCGAGTTGCGGATCGGCCCTTGTTCCCAGATGGACGAGGGGCCGCGCCAGGAGCCGTTATCCTGCAGACCGCCGTAAAGGTTGTACGGCGTGTCGAGGTCATAACGCACGTGATAGAACTGCGCCAGCGGCAGGTTGCTGACAAAGCGCCAGGTTTCGCCGCGGTCGTAACTGATGCCGATGCCGCCATCGTTGCCGTTGATCATGTGCGCGCCATTGCGCGGGTTGATCCACAGCGCATGGTTGTCCGGATGCAGATGCTTCAAACCGATCAGGGTGCTGAAGGTTTTGCCGCCATCATCGGAGACATCGGTGAAGGTGGCGAGGCGATACAGCCGGTCCGGGCGATCCGGGTCAACGCGAATGTCGGCGTAATAAAACGGCCGACCGGAGACATTGATGTCCTTGTTGACGGTTTCCCATTTGTAGCCGCCATCGAGTGAACGCAGCAGCACGTTGTCTTTGGCTTCGACCAATGCATACACGACGCGCGGATCGCTGGGCGCCACGGCGATGCCCATCCGGCCGAGCTCGCCTTTTGGCAAACCGTCTTTCTCGGTCGCTTGCCGCCAGCTGTCGCCACCGTCGATGCTCATGTACAAGCCGCTGCCGGGGCCACCGGATTTGAACAACCAGGGCCAGCGCCGGTACTGCCACATATTGGCGAACAGTTTGTCCGGGTTGCTCGGGTCCATGACCAGTTCGGCCGCGCCGGTTTTGTCATCGACAAACAAGATGCGTTGCCAGCTCTTGCCGCCGTCGCGCGTGCGGTACACACCGCGCTCGCTGTTTTCACCCCAGGCTTGGCCCATCGCCGCGACATAAACCGTGTTGACGTCGCGCGGATGCGGAATGATGCGGTGTATGCGCTCGCTGTTCTTCAGGCCCATGTGCTGCCAGGTTTTGCCGGCATCCAGAGAGCGGTACACGCCACGGCCAACGGACGCCGAGTTGCGCACGTTGCCTTCACCGGTGCCGACCCAGATCAGATTCGGATTGAGCGGTGACACCGCCAACGCACCGATGGCATGCACATCCTGTTTATCAAACACCGGTTGCCAATGGCTGCCGCCATTGACCGATTTCCAGACGCCGCCAGTAGCGGCACCAACATAAATCACGTTGTTGTCGTGCGGTGATACGTCAATCGCCGCCACCCGGCCGCTCATGCCAGCGGGACCGATGTTGCGCGCTTTCATGCCGGCCAGCAGCGCCATGTCAGTCGGCTCCGCTGCGTGCGCCGCGCTCAATGGCAACAACAGCGCGAGCAAGGCGGCGGGCAATCCGTGTTTCAACAGTTTGATCATCACGTTTGTTCTCGCTTTTCTTGGGACAATGGGAACTACTTGGTGTTTGCTGTTACTGCAATGCGTGCTGCGACCGACAGCTCCGAATTCTGCCGCTTCCACAAGCCGGTAAACCCCGAGGCAGCAGTAGGCGTGCCGTACAGTGTAGAAGCCGAGCGGGTGTTTCGCCTCATGGCTAATGCCACATCTTCCGAGCTCCTGAACAGTTCAATTCAGCCGCGCTTCCAGTGCCGCCGCTGCATCAAGCATGCGGCCTTCCGCACCCGGCGCGCAAACCAACATCACGGCTGCCGGCAAGCCACTGTCGGCATCGCGATAGCGCCAGGCCGGAATGCTGATCGCCGGCAGATCGCAGTAATTGCAGAACAGCAGCGGCGTCAAATGGCGGTTGACGCCGGGTTTCAGCGTCTGCCGGTTCATCTCGCCATGCTTGGGTGCAACAAAGCCCAGCGTGGGCAGCAGCAGCAAGCCATCGTCACTGAGCAGCTGTTGGTAATGCTGACGCGCTTGCTGAAAACGCGCGACTAAGCGCGCGGCTTGGCCGGCCGTATGCGGTTTAACAAATTGCGCCAGCGTCGCATCCTG
>CAMLNB010000141.1 GCA_946481205.1 uncultured Kangiella sp. | reverse complement strand
GTGCCGAAAGTCGTCGAACAGTTTGATCAGGTCGGTCGTGAGTTGCCGCTGCTGACTCGGATCATGATCAATCTGTCGGAATTTCTGCAGAACTGGTGGTGGCTGCTTGCGGCAACGATTGTGACCGCAGTATTCACCGCCCGGCGCTTGCTGAAGCAACCGGCGTTCCGCCTGCGGTTTGATCGCAAGCTGCTGCGCTGGCCGCTGGTTGGCCGGCTGACGCGCGGCGTCAACACCGCCCGATTTGCCCGTACCCTCAGCATTCTGACCTCCAGCGCGGTGCCGCTGCTGGAGGGACTGCGTATTGCTGGCGAAGTCGTCAACAACCGCTATCTGCAGGAAGTGATCAAGGACGCGACGACAAGGGTGCGCGAAGGCAGCAGCCTGCGTTCGGCGCTGAATCGTAGCGATGCCTTCCCGCCGATGCTGGTGCATATGATCGGCTCCGGCGAAAGTTCCGGTGAGCTGGACAATATGCTGGCAAAAGCTGCAGAGAACCATGAGCGCGAATTTGAAGCCATGGTTGGTGTCACGCTGGGATTGCTGGAACCCTTGCTGATCCTAAGCATGGGCGTGGTTGTGCTTTGCATCGTGTTGGCGATTCTGCTGCCGATTTTCCAGATGAACGAATTGATTGGTCGATAAGCATCGTCGGTGTTCCGCACCACGATGCCCACGTAAGAAAGTGATGAGGATTCAAGTCATGAAACGCAAACTGCTGCAACGCGCCAAGACACAGGGCTTCACCCTGCTCGAAATCATGGTCGTGCTGGTGATCATCGGCATTCTGGCGACGGCGGTGATGCTAAACATCGGCGGCGATGTTGACCGCGCTGCGGTAACCCGCGCCAAGCAAGACATCGCGACGCTGACCATGGCGCTGGAGCGCTACAAGATGGATAACTTTGTTTATCCAAGCACCGAGCAAGGCTTGCCCTCGCTGAAAGTCAAACCGAACACCGACCCGGAACCGCGCAACTACAAACAAGGCGGCTACATCCAAAAACTGGAGAAAGATCCGTGGGGCCGCGACTATCAATACGTGTTCCCGGGCGAACGCAGTGAGTACGATGTGTTCTCACTTGGCGCCGATGGGGAAATTGGCGGCGAAGGCGCCAATGCCGATATCGGCAATTGGGATGACAACCTGTCTGGCGAAAACTGATCACACCAATCGCACCGATTCCGATTGCCATGCGCGCCCGCGGCTTTACCCTGATCGAGATTCTGGTGGTCCTGGTGATCATCGGCTTGATGGCGGGCGCAATGGTGATGGTCGGCAGCGATAATCGCGACGCCATTGCTCGCGACGAAACCGAAAAACTGCAGGCCAAATTGAAGCTGGCGATTGAAGAAGCACAATTGCACGGCGTCGAGTATGGTTTGGTTGTCACCGAAACCGAATATCAATTTGTCACCTTTGGCGAAGACCGCTGGTCACCCGTCAGCGATGACAAGGCCTACCAACGCTACGCCTTGCCAGAAGGCTTCGAGCTGGCGTTGGAGATCGAGGGTTTCAAACTGGCCGGCGCCCGACTACCCGGTGCTCGCATCACTGAAGACGGTGAAGTGGTGAGTGATGAAGAGCAGGAAAAATCCGCCAACCTGAAGTCCACCCAAAACGCCAAGTCATCTTCACTGAGCGGCAAGGAGAGTGATGACAAGGATTCGGCCCTGCCCAACGGCGCCGAATCCGATGCAGAAAAGGCCACCACCGCCAAGACTACTGAAGCCGGTGACGAAGAAGAGAACGATGACGCGCCGAAGCTGCTGCCTCAGGTGTTCCTGCTGTCCAGTGGCGAAGTGAATCCTTTTGTGGTGGCGATTGGCAATCGCGATGATCAGCCGGTGTTCTATCGCCTGCGCACCACCGAGTTTGGTGACATCAAATTTGAAGGCCCGATTCAGGGCGATTTGCTCAGCGATTTGACCGAGCCCTGGGACAATCCGGATCCGGAAGCACAAGCCGAAGAAAATGCCGAGCTCGAAGCCGGCCAGAACAACAGCAATCTGATCGGTGGCGGTCGTAACTCAGATAGAAGCTCTGATCGAGCGTCGGATCGCAAAGCCAACCGCGAGCGCAGCAATGATGGCAAGTAATCGCTCGCTCGATCAGGCAGGTCAGCGCGGTTTCACCCTTCTGGAAGTGCTGGTTGCCTTGGCTATTTTTGCGATCACCGCCGCGGCGATGATCAATGGCATCACAACCTCCTTGGCCGCACAGAGCCATCTCGAACGCAGAACCATCGCGCACTGGGTCGCGATGAATCAGCTGACTGAAGTCAAACTGCAGGCCACCTGGCCGTCGATCGGCCTGACTGATGGCACCGAGGAAATGACCGGCCACGAATGGTTCTGGACTCGCAAGGTCGAGGAGACAGCTGACCCGAAGCTGCGCCGCGTCGATATCGAAGTCCGCACCGAACGCGAAGACGAAACCCCCATCGTTCGGCTGTCCGGCTTTGTCACTGATCGGCCCGAGCAGATCAGCGCACCGAGTGTCGATGACGGCGACACCGGTTATAGCGAAGGCGGCAAAGAAGAGAATCCTGAAGCCAATCCCGAGTCTGGCGAGCCACCCGAGGAAAATCCGACCGAGCAGGAACCGGGAGGCGACAAATGAAGTCGGCTCGCGGTTTTACCTTGATCGAAATTCTGGTGGCGGTGCTGATCTTCGCCTTGATCGGCGTCAGCGCCTATTCGACACTCGATGCCGCCCAGCGCGCCCAAGCCAGCGTGCGCGAACGCGGCGAACGCTTTTTGCAATTACAGCGCGCCATCACCGCACTGAGCCGCGATTATCAACAGCGCAGCTTCCGCCGCGTTCGCGACAGTTACGGTGATCGGCTCCCCGTTGTGCAGGGCGTCAACGACGAAGCGGGTTCCTGGCTCAGCTTCACCCGCAGCGGTTGGCGCAATCCGGCCCAGCTGCCGCGCTCGACGCTGGAGCATGTGCGTTACGCGCTCGAGTCCGGCCGCTTGATTCGTTATAGCTATCTGCTGCTGGATCAAGCCCAGCAGCCGGTCGTGCAGAAACGGGTGCTGCTCGACGGCGTCAGCAAGATGGAATTGAAATTCCGACCAGCCGACGCCGGCAATGTCGACCGCGTGCTGTCCGGCAACAATATGAGTGGCGAAGACTGGCTCGATGAATGGCCACTCGGCGGAAAGCAGAACATCGAAGACAGCGACAAAACGCCCAGCGCACTGCGAGTCAGTTTTGAAATCGACGGTATCGGCGAGGTGCACCGTGTTCTGCTGTAGCCGAGCCACCGTTGCACTGCCGGAACGCCAGCGCGGCGTCGTCGTCGTCGTTGTGCTGATCATCGTCGCGATGGTGGCGCTGATCGCCACACAAATCGGCTCGCAGTTGCTGCTGAACGAGCGTCGCTCGGTCAATCTGTTCAACACCGATCAGGCCTGGCAATACGCACTCGGCGCCGAGGCGCTGGCATCGGCGAATCTGTATGAAGCGCTGAAGCGTGATGATGGCCGTGTGCATCTGGATCAAGCCTGGGCGAAAGCGCCGCTGTACTTCCCGATTGAAGGCGGCGCACTGCGCGGCAAGCTGGAGGATCTCAGCACCTGCTTCAATCTGAACAGCTTGCTGTATACGCCAAAGAAGAGCGGTGGTGAAGGCGGCGGCGGAGGTGGTGGTGTCGGCCAGACGCCGGACAAACCGCTCAATCCGCAAGACCCAACCAAGCAGCCGCCGGGTTTGCAATTGCTGGTGCGCCTGTTTGAGCAAGTGGTGCCGAGTGAAGACAGCTCGCCGCAGGCATTGGCAACGGCCGTTTACGATTGGCTGGATGAAGACAGCGACCCACACGGCAGCGAAGGCGCTGAGGATTACGATTATCAGGGTCTGCAGATTCCGTATCGCACCGGCAACGGTCCGCTCGGTGCCATCAGCGAGCTGCGCACCATCAAGGGTTTTACTCCGGAGATTTATCAGAAAGTACGGCCGTATCTGTGTGCGCTACCGGATGCGCGTTACATCAAGATCAACGTCAACACCCTGCCGCCAGAAAAGGCCGAGCTGCTGGTGATGCTGATCGAGAATCTGGATGTCGAAACCGCGCGACAGGTCCTGCAGAACCGGCCGAAAAATGGCTACAAAGACAAAGACGCGTTCTGGAACAGCAATGGCATGCCGGCCGAAGCCAAGGAACTGGTCGCCGGCAAAGGCCGGCTCGATACCGGTTCCGACTATTTTTTGCTGCGCGCCGAGGCCGTGGTTGGTCGCGGTCGCGCCCGTGTAGAATCCGTACTCAAAGCCCAGCAGGACAAACGGTTTGCACCGGCAAGCCGGTCGTTTGCCGAGGAATGAGCAAACGCCACGCGACAGGAGACCGGCGGCAAGGCCGGGTCGATATTGAATGACGACAACCGTTTATTTGCGACCACCGGCGCAAGGTGAAACGCAGGCCGAATGGATCGAGCTGGCGGCGGATCAGCAGGTGCTCGCATCCGGCCAGTTTCACTGGCCGCAGGATCTGGAAACGCTCGCCGACAGCTTGCGCAGCAAGCGCTTGACCGTCTTGTTGCCGGTCAGTCAGGCGCTGGTCACGCGCGTGCAAGTGCCGGTGAAACAGCGCAAACATCTGGCACAGGTGCTGCCGTATTTGCTTGAAGATCAGCTCGCCGGTTCGATTGACGATCTGCATGTCGTTCCTGGCGCCGCGCTGGCGGATGATGGCCAGCAGGTCATTGCTGTTGAACACCAGGTCATGCAGCAACTGCTCGACACTTTGCGCCAGTACGGTTTGAGCGCAGCCGATGTCGGCATTGATGCGCTGTGCCTGCCACAGCAAGCACAGCAACTCGCCGTTTTGACGCTCGGCAGCGAAGCCTTGCTGCGACTGCCCGATGGCAGTGCCCAGCAAATGCGCTGCGCCGATCTGCCTGCCTTGCTGCCGCTGCTCGCCGGCGACAGCACGGTGCAGCTGTATAGCGCCGATGCCGATTTTGCGTTGACACAGCCGCATCAGCGCGAGGAACTCGATCACGCGCTCGCCGCGTTGGCGCGCCAGGCCAGCAATAATTGGTTGTCACTGCTGCAAGGCCGTTACGCTACCCGCACCGCCTGGCAAGCGCATTGGCTGCAGTGGCGCAAGGCTGCCATCATTGTTGGCGTCGCGGTGCTGGTGCAATATGCGTACGCGGTAACCGATTGGCTGCTGCTGAAGCAGCGCATCAGTCAGCTTGATGGCGCCATCCGCAGCAGCTTCACCGAAGCGTTTCCGGATCAGGCCAACACACCGTATCCGGTGCGCAGCATGAATGGTTACATCAAGCAGCTGGGTAGCGGTGGCGCCGGCGGTTTCAGTGCCTTGCTGGCCGAGATTGCACCGGTATTGCAGCAGGCTGATGGCATTTCATTGCGCGGCATGGGTTTCGAAGCCAGCAGCGGCGAGCTGCGACTGGATTTGAGTGCGCGCGATCTGTCGGCGCTGAACCAACTCGACAGCCGCTTGCAGCAAATGGGTTTCCGCACGGACCTCGGCCAAACCAGCGCCGGCAGCGGTGGCTACAGTGGCCGCATGGTGTTGCAACGTCAATCCGCCGCGCAGGACAAACAACCATGAAAGCGCTGATGCAATTGAAACAACAGGCGCTGACCTGGTACCAAGCACGGCCGCCGCAAGATCAGCGCGCGCTGAAAATCATGGCGATTGTGCTGATTCCGGCGCTGCTGTATTTCGCGCTGGTGTTCCCGCTGCAGCGGGCGCGCAATCAACTGGCGGTCGAAGTGATCGATCAAGAAACCGCGCTGGCCACGATGCAAGAAAATGTCGCCCGCGTGCTGGCCAGCCGCGGTGCCGGCACCGGCAAACTGGATCGCGCCGGTCGCCGCCTGAATCAGCTGATCTCGGATACGGCGCCGGAGTTCAATCTGGTGCTGTCACGGCTGCAACCGAAAGGCGACAACGAAATGCAGGTCTGGCTCGAAGAAGCCAGCTTTGAAGACACCATGCGCTGGCTGCATCAACTGGAAACCGGTTACGGCTTGCAGATCGCCTCGTTGAATATCACCAGCGGTCGCGCCAGCGGCGTAGTCAAACTGCAATTGCGATTGAAAGACGGCGCATGAAAACCAAATTGTTGTGGGGCGTCGGCCTCGTTGTTGCGTTTCTGTTGATGCTGCTGGTGACGGCGCCGGCTACCTTGGTCACCCGCACCGTCAGCGGCCTCGCGCCGGTATCGTTCAGTGGTGTCAGCGGCAGCCTGTGGCGCGGCGAAGCCCTGCGCCTGCACGCCGGCAGTCTGGTGCTGGAAAATTTCCGCTGGCAGTTGTCACCGTGGCGCTTGTTCCTCGGCCAGGCGGCGGTGCAGTTTGAACTTGGCGATGGCGTCAGCCAGCGCGGTAGCGGCACCGTTGTCGCCGGTCTCGGCGGCGACATCAGCGTGCAGGAGCTGTCGTTGCAGGCACCGGCGCAGCTGCTGCAGCCGTTCGTTACGCTGCCGGGCATTCAGTTCGACGGTAACCTGCAACTCGATATCGCCGATGCCGCGCTCAGCGGCGCCCGGGTCGAGCGCATGCAAGGCCGGCTGGTCTGGCTGCAAGCACAGGTGCGGACACCACTCGGCCAACCACGGCTCGGTGCCTATGCCGTGGATTTGGGCTCTGATGGCGAAGGCGGCATGACGGGCGACATCACCGACATCGACGGCGTGCTCGGCCTGACCGGCCGGCTGCGCGCTTCGCCACAGGGGCTGGAGCTGGACGGCAGTGTCCGTTCCGATCTGCCGGAAGAGCTGGATCGGTTTTTCCGCGTCATTGGCCGGCCGGAAGGCGACCGTTACGCCATTCGCTGGCAACAGCAGTTCGGCGGCTGAACGCCGACAACTCGGCGCCTCGCACACCCTCGCTCCACATGCAGCGCACCCGCTTGCGCAGCCGTCGCGCCGGCATCGGCGCGAACCAGTTACACTGGCAGACCCGAATGCCGGCCTACGCCGGCGCCGCAGGATGTGTTGCTATGACGAGCGGCGCTCACCCCGCCTCTGCCACTGCGCCGGTCGCAATCGACTGGTCGCGCATCGAAGCCGTGCTGTTCGACATGGACGGCACCTTGCTCGATCTGCACTTCGACAATCACTTCTGGCTCGAACACCTGCCCAAGCGCTACGGCGATATTCACGGCCTCAGCACCGAAGCAGCGAAAGCCGCGCTGTATCCCCGCTTTGTTGCCAAACGCGGCACGCTCGACTGGTACTGCGTCGATTTCTGGAGCCGTGAACTTGGCGTCGATATCGAAGCGCTGAAGAAAGAAGAAACGGTGCGCATTGCGCTGCGTCCGCATGCCATCGAGTTGCTGCAATGGCTTGGCCAGCAAGGCAAACGCCGCATACTCGCCACCAATGCTCACCGCAAATCGCTGGAGCTGAAATTGGCACACACCACGCTCGGCGAGCATTTCGAGTTGATGGTGTCCTCGCACGATTACGGTCATGCCAAAGAGCACGATGGTTTCTGGTCGGCGCTGGCGCGCAAATGTCATTTGCAACTCGACCGCTGCCTGTTTATTGATGACAGCCTCGATGTGCTGCGCGCGGCCGTGCGCAATGGCGTCGGTCAAGTGCTGGCGATACCGAACCCGGACAGCACCGCCGGCAGCAAAGACACAGCCGAGTTTGTCGCTGTCGCCGATTTTCGCCTGTTGATGCAAACCGAACGGCTGATGCAAGCAGAACGGTACGCACAAGATCAGGCGCAGGAGCACACCGCATGAAAGAGCGTCAGAAACCGGAGTTGCTGGCCTCGCATATCGCGGCCGAAACCAAGCTGTTCCGGGTCGAAGCCTTGCATCTGCGTTTTGCCAATGGCGTCGAACGTCATTACGAACGCTTGCGTTCCGGTGGTCGGCCAGCGGTGATGATTATTCCGCTGCTCAATGATCAGACTGTGCTGCTGACCCGCGAGTACGCTGCCGGTACCGAGCGCTACGAACTGGCGCTGCCCAAGGGTTTGTCGGAGCACGGCGAAACTCCGGAGCAAGCTGCCAACCGTGAGCTGATGGAAGAAGCCGGTTACGGCGCCCACAAATTAACGCGATTGAAAACGCTGACACTGGCGCCCGGCTATTTGAATCACCGGATGGAGTTGGTGCTGGCCGAGCAATTGTTCGAGCAGCGCTTGGAAGGCGATGAGCCGGAAGAAATCGAAGTGGTGCCGTGGTCGCTGTTGGAACTCGACGCCCTGTTTGAACGCGACGATGTCAGCGAAGCGCGCACGATTGCCGCGCTGCTGATGGTGCGCGACAAACTGCGAGCTGAGGGCCGGTTGTAACCGGGCCTGCCAGACGGTCTGGGTCAGAGCACCCGATGAATAAGGAATTCCGCTAGATGTTGTCGCAACAAGCACTCGACACAATTGCTCTCGCCCGCCGCGCCGGCGACGCCATTCTGCACGTCTACCGCAACATGACCACCGAAGTGGAAATCAAAGGCGACGGCTCACCACTGACGCAAGCCGACATGGCCAGTCACCACATTATCGACGCCGGCCTGCAAGCGAGCGGCATTCCGGTGCTGTCGGAAGAGAACGCCGATATCCCATTTGCTGAGCGGCAACAATGGTCGCGTTATTGGCTGGTCGACCCGCTTGATGGCACCAAGGAATTCATCGCCCGCAACGACGAATTCACTGTCAACATCGCGCTGGTTGATAATCATGAACCCGTGCTTGGCATTGTCTACGCACCGGCGCTCGATCTGCTTTATGTCGGTGAGCGCGGCGTTGGCGCTTTCCGGCAACAAGCGAACGGCCCGCTCGAAGCGATTCAATGCGTCAGCTGGTCACCAGACAGCGGTGCGCCGCTGCGCGCACTCGGCAGCCGCCGCCACGGTCTGGAAAAAGTCGCGGCGCTGCTGGCCGATATTCCGTACACACTCGACAACCGCGGCAGTGCACTGAAGATCTGCATGGTCGCCGAAGGCAAAGCCGATCTGTATCCGCGCATGGGACCGACCTCTGAATGGGATACCGCTGCCGGCCAATGCGTGATCGAATGCGCCGGTGGCGCCCTGCTCGGCACCAATCTGCTGCCGTTCCGCTACAACACCCGCGACAGCCTGCTGAATCCTGATTTTCTGGTGTTCGGTCAGCAGCACGAACGCTGGCATA
>CAMLNB010000140.1 GCA_946481205.1 uncultured Kangiella sp. | reverse complement strand
GCCAGAGCCAGTACGCTAATGCAGCACAAAAAGGAGCGCCGATGGCGCTCCTTTTCTTTTGCCGTCAAAACGCTACTCAGTACGCCTGCATCCGGCGGTCGATAAACAATGGCGCTTCCACTTTCAGCGTTTCCGGAACGAAAGCGCTGGCTTGTGGCGCATGACTGCCTTTCAGCTCGACGCGCAGCAGATAAGTACCGACATCCAGCACCTCGGTGGAAAGCGACTGCAGCAGCAATTCGCCACCAAAATAGCGGCTGCTGCCGGCGCCGATCACCAGCTCATGCTCGCCCTGAACAAAACGCTTGTTGGCCCCCCAAGTGGTCAACACCTCGCCGTCCAATGTCAGCAAGCTGATTTCAAACTGCTGGCCCGAACCGAAGCGTAACGTCAGATCGCTATTGCTGTTGTTCTGCAAGGTCAAACCGGCGTTGATGCGACCATCGCTAGGCAGCACCAGATGCGCGCGCGGCAGATCGGCAATCAGCTGCAGCGCCGGCAGCGGATACGGCTTACCCGCCACGGTGCCGCGAGTAAAGACATGAACCACCGGACCGATGATGCTTTGCTCTTCCCATTGCACCACGCCCACATCCGGCGCGAACCAAGCTTGCTTGAGCCCGGCGTCGGCGCAGTTGCCACTGAACTCCATCCGAATCACTTGGCGAAATGCGCCCGCCGCAGTGCTCAGATTCAGATTCTTCTCGGCCAGCGTTGCGCTGGTCGTGCAGCTGTCGAGCGTGACGCTGTAGCGCTTGCCAACAGGATCGGCAAAGTTCACCAGCTTTTCGTTGGCGCGACGCTCGTTGTTGTAGACGTAGATCACTTCGCTATCGGCGCGCGTCCACAGCCAGCGCTCGCCGCGACCGAGGAACTGGGAAAATTTCTGCCAGCCATCACCGTAGGCATCAACTACCTGCACGTCGTGCTCGGCGCCATGCGTGTTGGTGAACACGGCATGATCTTGCGCCGACCACGCGAGATAACTATTGGCCGAGCACACAGCAGAAGCCACAGTAGCCGCTATCGCGGCAACGATACGCAAACTTTTCATCGGAAAACTCCCTGTAAAAATAGTGCCAATTGAGGAATTGCGATGCGCATCGCGGAGCGGATGCTAGGGAGCTTGATGCAGCGAAACAAACGAAATTTTTTTGGCAGTTTTATTAGCGTTTCTTATCAATCGACTGGCAACGCCGATGGCCGTTGCTTGAACGCCTACTTGTCTAGGTACCGTCATGCGCAGCTTTGTAAAGAGACCAGACAACTTGCTGCGCGAAACCCTACAGAGCGTTACGAAATCGCCACATGATTCGACGGCAATTGGCTATTTAATCGACGATGACAACTGTCATCGCATGATGCGGCTTTCTGAATCCATAGAAAAAGGCGCTCGCAAGCGCCTTTTTCTGTTTCTGCTGGCAAACCAATTTACAACCAGCCATCTCAGCACCGCCGCCATCAGGCTTTGTGCTTGCCTTCATCTGCTTGTGCCGCTTTCACTGCAGGGCGTGCTGCCACGCGCTGTTGAAAAGCCTGCAGCGCCGGCCACGGCGACAGATCGAATTTCACCCAGTTGGCCCAGTTCAGCACCACGAACAGGTACGCATCGGCAACGGTGAAGCTGCTGCCGGTCAGGTAATCATTGCTGCCGAGACGATTGGCAACATGCGTCAAGCGGCGCCCCAGCAATTGTTCGGTCTGCGCGCGCGCCTCTGGATGCAGACCCGGATTGAAGAACGACCCCATCGGTTTGTGCACTTCGCTGGTGAGGAAGTTCAGCAGCTCCAGCATCTTGAAGTGTTCGAAGCTGCCGCTTGCCGGCATCAGCGTATTGCCCGGTTTCAGACTGGCCAGATATTGGGCAATGACTTGGGCTTCGGTCAGCACCTGACCGTTGTCCAGCACCAGCGCCGGCACGTAGCCATTGGGATTGATCTCGAGAAAATTGCGGCCGTCAGCCGCCGTTTTCTTGGCCAAATCCACCGCAACGGGTTGCACGGGCACCGCGACTTCATGCGCGATGATCAATGGCAATTGTGAGCAGGAGCCGGGGAAGAAATACAGTTTCATGGCTAGAGTCCTTTGCGAGTGACAGACATCTGATTAACAGCTACTAGGCAAACAACGATACCGAGGGTTCCCACGCGTGCCCGCGTAGCGGTTGCAGCAAAACCGCACAGCGAACACGACCAGTTTGGTCACCAGCTTAGCGCCTGTTACAACAAGAGATAGCGAAAGGATTTGACGACCGGGTTCAGTTTTCTTGAACGAACCCGCTAGCGGCCCAAAATACCGCCCCAATAGGCATAGCTGTACGCTGCTGCTTGTTGCAACACGCCATTGATCACGCCGGCCAGGAACATCGCCAGCAGTATGCGCGCAATCGTCCACAAGCCACCGCCAAGCCAGGCGCGACCGATATAAGCCAAGCAAACCAGCATCAGAATGCCAGCCGACATTTGCCGAATCTGGAATTGCGGGTCGATTCCGGTCAAGGTCGCAACGGTGCCGACCACGGCATCGAACAACAGCGCCACGGCCACCGCGTACAGATTCAGCAGCCAGTACTCGGCTACGGTATGACCGCGCTTGGGGAAGAACCAGCGCATGAACAAAGCCGTGGGCAAACTGAAGAACAGCATCCAGTAGGGCAGAATCGCCATGGTCGCGGCATGGACATCGACAAAGCGATTGATCGCGTCCTGGCCCAGCCGGGACGCTTGCATGTCGCGCAGCATGGTGTCCCGAAAGAATTGCCAGAATGCGTCGTCATACAGCTGGATCGCCAGCAGCGCCAGCGTCGCACAAATCAGCAAAAAGGTGACCGGATGGTTGTAGCCTTTGCGCCGCCCGCTGAGCACCTGATCGAGCATGGTTTTGGGCTGACGCAGCAAATGCCAAAGCGTGCGAAAAAAGCCCTGCTCCCAATCAATCAGCCGCGTACGCAGATCGGCCCCCATCTGCCTCATGTTCAACTGACCTGCCTGATGGCGCTGGCCACAGTGATGGCAGAACGGCCCCTGCAACGGCGTATTGCAGGCCGTGCACAAAGCAATGTGGTCGATGTTGGTGGTCATGGCGATCCGTTGCGTACAGCGTCTACAGCCTCTGCTCGGGCGAACAGATACTCGGCGTGCGTCATTTATACCGCGTGCTGACGCTCAGTCCAACCCTGCCAAGCCGATCTGAAGTTGAGCACGAGCAATAGCCTGTGCAAATGCTTGCTGAACTCAGCAGAAAACAAAACGGCGCGATAACCGCGCCGTTTTGTTTATCCATCACTGCAGATCAGCCCTGACCGTTTCACCCCTGATAGTCTTCCATCGGCGGGCAGACGCAGAACAGGTTGCGATCGCCATAGACGTTGTCGATCCGGTTGACGCTCGGCCAGAACTTGTTGTGCTTCTGGCCCGGCAGCGGGAACACCGCCTGTTCGCGGCTGTACGGCCGTGTCCATTCGCCTTCGGTGATGTCGGCGAGCGTGTGCGGCGCGTTGACCAGCGGGTTGTTGTCGAGCGGCCAGACGCCGTTCTGGACCTGATCGATTTCCTTGCGGATGCGGATCATCGCGTCGATGAAGCGATCCAGCTCTTCTTTCGATTCCGACTCGGTCGGCTCGACCATCAGCGTGCCGGCGACCGGAAAGCTCATCGTCGGCGCGTGGAAGCCGTAGTCCATCAAGCGCTTGGCAATGTCTTCCTCGCTGATGCCGCTGGCTTCTTTCAGCGGCCGGATGTCGAGAATGCACTCGTGCGCGACACGACCATTGCGGCCGGTGTACAGAACCGGGAAATGCTCGCCCAAACGCTTGGCAATGTAATTGCCGTTCAGGATCGCGTACTCGGTCGCCTGCTTCAGACCTTGCGGGCCCATCATCGTGATGTAGGCCCACGAGATGGTCAGAATCGACGCGCTGCCCCACGGTGCGGCGCTGACCGAACCGTTGCCCGGATTCGGACCTTCCAGATGCACGACCGCATGGTTCGGCAAGAACGGCGCCAGATGCGCACGGACGCCGATCGGACCCATGCCGGGGCCGCCGCCGCCGTGCGGAATGCAGAACGTTTTGTGCAGGTTCATGTGCGACACATCAGCGCCGATGCGCGCCGGCGCGGTCAGGCCGACTTGCGCGTTCAGGTTGGCGCCGTCCATGTAAACCTGGCCACCATAGGAGTGGATCAGATCGCAAATCTGCTTCGCGCTTTCTTCGTACACGCCGTGGGTCGATGGATAGGTCATCATCAGGCAGGCGAGGTTGTCAGCGTGCTCTTTCGCTTTCGCTTCCATGTCGGCCAGATCGATGTTGCCGTCTTTGTCGCAGGCGGTGACGACGACGCGGAAGTTCGCCATCTGCGCCGACGCCGGGTTGGTACCGTGCGCCGATTGCGGGATCAGGCAAACGTTGCGGTGACCTTCGCCACGCGACTCATGATACTTGCGGATGGTCAGCAGGCCGGCGTATTCGCCTTGCGCGCCCGAGTTCGGCTGGATCGAGATCGCATCGAAGCCGGTGATCGCTTTCAGGTAATGCTCGAGCTCGTGAATCATCTCGAGATAGCCCTGCGCCTGCACGAGCGGCACGAATGGGTGGATGTTGCCAAATTCCGGCCAGGTCACCGGCATCATTTCGCTGGTGGCGTTCAGCTTCATCGTGCACGAACCGAGCGGGATCATGCCGTGGGTCAGCGAGAAGTCCTTGTTCTCCAGATGCTTCAGGTAACGCAGCATGTCGGTTTCGCTGTGGTACTTGCTGAAGGTCGGATGGGTCAGGTACGCGCTGGTGCGCTGCAGCTGTTCCGGAATGTCGTGCGAGCCGGTTTGCGCGAACAGCGCATCCAGCTGGGCAACATCGAGGCCCTGCGCCTGATCCTGCAGGAACACGTCCCACAGCGCGACCACGTCTTCACGGGTGGTTTTCTCATCGAACGACACGCCAAGTTTGCTGTCGCCAACCAAGCGCAGATTCATCTTGTGCGCCAGCGCGCGCATGTAGACCTGCTCACGGACCGAACCGACGTCGATGGTAACGGTATCGAAGAACGCCTTGGTGTCGACATTGGCGCCTTTGGCGCGCAAACCGGCAACAAAAATGCTCATCAGGCGATGGGTGCGTTCAGCAATGTCTTTCAGCCCTTGCGGACCGTGGTACATCGCGTACATCACCGCCATGTTCGACAGCAGCACCTGCGCGGTACAGATATTCGAGGTGGCTTTTTCGCGACGAATGTGTTGCTCGCGGGTCTGCATCGCCATGCGCAGTGCACGGTTGCCGCGCTTGTCGATCGACACGCCGATGATGCGACCCGGCAGGTTGCGCTTGTGCTCGTCTTTGCCGGCCATGAACGCGGCGTGCGGGCCACCGAAACCAAACGGCACACCGAAACGCTGGGCCGAACCGATGGCGATATCGGCACCGAGTTCGCCCGGCGATTTCAGCAGGCACAGCGCCAGCAGATCGGTACCGAGAATGACCACCGACTTGCGGTCTTTCAGCGCAGCGATCAGGCTGGAGAAATCGTTGACCTGACCACTCGAGCCCGGGTACGACAGCAGCACACCGAAATAATCGTGCTTCAGCGCATCGCTGGCGACGCCAACGACGGTTTCGAAACCGAAAGCCTCGGCGCGGGTACGCACTACGTCGATGGTTTGCGGATGGGTGTCGCTGTCGATAAAGAATTGGTTGCTCTTGCTCTTCGAGCTGCGGCGAGCCAGCGCCATCGCTTCGGCGGCAGCGGTGCCTTCATCGAGCAGTGAAGCGTTGGAAATATCGAGTCCGGTCAGATCGACAATCATCTGCTGGAAATTCAGCAGCGTTTCCAAACGGCCCTGGGCAATTTCCGGTTGGTACGGCGTGTAAGCGGTGTACCAGCCCGGGTTTTCCAGCACGTTGCGCAGGATCACCGGCGGTGTCACGGTGTCGTAGTAACCCATGCCGATGAAGCTCTTGTAGAGCTTGTTCTTGCTGGCGATTTTCTTCAGGTAAGCCAGGGCTTCGTGCTCGGCTTTGGCGGCCGGCAGTGCCAGCGGTGCGTTCAGGCGAATCGGCTCCGGCACGATTTGCTGCATCAGCTCGTCCAACGACTTCACGCCGAGCGTGTTCAGCATCTCGGCAGTCTGGTCCGCATTCGGACCGATATGACGGGCAATGAAACCGTCGTGTTTTTCAAGCTGGGACAGCGTGGCACTCATGATTCACCTGACTGTTGAGAAACGCATTACTGCAAAAGAATGGCCCCCGGGATTAGCGGGGGCTGGGTTCAAACGCGATTCGGCGGCGATGCGCGCCACCAACCGTGATCAATGCTCTTCCGACTCGACGTGCTCGGCGTAACCATCGGCATCGAGCAGATCATCGAGCTCAGCTTCGTCCGATGCCTTGACCCGGAACAACCAGCCAGCGCCGTAGGAATCCTTGTTCACTTTTTCCGGGGCATCGGCCAACTTTTCGTTGATGGCGATCACTTCACCGGAGATCGGGCTGTAGATGTCCGACGCGGCTTTGACCGACTCGACCACACCGCACTCGTCGCCGGCGGTGACATCGTCACCGACTTCCGGCAGCTCGACGTAGACCAGATCGCCCAGCAGCTCTTGCGCATGCTCGGTGATGCCAATGGTGTAGGTGCCGTCTTCTTCGCGACGCGCCCATTCGTGCGATTTGGCGTAGTGGAGCTCGTTCGGGTAATGCGCCATGGTCTGTATCCTCAGCGTTGGTAAGGTGTAAGTGCGATCTTGAAAAACAAAGCTGCAAACTGCATCCGCTACCGGTCAAAGCCGGCAGCGGAAAATCTGTCGAATTAAAGCACCGATTTGCCGTTACGAACAAAACCGACGTTGACGACGGTCTGGTTTGGCAATCGCATCTGCGCGTCGCTCTGTCGAATTACAGAACAGACTTGCCGTTGCGAACGAAACCCACTTTCACAACTTTGGCCGGCATCAGCTTGCCGCGAATTTCAACGTGGACGGTGTCGGTCACGCTGGCCGGTACCCGCGCCATCGCAATACCGAGCTGCAGCGTTGGCGAGAAGGTACCGGAGGTGATTTCACCTTCGCTACCGTCGGCCAGCACGACTTTCTGGTGACCGCGCGGAATACCGCCTTTCTCGCTGATGACGAGGCCGACCAGCTTGCGTTTGACGCCAGCGGCTTTCTCGGCAGCAATCGCGGCCCGGCCGACGAAATTGCGTGTCGAAGGTTCCCAGGCAATGGTCCAGCCCATGTTCGCTTCGAGCGGGCTGATGGTCTCGTCCATGTCCGAGCCATACAGGTTCATGCCGGCTTCCAGCCGCAGCGTGTCGCGGGCACCGAGACCGCACGGTGCCACTCCGGCAGCAATCAGCGCTTTCCAGAAGCTGTCGATATGCTGCAGCGGGATCATGATTTCGTAACCGTCTTCACCGGTGTAGCCGGTGCGGGCGATAAACCAACCGTCTACTTCTTCAGCAAAGAACACGCCGAGATTTTTCACGCCATCGGTGGCCAGCTTGCCCAGCGCAATGTGCGCTTTCTCGCGCGCCTGCGGACCTTGCACGGCCAGCATCGCGAGGCCGCGGTTGTGCTCCACCGATACGGCGAAACCCTGGGCCTGGTTTTCCATCCAGGCGATGTCCTTGTCGCGGGTCGAGGCGTTGACCACGACGCGGTAGTACTGATCGTTACGGTAGTAGACGATGAGGTCATCGACCACTTTGCCCTGTTCGTTCAGCATGCCGCTGTAAAGCGCCTTGCCCGATTGCTTGAGCTTGTCGACATCATTGGCCAGCAGGTGCTGCAGGTAGGCTTTGGCGTCGGCACCGCGCACTTCAAGGATGGTCATATGCGAGACGTCGAAGAAACCGGCGTCCTTGCGGACGATGTGGTGCTCGTCGAGCTGCGAGCCGTAGTGCAGCGGCATATCCCAGCCGCCGAAATCGACCATCTTGGCACCGGCAGCAACGTGGAGATCGTAGAACGGGGTACGCAAACCCATGGTGGGCGCCTTCCTGTGAAAGTCCGCCTGGCGGCGAAAGGGGCAAAAAAGGTGGCGCGGATTATACCGATCCGGCCCCCACTCGGGCAGGCGTCAACCGACGGCTGGGACGGGCAATTTGAACAAGTCGGACCGGTGTGCCGCTGGCGTTCGGGGAGAATCTCAGCCGGTTTCGGCCGCCATGACCCGGTTCCGGCCGGCCGCTTTGGCGCGGTACAGCGCGGCATCGGCCTCACGCAGGCAGGCATCGAGATCGGTGCCGGGCGTGCAGGCCGCCACCCCAAACGACAGCGTCACCGAGACACCTCGGCCCTCCAGCAGCATGGTCGATTTGGCCACCGCCTCGCGCATCCGTTCGGCCGCGCGAAGGCCGTCGGCCTGCTGCATCTGCGGCAGGATCAGCAAAAACTCCTCACCGCCCCAGCGCCCGACCGTGTCCTGCTCGCGCAGGCAGGCAGTCAACAGCTCGCTGACATGGCGCAGCACCCGATCACCGGTTTCGTGGCCGTATTGATCGTTAATCGCCTTGAAATGGTCGATGTCGGCCATCACCAGCACAAACGACTGCTGCTGATGGGCGCTGCGCAGCCGCTCGCCTTCCAGCCGCTCCCAGAGCCGGTGCCGATTCGGCAGCCGGGTCAGCTGATCGGTGTGGGCCAGCTCCGCCATGCTCTGCTCGGAATGCAGCGAGGCTTCGCGGAAGTAGTAGCTGATCAGCGCCAGGGTCGAGAAGCTGACCAGGATATTGCTGAACTGCAGCCAAGCCAGCCAGTGCGCAGGCAAGCTGATAAAACCGCCTGTATGGGTCCAGCTGAACAGACCGGCATAAATCAGCACAATGCCCACCGCCTGCAACACCACGATCACATTGCGCTGCTGGTAATTGAACATCACGAAGGTAATGAGCGTGACCAGATAGTGCGGGAAACCGCTGTCCCAGCCGAGCAGCACGGTTGCCAGCACCGCATGCAGCACCACTTCCAAGGTAATCAGCTGAATGGCGTAACCGTGACGGCCCTGCTCGTTGCGCCAGCGTGCCAGCGCCCACGCCGCCACACTCAGCACATTGAACGCCGCCAGACTTGGCACGCCCAGCAGCAGAAAAAGCGGGATAAAGGCGATATGCGCCAGCAAGCCGGTCAGGCTGCCATGCCGTACCACCAGATAGAGCCGGTAATTGCCGGACTCGATGCGGCTGCCGCGCTGACTGCGGCGGTCGCGTCCCTCGGCCATGATTGACGAATACTCCCTTGCCGCCGGCTGGGCGACACTGACATCAAGCATAGACGCCAGTCAGGAATTTGTTGGCTCAA